>JACQTY010000238.1 GCA_016210545.1 Chloroflexota bacterium
ATTTCGATATGTCTGACCCCGAAGATGGGTAGCATTCAGTTATTGCAATAGTGTATCCCCCCTTCAAAACCCTTGTGTCCAGCGCAAGATGTGGGACATGTTCAGTTTACTAAAGGGGGCGAAGGGATATCCTATCCCCACAGGTCCTTAGCCACGTTCTCCAGTCCCAGGTCTTTCAACGTCTGGGGCAACGGCCTGCCCGTCTCCTTGTCCCAGCCCATAGCTTCATAGTACTTGGCCCGCATTTGTGGGAACACCTCGGCGATGCTCTTGCCTTTGGCCATACCGTCGACCGGGGTCGAGCTGTACCGGGTGGAGGGGGCGTCCTCTTCGGCGGTCAGGCCGTGGCGCATGTTGAAAGCCCGCAACAGGTTCACCGCCCGCCGGCCCACTCCCATAGCCTCCTGGAAGGTGAAGTCCCAACCGGTAGCGGCCTTGACGGCCTCCACCAGGACGGGCATGTCGGTCCGTGTGTTGAACATACATACCCCGAGAGAGTCCTCGAAGGGCATGGTGCCCTTGGTCTTGCTTATCTTGAGCACTATCTGCTCCGGCGAGAATATGTCCGTCATCGGCGGCAGGTCGAAAAGCTTCCGCGAAACGAACGACGTCGCCTCTATGGTGCCCGTGCTGGAGGTGCAGGTGTCGAACATCTCCGACCAGTTGGCGCGGTGGTCGTGGCCTCTTGGCGTATTGCCCTTTTGAGTGTAGATGGCCAGTTTGGCCGCCTCGCCGCCCAGCTTCTGGGAGCCGCGCATTAGGCCCTCGGCCAGGATGTTGCCCAGGCCCTGACGGTTGGCCACCTTGTGCAGCATCTGAAGGGCGGCCTCGGCGTTGCCCCACTTCAGTTCCAGGCCTTCGGTGTCCTTCTTGGTGATCAGGCCCTTCTCGTAGCACTCCATGACAAAGCCGATAAGCCATCCCGATTCGTTGGTATCCATTCCCAGACGGTCTACCTCGTTGGCCAGGAATGCTGCGGACGAGACATCAGCGTTGCCGATGACCGGCCCCCAGGCCGAAAGGCCCTCGTACTCGGGTTCCTCGATGGTCTTGCCTGCGTACGGGCCATCGGGGACGGTCATGATGTGAGCGTGGTGCATCTGGCAGGCCCAGCAGGGGTGGGGTTTTGGGCTGAAGTTGGTGCGGATCGACTCTGCGCTGAACTTGTTGAGCGCCTCGGCGTCGCCGGGGAAGGCGCTGGTCGTGTAGTTCTTGACGGGGAGCCATCCGGCTTTGTTGCCGCCCAGCACGCCTTGAAGCGTGCCCCAGTTGTACACGTCCAGCATGCCGGGGCTGGCCTTGATGCCTTCGATGAGGTTCTTGGCAATTGCCGAGAGCGCTTCCCCGTCTTTGAGGGGTATCCGGTTCTGCCCTCGGGCCACAGCTACCGCCTTGAGCCTCTTCGAGCCGAGGACAGCGCCGGGTCCGTTGTGGGCCGCCACATGGCCGCGGTCGCCCACGAGGCAGGCGAAGCGGACCTGGTTCTCGCCCGCCGGCCCGATGCCGAAAACGCTCATCTCGTGGCCCTGCTTGCCCAGCTCGGCCTTGATGGCATCTTCTGTCTCCCAGGTGGTCTTGCCGAGTAGTTTAGAGGCATCGCGAATCTCGGCGGCGCCATCGTGGATGTAAACATAAGCCCACTTCGGGGCGGCGCCCTGGATTACCACGGCATCGAAACCGGAAAGGCGCAGGAAGGCTCCAAAGAAGCCGTTGGCCTGAGTAGATGTCGCACCCCCGGTCATGGCCCCTTTGGTGACTACCGAAAAGGTGCCGGAGCCGCCGATACGGGTGGCGCCCAGCGGGCCGGAACCCATAATGAAGCGGTTGGCGGGGGCGTTCCATTCGACGCCCGGCGGGACCTCGTCGTACAGGACCTTGGCGCCCAGTCCGGTGCCGCCCAGGTACTTGCGGCAGGTGGCCTCATCGAGAGATTCAGTTGAGATGCCACCTGTGCTAAGGTCTACCCTGAGTATCTTGCCCGCATAGCCGAAAAGCTCGCTCATGTCACTCCTCCCGATTACATATACTGCGCCACGTCAGGCAACGTCGCTCCTGTGCCAATTGTAATGTCAGGCCCGATGATGGTCATTAGCAAAATAGCGTGACATTGTGGAAACGGATGGCGAGAATCCCCCGCCCCGATTCCCGCCGGGAAACGTCCCGATGCATCGGGATTTACGTAAAGGGGGATAGGGGGTTTTCGCCTTGGAACAAACCCAACCACCGATTTCGCGTTTTGGCTCTTGTCACACTAAGTACTTGACAAACATCACCAGCCAACTACACCGTTTCTCTGGCCGCAATGTCCTTTCGGTAATGGCAACCCTCGAATTCAATGGCTGGCAGGTTCTTGTAAACCAGGGAACGAGCTTCGCCCACGCTATTGCCTTTGGCTACCACTGTCAGCACCCGCCCCCCGTCGGTCAGCACCGCCCCCGGCTGCTGTCCCTGCCGGGTACCAGCGTGGAAGACAGCGATTTCAGGAGGCAAGGCGTCCAGCCCCCGGATCGGGAAACCAGTACGATACTGCCCCGGATAGCCTCCTGAAGCCAGCACCACACCCACGCAGGATTGCGCGCTCCATTTTATCCTAATTTGTCCCAGATTACCAGATACCACCGCCAGCATTATCTCGACCAGGTCGGTTTCCAGGCGGGGAAGGATGACCTGAGTCTCCGGGTCGCCGAAGCGGGCGTTGAACTCCAGGACTTTGGGGCCCTGGTCGGTGAGCATGAGGCCGGCGTAGAGGACTCCCTTGTATGGTCGGCCCTCCGAGGACATGGCGCGGACTGTCGGCTGCAGGACGGTGTCATGCACCAACTTGATCATGTTGTCGTCGAAGAAGCCCGGCGGGCTGTAGGCGCCCATGCCTCCCGTATTCGGCCCCATGTCGTCATCGTCCCGGCGCTTGTAGTCGCAGGCGGGGACCATGGGGACGACAGCATCGCCATCGGTGAAGGCCAGCAGGCTCACCTCGCGGCCGGAAAGGCATTCCTCTATTAGCACCCGGTCGCCGGCGTTGCCGAAGGCTCGTTTGTCCATGATGTCGTCCAGGGCAGCCAGGGCCTCTTCCCGGGACTGGGCGATGATGACGCCCTTGCCCGCGGCCAGGCCGTCGGCCTTTACCACCACAGGAGGCCGCTGCGACTTTACATAAGCCCGGGCCTGCTCAACCGAGGCAAAGGTCTCGCTCCTGGCTGTAGGTATGCCATACTTGAGCATTAGTTCCTTGGCGAAGACCTTGCTGGCCTCGATCTGTGCGGCTGCTTTGGTTGGTCCAAATACGGGGATACCCAGGGAGTTGAGGTGGTCAGCAATGCCGAGAGCGAGAGGGTTCTCCGGTCCCACGACGACGAGGTCTATAGCCAGGCTCTGGGCGGCCTCGGCGAGGGTTTTGATGTCGGTGGCCGTGATGCGGATGTTCTGGGCCAGACCGGCAGTGCCGGCGTTCCCCGGGGCCACGAACAACTCTCCCACGGCGGGGTTCTTGCGAATGGTCCAGGCCAGGGCATGTTCGCGGGCGCCTGAGCCAATGATGAGGATGTTCAAGGATCTGACCTGCCCTCTTCACGAATCACGCTGGCAGACGGAGACCATAATGCGGGCAAGACTAGCTCGGCGTGGCCTCGCTGTCAGTAGGAGTATTGCTTTGCTCTTGATTCAGTCGCCGCAGGACCCTGGCATACCGCTCAGCCATATAGAAATGCTGCCAGCAGACCGTGGCCTTGCCACATTCGGGGCATTTGCCATCCGACCTAATAGTCCAGGTGAAGCTACGCCACTGGAAATTTTCCTTCATCAAATATCACTTGGTATCCGTCCCGTGGACGGTTACAAAGATATAAACACCGCGCTCAAGATACCATTTTACTTGTAGTTTTATAGCAGTATCTTGAACTTTGTCCACAGACCTGGAATGTATGCCCTCAATACGAACCCATGCATCTTCAGAATATATTTTATCCTCCATTATTCTTACGGTTGCCTG
>JACQTY010000243.1 GCA_016210545.1 Chloroflexota bacterium
CCCTAGAGCTTCGCATATGGTGGGAGAACCGAGTAATTCACTCTGTTATCTACCCACTCAAAGAGTTCCCTCAAGTCCACTTTTGAATCGTAAAGGAGTCCACTTTTCAACAATTCCTAACAGAAAAGCTGCGGGCTTTGGCCGTCTCTCCCCCTTTTCTGAAGGGGGACGCAAGGGGGATTTGCCAAATCCCTCTCCATCTCCCTTTTCCAAAGGGAGAGGCTATACTTGCACCAATTTGGTGATGTGACCGCTCCTTCAGCGAAATTCAATTGGCGGTGGATTTTGGTCGTGTCGGGTGGTGGATTAATAGGCCCGCTTGCTGTAGAATATTACTATCGTGAAGGGACAGATACGATGAAAGCTTATTTGGGTATCGACGTGGGCTCGGTCACGACTAAGGTGGCGGTCCTCGACGAGAAGAACAACCTTCTCTCCAGCCTCTACGTACGCACCCAGGGCAAGCCTGTTTCTATGGTCCAGGAATGCCTGAGGACGGTCCAGAATAAGTTGCCTGCAGGGGTTGAGATCGCCGGCGTCGGGACTACGGGCAGCGCCCGGTATCTGGCGGGGGTGGTGGTGGGGGCTGACGTGGTAAAGAACGAGATCACCACCCACGCTGTCGCCGCCCTTAACTACGTTGCTGATGTGCAGACCATCATAGAGATCGGCGGCCAGGATAGCAAGATCATCATCGTCCGCGGCGGCATCGTCACCGATTTTGGCATGAATACCGTGTGCGCCGCCGGCACCGGCAGTTTCCTCGACCACCAGGCGCTGCGTCTCGGCATTGCTATCGAAGACTTCGGACCGCGGGCGCTCTATAGCAAGACGGCGGTGCGCATCGCCGGCCGCTGCACCGTTTTCGCCGAATCGGACATGATACATAAGCAGCAAGTGGGCCATACCACCGAGGATATCCTCTATGGCCTATGTCAGGCCCTGGTGCGCAACTACCTGAACAACGTGGGTCTGGGCAAGGAGATAAAGCCGCCCATCGTTTTCCAGGGCGGTGTGGCCTTCAACCAGGCCATAGTTAAAGCGTTCGAGGAGAACCTGGAACACAAGGTGATAGTGCCGCCCAACCACGAGGTCATGGGGGCCATCGGGGCGGCTATGCTGGCCCACGAGGAGATGGCGCCGGGCCAGCGGAGCAAGTTCCAGGGGTTCGAATCGAGCCAGCGGGACTATCGCACCTCGTCGTTCGAATGCAAGTCCTGCCCCAACCTCTGCGAGATCGCCCAGTTGTCCGTCGGCAGCAAGATACTGGCCCGTTGGGGGGGACGATGTGATCTCTGGGAGCGGGTCCCAACTGCCCGTGATTCCAGCAAAGAGTTGGCCCATTCCGGGGTAGAAAAGGAGGCGGGAAACCAGGGGTGAAAATAGCTATAGATGCTATGGGCGGGGACCACGCCCCCGGCGAAATAATCAAAGGTGCGGTGGAGGCTGCCCGGGAGTACGGGATCGAGGTTGTACTGGTAGGGCAAAAGGGGGCAATCCAACCCCGCCTTGACGCGTTCAAGGGCCTGGACTCACGCGTATCGATTGTCGATGCTCCCGAAGTGGTGGGGTTCGATGAGCACCCGGCTCAGGCAGTGCGGACCAAGCAGGGATCGTCTATCGTTGTAGGCATGAAGCTGCTCCGCACCAAAGGCGTTTCCGCCTTTGTATCGGCGGGACACACCGGCGCTATGGTCTGCGCCGCCCTGTTAGTGCTGGGTAAGCTGCCGGGCATACAGCGTCCGGCCCTGGGCGCCCTCATCAAGACACAGAGCAGTCCGGTCCTGCTTCTGGATATCGGGGCCAACGCCGACTGCCGTCCGGCCTATCTGGTCCAGTTTGGCTACCTGGGGACCATCTACATGAACCGGGTATGGGGCGTCGCCAATCCCCGCGTTGGACTACTGTCCAATGGCGAGGAGGAGATAAAGGGCAACGTACTGGTGCGTTCTACCCACCAGGTCCTGAAGCAGGCCAAATTGAATTTCGTCGGCAATGTGGAGGGGAGGGATATCCACCGGCAGGTGGCCGATGTCATAGTCACCGATGGCTTCACGGGCAACGTGGCGCTCAAAGCCAGCGAGGGCATGGCGGAGGTTATCGTCGGCGCCCTGACCCGGGTGCTGAAAAGCAAGGTGCAGTACAGAATGGCTGGCCTGCTGCTCCGGCCCGCATTACGGGCTGTGGGCAAGCAGGTTGATTATTCCGAATATGGCGGCGCTCCCCTGCTGGGTGTGCGAGGCAACGTGGTGGTCGCCCACGGCCGCAGCCAGGCCAAGGCGATCAAGAATGCTATCCGTCTGGCCAAGCAGACCGTCGATCAGGGATTGCCGCAGGCCATGATGGAGGAAAAGCTATGGCTAAACCAATAGAACTGGATGACAAGTCCTTTGATGCCACGGTAACCAAGGGCACTCTGCCCGTGTTGGTGGACTTCTGGGCGGCGTGGTGTGGGCCCTGCCGCATGGTATCTCCCATTGTGGAGGAGCTGGCCCAGGAGTACGACGGCAAGATGGACTTCGGCAAGCTGGACGTGGACAAGTACCCGGCTATCGCCAACAAGTACAGCGTCCGCAGCATCCCGACGCTGATTGTGTTCCAGAAGGGCCAGCCGGCCAAGCAGTTCATCGGCTACCGGCCCAAGGCTGAATTCAAGAAGGACCTGGATAGCCTGCTGGCCTCGCCCGGAGAGGCCAAGAAATGAAGCGCCGGATCACCGTCGCCATATACGAGCAAAAGGACAACGCCAAGATGTGCTCCGAGAGCTGCGGCGTGAACTGGCTCACGCCGGGGCCGCAGCAAGAGGCGCGGGACAGGTTGAAGCAGGCGTACGGGGATAAAGTGAAGATCGATTTTTACGACCTCGATATCCCGGTCAACCGGGAGAAGTACGGGCAGTGGCTGGAGCGGGTGAAAGAGGAGAAACTGCTGCTGCCCCTTCTGGTCATCAACGGCGAGGTGCGCATCAACGGCTTCTTCGATACTCGCATGCTCTTCGATATGGTCGAGGCGGAAGGCGAACTGGGCCGTGGCTGAAGTTTATGAGCTGGTCATTGTCGGCGGGGGGCCCGGCGGCCTTACCGCCGGATTGTACGCGGCCCGCGGCAAGCTCAAAGTAGCCCTGCTGGAAAGGGCAATGGCCGGCGGCCAGATAGTTAACGCCGACACGGTGGAGAACTACCCCGGCTTCCCGCAGGGCATATCCGGGATGGAGCTGGGGGAGCGGATGCTGGAGCAGGCCAACCACCACGGTCTGGAAGTGACCATTGCCGAGGCTACCGGCGTGGAGCTTCAGGGCAAGCTAAAGGTAGTGAAGACAAGCCGTCAGACCTATACGACCAGGAGCATTATCATCGCCGCCGGCTCGGAGCACCGCAAGCTGGGCGCCCCCGGCGAAAACGAGCTACGGGGCAAGGGCATCTCCTACTGCGCCACCTGCGACGGGCCGCTGTTCCGGGAGCAGCGGGTGGCTGTGGTGGGTGGCGGCGACGTGGCCCTGACCGATGCCCTGTTTCTCGCCCGGTTCGCCTCGAAGGTGAGCGTTATCCATCGCCGCCACGAGTTGAGGGCCACGCCCATCCTTCAGGAGCGAGCCTTTGCCGACCCCAGGATAGAGTTCATCTGGGACACAGTGGTGGAGGCGGCGGAGGGGAGCAGCCAGGTGGAGCAGCTCCGGCTCCGGCGCGCCGACACGGGGGAGAAAAGCGCGTTGAAGGTGGACGGTGTGTTTGTGGCCATCGGGCTGGATCCCAACACCCATTTCCTGGAGGGCAAGGTCCCCCTTTCGCCCACCGGCGAGGTCATCGCAAACCAGTCCATGGAGACGGACGTGCCCGGCGTCTTCGCCGTGGGCGATGTACGGCACAACTCGCCCCGGCAGGCGGTCGCCGCCGCCGGCGATGGGGCTACCGCGACCCTATCGGTCCTCAAGTATTTGAGGGAATCGAAGTAGCCTGGGACCAATATCCGCTGTGTGTATTGAGTTCATTGGGTTCGTTGAGTTACCGTACCCAAAACAGGAGGGGCGTGGGGCCCATTCCAGCCGGTAGAGCATAATCTGCTCGCTGACGCCGCGAAAAGGGGAAGGTGGACAAAGACACAAAGCGCGGGCTGCCCCTGGGAGAAAACTCTGGTGCAGCCATCTTGACAGGCAGTGGCCGGGGGCATTGTATGGGCAGCGTGAGTGAGCCACGCTGACTTCAAATGCACTAACGGCGCATCCGTATGATGGCAACAAATCCCTCAAGAAAGAATGTTAAAAGAGCGTCTGCCACCGGTAAGATCTCAAGGCATCACCGTACCGATATAGGATGGCCGCTACATGGGTAACCACATATTCCTGACTAGTCAAGAAAACTTTGCCAAATGCATGAGGTTTGGCATCTACGGCGGCATAGCTCATGCTCACGAACCGACGAATGCGGAGATTATTGCCGGTTTCTCCGGGATAAAGGCTGGAGACCTCGCTTTCTTCTACGTGAGCAATGTTGGGATATACGGCCTGTGGCGGATAACTACGGGAGCATTCTACGACGAAACCGATTTATACGGGAACCCTCAACAGAAGTACCCCTACCGCGTCTGCATAGAACCCGTGATCAGGCAATTCTCGAAACCTATTCGAATGAGCGACATCTTGGACTTACGCGACAAAGGGCGAATATGGACTTTCGACCTGGACACCATCGGCAAGAAGAGCCAACATCCCTTGACTACCGACGAAGGGAAAGAACTCATAAGGCTTCTCCTCAGGAATAACCCGATTTTCAGCCCCGTGACACAGATACCAGAACCTTACGGCGGCACTGGCAAGAGCGGCCTTCCTTTCAAACTGGACACAAACCGCAGAGGCCAAATAACATACGAGGGCAACTTGAATGCCTGGTTCATGAATATGTTTCGCCTTGGCCAGTTACGGGACATCATCGGCGATTACAAAGATTTCCTAAATTTCGTACCCACTTCTTTCAACACCGTCATGGACGTTTTTCTCACCCACGTAACTTCCGTGGACTCGGTTGACATTCTGCACAAGTACACGTGCCTCGAGTTGAAAACTGGTGTTTGCACAGAAGCCAACCTCAACCAAATACTCAAGTATGACAACTGGCTAGTTCGGAAATTGGCGAATGGCGATAGCGAAATGGTTCAGAGCGTTATAGTGGCATTCGAATTCCACGAGAAAGTACTGGAGTACGTCAGACGGAGGAAGCAAATCGAAGAGAAGACTGTCAGGCTTCTAAAGTATCGCGTGGACCACCCTAAGCAGGATATTGTTCTCGATGAGCTGTGACACCTTGGTGGCATATAGATGCTCGAGGCGCGGTTGCGGCGGAGACGTAAACGGAAGTAGATGTGGGTACTGGTCACAACGCCGTTTCATTTGGAGACCGCTGAAATAGCAAAGCATCGTACATACGGGCAGGCGGTTCTAAGGCCACCCCATAGACGGCAGGGGCTTGTAGAGGAGGAGCCGAAATGAAAGTCTTCAAGCTCGAAGCACGAGACTACATCGACCCTGAATCAGGTGAGCCGAAGCAAGGCGTCGAGATGATTGACGGAGGTTCGACGCCCAAGTGCGGAGGCTGCAACTGGGAGATCAGCTACGTCTTTGTCACCGCCGACTCACGAGAAGGGGCGGAGCAGATGTACCGCACAGGACACGCCGGCCTGTGCGGAGACTGCTTCTGCGAAATGTTGGAAGACATCTCCGCTCAGGTGATTAGCCCGAAGCTCAGGCCAGCTTGAGATGCTCCTGAAGTGCCTGACCTGGGTATCGAGCAGGCCAAGTGTGACCTCTGCCTGAAGCCCTTCAGAAAGGACGACCTGTTGCGGGTGACGATAGGTGGCGCAATTACAGGCTTCGAGGGGCCACCCCATGTCGTTGCTCCCCGTATCCAAGTGCAGACGCACCAAATACTAGACGCAAGGCACGACGAGTGCCCTGATTAGCTCGCTCCTGCTTTTCATGCCTGATCAGGTCAGTACCAACAGGAATATGCGGCCGTTTGCTCTCCACCTGACGAAGATGGCACGCTAGCGACGCGCTCCCCAATGAAGAAGGGGAGAGCCATTGTAGAGGCGGACACAGACGGTGCCTATGTCATGTCAGAAGAGCCAATAGAGGTCAGTGGAAAAGTCAAAACCTTTGACCAGTTTATTACGGACCTGCGGCGCATCTTGGTTTGATCCCGAAAGGGCATAGGCCTGCCTGTTCACTTCCATCATAAATGAAACCTTCGGCGAACTTGAGCCCCTGTGCTGCGATACGTGCACGCCATTACAATCCGGCAACGGGTTAGTAAATTTTCAGATTACATTATGCACTCTTTGGGGATTGTCCCCCCACCCCACGCTGTCATTGGCTGACTGGGTTTCCCGGTGCTCTCCCCGCAGGGTCCTTGCGAGCCACGTACTTCCCATATTGAACCCCAATCGTATAGGCCTCGAGACATGTGGCACACAGCCATCTGCATGATTCCTGCGAGCCATCCCATACTGGAACACTGGTTACGGCGGGGAATTCACAGTGTTCGTTGTCGCAATACTCGTCCATCCGGGCGCGTCCTCCAAACTTTTGGGGACCTTCTTACCTGCATAGGAATATTCTCTGCTATCGACCATACTGGAAGCAAGAACTTATGTTCGTATAATACACAATGTAGTGTATGTTGTCAATGGGTCTTACGGCCATTTTGGGTAATTTCTCAAGATCGCGCTCTTTGATCAGGCACGGCCTGCCCATACGAGGCACAGGGCGGCAAAAGCCGCACCTGGCGGCAGTCTGCTTACTTCATTTTCAAATGTTCTTTCAGCGCGCTACCCACCTGCGCCACGCGGTCCATCGGCCCCATTCAGGCCGAGAGGAAATTCACCCCCACCCCCGGTAAGTGGACATCGCGAGACTGTGGTATTATGGAGCAGTGCCGGATGTCTCGCGGCTCGGCGACATGTGGGTGCAGCTCGCCTCGTACAGGCAGAGCCTCTTTTGCTATGCCCGCTTGTCAACATTCTAGACCGCTAGAGAGGCAGGTTTTTCGTGTCTGCTCCGGGGCGAGTCCGCCTGTGCACCCCACAAGATGAAGCCGCCATCTACGCCATCGTCAACGACGCGGCGACGGCTTACAAGGGCCACATCCCCGCTGACTGCTACCACGAGCCTTACATGCCCATCGCTGAACTGAGCGAGGAGATGCATCGCATCACCTTCTGGGGGTGGGAAGAAGCGGGGAAGCTGCTGGGAATAATGGGCCTGGAAACGGTCCAGGATGTCACCCTCATCCGCCATGCCTACGTCCTCACCGCCCACCAGCGCAAGAGCATCCCGACTTGTCGGGACTCCTGGTACATCTCATTGCCCGGACGACCACGCCGCGGCTGTTGGTGGGCACATGGGCCGCGGCCGAGTGGGCCAGCACCTTTTATCGAAAACACGGTTTTCGCCCCCTTCCCAACAAGGATGAACTTCTGCTAAAATACTGGTTAATCCCCAACAGACAACGCGAGACCTCCGTAGTGCTGGGGTTCGAAAAGGGAAGGGAGAGCTAAAGATGGCCAACCAACCGTATCCGCACGTATTCCAGCCCATTTCCATTGGACCGATGAAGGTCAAGAACCGCGTGGCCATGTCGCCCATGGCCTCAAACACCTCCGATGCTAACGGCTTTGTCACCCAGCAGGGCATCGACTACTACGAGGCGCGCGCCCGCGGGGGCGCCGGGCTTATCATCATGGAGGTCAACTGCATCAGGGCGCCCCAGGGGCGGAGCGGGCCGATCCGCTACAATATCGATGATGACAAGTACATCCCCGGGTTAACGAAGCTCGCCGAGGCGGTCCACAAGCACGGGGCCAAGCTTGTCGTCCAACTCCAGCACTCTGGCGCCCAGTCTATCTGCCGCTCGGTGAACGGAGAAGCGCCGGTCACTCCTTCGGTCGTCCAGGTCTCTGGCGCCGATACCAGAGCGCTCACGATTTCTGAGATCCATGAGCTAGCGGAGGAATGGGCCAAAGCAGCCGTCCGGGCCAAGAAGGCCGGGGCCGATGGCGTGGAGGTCCATGGCGCCACCAACTACCTGCTGGCCGAGTTCCAATCGTCTTACTGGAACAAACGCACCGACGAATATGGCGGCGACATCAAGAACCGCGGCCGGTTCCTGGTAGAGGTGCTCCAGGCAATCAAGTCTGCTGTGGGGGCAAATTTCCCATTCTGGCCGCGCTTCAATGTGCGAGAGTTCGGGCCGACCGCCGGCGTTACCGAGGACGAAGGCAAGGTGCTGGCCCAGATGGTGGAGGCCGCCGGCGCCCATGCCATAGATGCGAGCACGTTCGGCGGCGGGACCTACGGCCGTGTACCCCCCATGGGTGTGCCCAAGGGAAACA
>JACQTY010000244.1 GCA_016210545.1 Chloroflexota bacterium
CCCTCAAAAACATTCCCCTCGCCCGCCGCAGCGGGAGAGGGTCAGGGTGAGGGCAACCTTGCTGTCCAAATTCTGTCGTCAAAAGCTCACTCCGAAAAAACCTAATTTGGACAAGAGTGATTCCGGCCACCGGGCCGGAATCCAGGGGTGAGGGGTGGGGCACGAATTCTCCCGATGAATAGGGACTTCCGCGGGAATGGGTAAGTGGCGATCTTCGGAGCAATGTCACAGCTTGAAGGGTGAGATACGTCCGCCTCAGTGGCGAGTCTTACCGGCGCTACGATCCCGATGTTGAAGATCCCTCAACCGTCCCCGACTTCACTCTACGCGCTATCTCCAGTCCCAACTGTCGGCACTTCTCCAGGTCGGCGGTATCCGGCACGTACTTGACGTCGAGGGTTGCCTCCCGGACATCCATGCCCGCCAGCCTCAATTCCTCCCGAACGGCCTTCGTTGCCCCGCCACCCCACCCGTAGGAGCCGAAGGCGGCCCCCAGGCGGCCGCGGGGCCTCAGTCCCTTGAGATAGGCCAGGAAGTCGGCCACGGTGGGATAGAGGGTGTTGTGCATGGTCGGCGAGCCCACCAGGATGGCCCGCGCCTCCAGCGCTTCATTGGCTACGTCGCTGCGGTGCGTCTTCGAGAGACAGAAGAGCCTGGCTTCAGCGCCTTCAGCGGCGACGGCCTCGCTGATGGCCCGCGCCATGGTCTCCGTGCTGCCGTACATGGTGTCGAAGACGATCACCACCCTGGGGCGGGTCTCTCCCTTTCCCCACCTGGTCCAGGCGTCGATTATCTTCTCCTTGTGGCCCCGCCACAGGACGCCGTGGCTGGTGGCCAGGACTCGCGGATTGAGGGCTTTGATCCTGTCCACGGCCTTGAGCGTCTGCGTGGGGTACGGCCACATGATATTGGCGTAGTACACCGACGCCTCGTACAGGGCCACGTCCAGGTCCACCTCGTCGTCGAAGCGTTGCGAGGTGGCGAGGTGCTGGCCAAAAATGTCCATGCAGAAGAGGACGCCGTCCGCCTCGGAATAGGTCATGAGCGAGTCCGGCCAGTGGAGCATGGGGGTGGGGTAGAAGGACAGGCGTCGCCGACCTATCTCCAGGCTATCGCCCTCCTTGACAGGGATGAGGGGCCAATTGGCGTGAAAGCTCCGCGCCAGGCCAGTCTCGCCGTGCCGCTCTACGGTAATGACCTTGGCGTTGGGGGCCTCCTGCAGGATGCGGGGCAACGAGCCTGAGTGGTCCAACTCCACATGATTGCTGACCACGTAGGATATCTGTTTGGGGTCGACTATCTCCCGAATGCGGGCCATCATCTCGTCGGCGAAGGGGGCCTTAACCGTGTCGATCAGGGTGGCCCTGTCGTCCAGGATGAGAAAGGCGTTGTAGGTGGCGCCGTGACGGACAGTTAGGCCGTGGATGTCGCGGACGTGCCAGTCTACAGCGCCGACCCAGTAGACGCCGGGGGTGATTTCAATCCTGGCCATGTTGGCCCCTCCTCGCACGAAGCACCGAATCTCGAGCGATTACTCATCACGCGTCGTGTCACTCGCGGACGAAGAAGGAGGACTTACGCTAGTCTGTACGGGCATCCCGACAAGTCGAGACCGTGACCCGACGACTTAACGGTGGGTTTCGGCCAGATTTCATCGGGCCTGCACCCACTACGAGCTGCTCTGCCCCTTCTCTATTTCACCCAATATGTCATGGATTTGTTGTCTGAACGAGGGCAAAGACTCTTTGACCGTGTCCCACACCCGCCCAGCATCCACCCCAAGGTAATGATGGATTAGCAGATCGCGCATACCAGCTGCGGACTTCCAGGCAACGTGCTTGTATTTGCCCCTGAATTCTTTGCTCAACTTCTTCGTAGCTTCTCCGATGATTTCCAACTTCCTGATTACCGCGCTCTGCAGCAGATCGCTGCTGAGGAAGTCCTCTTTGCTCCTGTCCCTAACGAAAGCTTGAATCGCGTCCAACGCATCCAGAATGTCCCGAAGGTAGGCATTATCGCTCTTCATAGATCACCTTCATGGACTTCAGAACTTCCTGCCGGATGTAAGGGTTGGTGAGCCCACCAATTTCAACCAGGTCAACTTTGCGCCGGAATACGTTTCTCAACTTCTGCTGTAATGCCACCAGGTCGAAGAGAGTCTTAAGCGAATTCTCCCTGTACTTTATCAGGACATCAACGTCGCTCCTCTTCCTCCCCTCTCCTCTCACAAAGGAGCCAAAGACTGCCAGGAGGACGACGTCGTTCTTCTGGCAGATCGCGACCAGCTTTTCTTCTGTGTTGTCCCTTCTCAAAACGGACGGCAGATCCTCTGTTATGGGCATCTTACTTCAAAAGCCTCCTTGCCGCCTCCTGGCTCACCACCCGATAGACCTCCGCCAGGGAGATCCCTTTTCCCAGGGCCACACGGCGGCAGTCCTCGTACTCCGGGGCCAGGCTGACGGCCTTGCCGTTGAAATACTTCAGCTTCACCCTGACCGCTCCCAGGCTGGAATCGAACTGCACCTGCTCCCGGCCCGCCTCCAGGCGTGTCACCGGCTGAACCCGGAGGCCCAGGGTTGTGGTCTCGCGGAACACCGTCTCGACCACCGTCGATTCCAGTTCGGCGGGACACAGGACGCTCAGGGTAATCGCCGGACGGTTCTTTTTCATCTGGATGGGGGTGAACCACACGTCCAGAGCGCCCAGGTCCAGCAGCCGCTCCATAACGTAGGCCGAGACCTCGGGGCTCATGTTGTCGATGTTGGTCTCGACGAGGAGCAGGGGCGCAGCGCCGGAGGGTCGGGACGCCCCTATGTTCTCGCTATTTCCCAGCCACAGGGCCAGCACGTTCGGCACGTGGGGCATATCATTGTTGCCCGCCCCGTAGCCGATGCGCTCCAGATACAGCGATGGCTGCTCAAACGTCGCCAGCGTGGTCAGGATGGCTGCGCCCGTAGGCGTCGTCTGCTCGAATGAGAAGTGAGAAGTGGGGGGTGGGATGTGAGACCCCTCCACCCCCCCTTGTTTCCCACTTCCCGCCTCTCGCCTCTCACCTCTCAATGGTGCGCCCGCCATAGCCATCAGCTCCAGGGTGGCCGGGGCCGGTAGATGATAGGTGCCATGCTCCGTCTCTATGGCGCCGCTGCCGGCCGGCAGGGGAGAGGAATAGACGGCTTCCAGCCCCAGAAGCTCCATGCCGATGACCGCGCCCATCACGTCTATCACCGTGTCCACTACCCCCAACTCGTGGAAGCGTACCTTCTCCGGGGCGACTCCATGGACCTTGCCCTCGGCCTGGGCCAGGCGGCGGAAGATGGTCTCGCCGCGTTCTTTGATGTGGTCGGGGAGAATCGACTCCCGGACGAGCTTCAGTTGCCCGTTCAAGGAACGCAGGCCGGGGTATGCCTCCACGACGTCGACGGTTATGAGGGTAGCGTGAATGTGCCGTCGCTGCACCGGCTCTGCCGAAAGCGTGTAGCCAGTTACCTGAAGCTTAGCAAGTTCAGCTTTGAGCGCGTCCAGGGACAGGCCGGCGTCTACCATCGCCGCCATGATCATGTCGCCGGCGGCCCCCCCGATAGCGTGGAAGTAACCTGTCCTCATAGCTTCATAGCTCTCTCATAACGTTTCCCCCGAAAATAGCCCCATGAAAATGTAGTTGCCCGATTTATCGGGCAGGGTTTGCCCAATGAATTGGGCGACTACGGCCACGGGCGGGCTATTTTCGTCCTTCGCGGCGCCCAGCGCAAGCGGGCATGAACGTCTCCCTCGAAAATAACCTCTCCCCCGCTTCGCTGCCCCCTCTCCGATTCGGAGAGGGGGCTACAGGGGTGAGGTCTATTTTCATCCTTCGCGGTCCGCCGCAGGCGGATGAACCATCGCTCCGAAAATAGGCCCATTGTCATTCCGGTCCCGACAAGTCGGGAGAATCCACTCGCACCGCCTCACCTGGATTCCGAATCAAAGCCTACCCCGTACCTGATACGGGGTTCGGAATGACGGGCTTCGGGGGAGTGAATAGACGCAAGGAACGGGAACGGGCAGAGTGGTGGTCCTCTACCACCACCCCTTATGCCGGGCATGGGCATGGGTATGGCCGGGGACGCTCCTTTGGATGGGGTCGATCCACCAGTTGCCCTTTCCCAGCGTCTGATCGGCTATTTCCATCAGCTTATTCAGCATGCGCGTGTAGTCGGGATCGTCTTCACAGTTGCCGTGTTTCCGCATGACGCCCATGGGGACCCAGCAGACATCGCAATCCAGTATTACGAAGCTCGGTTCCTCGTGGTACCAGGTGGTCAGCTTCTCCAGCTTGCACAGAGGGCAATGGGGGTCTAAATCTGCCATTGCCTAGATGACCTCCGCTTCTCTCAGTCCCGTTATCTCCTCCCAGGAGTAACCGATCTCCTGGAGTATCTCCTCGGTGTGCTGGCCGAACTCCGGCGCCGGTCGTTTTATCTCTCCAGGGGTCTTGCTCAACGTTACGGGAACATTCACCATGCGGGTCGGCCCCCAGGTAGGGTGGTCTATCTCCACGATATACTTGTTGGCCTGCACCTGCGGGTCGTTGAGCAGGTCGGGGATGCAATTTACCACTTCATATACCAGGTCCCGGCCCTGGCTGAGCCTGGCCGCCCACTCGGCTGCCGGCCGCTGGGCGAACAGGTTATCCAGTATGTGGATGAGATCCTCGCGGTTCTTCCGCCGCGCCGGTGAGTCAGCGAAGCGGGGGTCTTTCTCAAGATGCTCCAGGCCAACGCAACGACAGAACGCCGGCCAGTGACGGTCCGGTTGCATGAAGGACAGGAATATCCACTTCCCATCCCCACATTTGTAGTAGTTGCTCATGGGATTGGCGGCCCGCTCCCGGCGGTGGCGCGGCGGCGGCTTGCCCGTGATGAGAAACTGAGAGATGATCAGGTTCTGCAGCCAGGCCATGCTGGCGATGTGTGAGACATCCACCTTCTGCGCCACGCCCAGGCGCTCCCGGGCTAGCAGGGCGGCGAGGACGCCGTAGGCCAGCATGGTGGCGCCCATCTGGTCGGCCAGTCCCCCGGGAGGGTACTGGGGCGGCATATCCGGGACGCCGCAGATGTCCAGGTAGCCGGTGCGAGCGAGCCCTACAGCGTCGAATGACGGCCTCTGATACTCCGGCCCCTCCGGACCGAAGCCCGAGGCGCAGCCGTAGACCAGTCGCGGGTTGATCCGGGTAAGCTCCTCGTAGCCCAGCCCCACCTTCTCCGGCACCCCCTGACGGAAGTTGTGTATGAACACATCCGACTGGCTGACCAGCTTGTAGACGATCTCCCTGCCTTTTCCCTTTTTCACGTCAACGGTGAGGCTCCGCTTGTTGCGGTTGTTAGTCTCGAAATAGAAGTTGCGGTCGCCGATGGCGGAGGGCGGCAGCCCCATAATACCGGTGAAGCCGCGGCCCGGGTCGCCGGTCACGCGGTGCTCGATCTTGATGACGTCTGCCCCCAGATCGCCCAGCATCAGAGAGGCCACCGGCCCCTGCTGGTAAATGGTCCAGTCGACAACCTTTATACCGTCGAGCGGTGCAGCCATACCGGCACCCCCTTAATTCGTGTAGCTGGATTTTAGCAGAGTGCCGATTACTTCTCAAGGCGTGGATTTTCGGGAATCCTCCTTCGCCTCCCTTACTAAAGAGCTTGCCCTGAGCTTGCCGAAGGGGGGTTGGGGGATTCGGTCCGCCACCCCAGTTGCAAAGGCGTATTGCAAACCCTCACACCTGGATATATAATGCCTGCGCAAATAGCGCACGAGGTTAGGAAATGAAGGCAGAAATTGTATCCGTCGGCACTGAGATACTTCTCGGCGAAATCACCGATACCAACTCCTCCTACCTGGCCGGCCAGCTTCCGCTGCTGGGTATAGACCTCTACTGGGTCTCCACCGTCGGCGATAACCGGAACCGGATTGTCGAGGTGTTGAAACGGGCCTGGGGCCGTTCCGACCTCATCCTGGTCACCGGCGGCTTAGGCCCCACCGAAGACGACCTCACCCGGGAGTCCATCGCCCAGACGCTTGGAGAAGAGATGAAAGTGGACGCGGCGCTGGAGAAGTGGCTGCGGGACTTCTTTGCCTCGCGGCGGTTTGCCATGCCGGAACGCAACCTGAAGCAGGCTACGCTTATACCGTCGGCGCAGGCATTACCCAACCCCCGCGGCACGGCGCCGGGCTGGTGGGTGGAGCGCGACGGGAGGATACTGGCGTCTATGCCAGGACCACCCGCCGAGATGCAGCGCATGTGGCAGTTCGAGGTGCTACCGCGGCTGCGGCCCAGGCTGACGGGAGAGATCATCCTCTCGCGGACACTGAAGAACTACGGCCTCGGCGAGGCTACCGTGGATGAGATGTTAAGCCCGCTTCTCTCGTCCACGAACCCTAGCATCGGCATCTACGCCAAGCCTGACGGCATCCATGCCCGGATCACTGCCAAGGGCAAGACGCGGGAAGAGGTCCAGCCGTTGCTGGACGAGATGGAGGCCAAGTCCCGCCGTATTCTGGGCAAATATGTCTGGGGCGTGGACGACGAGACCCTGGAGGTGGTAGTGGGTAATCTGCTCAAGCGAAGGAAGCTGACCCTGGCCACCATGGAGTCGTGCACCGGCGGGCTTCTGGCAAGTACCATAACCGATGTGCCGGGCAGCTCGGCGTACTTCAAGGGCGGCATCGTGTCCTACTCCAACGAAGCGAAGACCGCCAACGGCGTCGACGCCGCGCTTATCGACAAGTATGGGGCTGTCAGCCACGAGGTAGCGGCAGCTATGGCCACCGCGGTGAAGACGAGGCTGAGCGCAGATATCGGCATTGGCGTCACGGGTGTCCTGGGACCGGATACGCTGGAAGGAAAACCGGTGGGGACGGTCCACATCGCCGTAGACGCCCCCGGCCGTTCGGAGGTCTATCCGCGAAATCTCAATTTCCCGCGGCTCCAGGCTAAGAGACTGGCTACAACCGCCGCCCTGTTCAATCTGCGAGCCATATTGTTGGACATGGGGTGAGAGACAGAGACGGTGAGAACGGAGACGGAGACAGACGGGGCCTGCCCCTGCCCGACAGGCCCCCCGGTCGAAGCCGGGGCGGGAGTCCAACTCGCCATTTCGCGAGCCGCGAACTGCTCTCGCCAGCTTCGTTTGAAAATCGTTTCAAAACTTCCTCGAAAAAATGTTGCATTAGCAGGGAAATCGTTGTATCGTATTTTATTGGTAACTAGAATAATCTAGTACCCCGGGTTACCGACCCCATGGATCGGGGCTATTAGTCCAAGATAGGGGCGGGAGGTGAATGTCTCGTCATGAGATACCCAACGTAACAACGTAAGGAGGTCTTGATGCACCTGATCATCGACGGGTATGGGAGCGACCGTGAGGTGATGGCAAGCCGAGAATTAGTTTACGATTTACTGGATCGCTACCCGGGTGAGATTGGGATGACCAAGATTGCCCCGCCGTATGTCTTTCGGTATGTGGGCGTCAAACCAGAGGACTGGGGGATTTCCGGAATAGTCCCCATCGCTGAAAGCCATATCAGCATCCATACCTTCGTTGAAAGGTGCATGGTCAACATCGATGTCTTCTCCTGCAAGGAGTTCGACTTCGAGCGCATTGTGCGAGACCTCAAGGACAGGCTGAAGCTTGTCCGCACCCGCAGCTACCTCCTTCGCCGTGGGCTGGAGTGCCCCAACCCCATCGAGCCTTGCCTTCCCATCATGGAAATCGAAGCGGGACCCGTTGTTGGCGTCCCCGTCGGCTCCGGCGTCTCGAGCCGGAGAATCTAAGCCCATGACACACTATCAGCACCACCACGCGGACGTGAGTCCGTTGTCTGTGGCGCCGCCATACTCGGTGTCATCGTTGGTGGCCAAGATGGAGGGCACGTCTTTCCAGGCGCGGAACCTGGCCAGGGCCACGTCCGTGTGGGACGAGATGTTGCAGAACGACACAACCATTTTCTTCGGGCTGGCCGGGGCCATGATACCGGCGGGCATGCGCTCGCTCATGGTCTACCTCGTCCAGAACCGGCTTATCGACTGCCTGGTCAGCACCGGCGCCAACCTGTTCCACGACCTGCACGAGACCCTGGGCCACCCTCACTGGGTGGGCCAGGCCGACTGCGATAACCTCGCCCTCGCCCGGGACGGCGTCAGCCGCATATACGACGTGCTCATCCCGGACGATGAGTTGCACGCCACCGAGGACTTCATCGCGGAGTTCTCCTGCAACCTGCCCAACGACCGGGCGTACACCACCCACGAGTTCCTGTACCGGCTGGGCAAGGCCGTGGCCGGCAAGACCAAGAACGAGGGCATGATCACCGCCGCTGCCAGGGCCGGGGTGCCCATCATGTGCCCGGCCCTGGGGGACAGCGTCTACGGGACGGCCTTCGCCGCCGCCCGGGTCAAGCACAATAGCCCCTTCCTGATGGACGTGGCCCAGGACGTGGTGGACATGATCAAGATGGTCTCCTTCTCCATGCCCAACACGGGGGTAGTCTTTATCGGCGGGGGCACGCCCAAGAACTTCACCCAGCAGGCCGGGCTGTGTACCTACCTGTTCGATAAGGACTTTAAGGGGCACCAGTTTGCCATTCAGATTACATCGGACAACCCCCAGTGGGGCGGGCTGAGCGGCTGCACCTTCGGCGAGGCCCAGTCGTGGCGCAAGGTGGCCGCCGACGCCAAGTCGGTGACTGTCTACTCTGACGCCACCATTGCGTTGCCCCTCATGGTGACGGCGCTGGCCGAGAGGGCCAACGGGCAGTTCGCCAAACGGAAAAAGCGCGCCTCCCTGCGGGACTTGCTAGTTACGCCGACTCCGAAGCCAGCGTGAACCTGCACATTGGCCCAGGTGTAGTTGCCCCAATCCAGCGGGCTGGTATGGTCCCGATACATCGGGACAACTACGGGGAACGTGGGTGTCCGAGCCAATGAAGCATGACGTCTTCTTCCCGCGCCGCCACTTCGGCGGCATACCATCCCCCTACGAGGAGCTAGACCGTAGCTCCATAGTCGTCCTTCCCGTGCCCTATGACGCTACCAGCGACTGGCATAGCGGTTGCCGCGAGGGCCCCCAGGCCATCATCGACGCCTCCCAGGTCCTGGAGTTCTACGACCCGGAGCTGAACACCGAGATATTCAAGGTTGGTATCCATACCCTACCTGACTTCCAGCCCGACATGTCCGGCCCGGAGCCGACGCTGCGACGGGTGGAGGAGGTGGTGGCTGAAATCCTCGGCTGGAGGAAGCTGCCGGTGATGCTGGGCGGCGAGCATTCTATCACCGTGGGCGCGGTGCGGGCCTGCCTGAAGCGTTATCCCAGGGTATCG
Source organism: Chloroflexota bacterium (assembly GCA_016210545.1). Classification (GTDB taxonomy): domain Bacteria; phylum Chloroflexota; class Dehalococcoidia; order JACVQG01; family JACVQG01; genus JACVQG01. The sequence continues at coordinate 9,349 of JACQTY010000244.1, forward strand.
GTGCTGTACCTGGACGCCCACTGCGACCTGCGGGACTCCTACCTGGGGACAAAGTTCAGCCATGCCTGCGTCGCCCGCCGGCTGCGGGAGCTTTGCCCGGTGACGCAGGTGGGGGTGCGCACCTACAGCCAGGAGGAGGCCGACTTCCTGAAGGGGCAAGAGGACCAGCCGTTTCTTGCCGACGGCAGGGAATGGGATGACAGCTTTGTGGAGAAGGCGGCCTCCCGCCTCAGTCGGGACGTCTACATCACCGTCGACCTGGACGTGTTCGACCCCTCGATAATGTCGGCGGTGGGCAACCCCGTTCCGGGGGGTATAGGCTGGTATTCGGCCCTCAACATCTTGCGCGCCGTGGCCAAGAAGCGTCGCATTGTCGGCTTTGACATTGCTGAACTCAACCCCCGAGAAGGCCCCAAGTCCTGCGCCTTCCTGGCGGCCCAACTGGCGTACAAGCTGATGGGGTACGCGAGAGGCTCAAGCGCTCGTGGGTAGACCCCCCGAAATGTCCGGAAGTACCGTTCTCGGTTAGTCTGTACTAACCCGCTTCAATTCTCTCCCCCAAAGGGATCTGGTCAGGCATGGCCTTCTGACGGGTAGGGTGGGTGCAGGCCCGATTAAGTCGGGACGAAACCCACCAACACCTATTCGAGATCCGTATCCGGCCGCTCTTTGGCTGCCTTGCGCCCCCGGGTAGTGGGTTGTGCTTCGCTCCGCCTACCCTACCACAACTATCGCTGCTGTCGTTTCGGGTGTCTACAGTTCGTCAATTCGCCGCCCGTCTTACATAAGAAACTGCTTTGCATGTGCGCTTGGCCCAGGTCATAAGACGCGTTGCCAGCCGTGAACAGTGGCGCTCCCCCATAGCAGGCCGGCCTGTGGCAAGAAGCAGTCGCCGTTTTGTGCTAAACTAACAGGGCAAAAACCATCAGTACCAGCGGAGGCAGGGGATGGACTCTGAGGAACACTTCCTGGACCCCGACGAGGTCGGCGATGGCTTCGTACCTGGCATCGGGCATAACGGCAGATTGGACCGGCAGCAGCGGAAGAACAAGACCGCCATCGACCGGTTCCTGGGCAAGGGCCGGCGGGTGCGCGCGGCAGGGGTATTGCCCGGATACTATAACGAGTTGCTGGGCTGGGCGCTTCACCGGTACGCCGCCGATGAAGGGTGGACGGTCTACAAGACGCTGGGATGCGCCGCCCCCGAACCGAAATTCGCCGACGTGCACACAGATCACGACAAGGCCGAAAACCTGCTCGTCGACGGGCAGCTACTCCTCTCCAGGGGCGACGACCACTTCATCGTCACCCTGGACACGGCCCGCGCCTGGCGGGCCTCCGTTCACGTGGAAGGCCCGTCGGATACGGAAGAGCACTGCCGGGCGTTCGCCGCCGGCGTTATGGCGCTGGCCAGGGAGAAGAACTTCTACCGGGGCAAAAAGCTGGAGTTCGGCGGACGTATCCGTTTCCTGGACGTTCCGGCCCGTGCCTGGGACAGTGTGGTGCTGGACCCCGCGGTAAAGGCCGACGTCAAGGCGAATACAACGGCATTTCTGGGTAAGCGGGAGCTCTGGGCTGAGTACGGCATACCGTCCAGGAGGGGGATCATCCTGGCCGGCGAGCCGGGCACGGGCAAGACCGTCATCTGCAAGGCCCTGATGGCGGAGGCGGAGGGGACAACCTGCATTACCACCAGCGCCTATGCCGCGGCGGCTAATGACTACATCACCGAGCTTTACGAACTGGCCCAGGACCTCAGCCCGACCATCGTTTTCATCGAGGATATAGACCTCATTGGGGAGGACAGGGAGGAGTCCGGGTACAGCCGCGGGCCGGCCCTGATCTCTCTGCTGGCCGTACTGGACGGCATCGAGGAAAAGAAACAGATTGTCACGGTGGCTACCACCAACTGCCTGGAAAAACTCGACAAAGCTCTGGGCGAACGGCCGTCCCGTTTTGACCGGGTGATAAAGCTGTCCCGGCCCTCGCTCGAAGGCCGGAGGGAACTTATCGACCTGCTGTGCCAGAAGATACCCGTAGATGAGCCAGAGCGGGACTACCTGTCTCGCCGGACGGAGGGGTTCACCCCGGCAGCGGTGCAAGAGGTCCTCTACAGCCTGGTCATAGAGCGCCCGGAGAAAGCCCCCCGGTCAGCCACGCCGGGGTTTACCAGGGAAGATATTGACCGGGCCATCTCCGGAGTGAACGGCAAGAGCGGACGCCGCTTCGGTTTCAATGCCCTGGACGGGCGCAACGGAGGCAAGGTGGACCTTCTGGGCAAGCGATAAGCCCCGCTAAGAACGGAATCATCTGCTAATGGAGGCACAAAATTGGTTGCAGGACCCCTCTCCAGCGCTCTCCTGTGAATCCAC
>JACQTY010000239.1 GCA_016210545.1 Chloroflexota bacterium
CATATCGGGTAGATGGGTCTGGATCAGCACCCAATCAATCGACTCGGAAAACAACGCGTCGATGTGGGTGAAGGAGAGGTTGGGGTCGGGGCGATAGAAGTTGAGCTGTTGCCAGTTGCGGATTCGGAGCATCAAGGTAATGCCCAGGAGAGCCGCCAAGCCGAAGACGGGCGTGCTCTGAGCTTGGGTATCGCCGTGGAGGGTATCGGGTCGGATGTAGGAGCGATTTTTGAGCAACCCGTCGAGCAAGTAGACCGCCTCCCACACCCCACAGGGAATGAAGTGGGAGAACAAGGCGATGTAGGTATCGGAGACGTGGTAGTAGCCAATGCCGCCGTAGCCGCCGTAGCGGATGTGGTATTCAGCCAACAGGTTGTGTTCATACAGATCCCACTTGGTGCCGTCGACCGAAGCGCTCTTGCCGGTGCCCCAGCGCTGGGGCAGTGCGAAGCGCTGGTAGGCATTGATCAGCTGGCGAACCGCCTGGTCCAGTCCTTCCGGGGAAATGTGCCGCCCATGCACCCAGGAGAGCTGTCGCCGGTCGATGCTGCTCAGCGAGCGGGCGGTTTGCGTGGGACCGAGCTGACAGCCATAACAAAAGGTGGTGGCCAGATAGCGTGCGATGGGCTCGTCGAGCTTGGCCTCGTAGCCCGAGATCGGGCCGAAGAAACGGGTCCAGTGCAGCCAATACTCGGTGTCGCGCAGCACCTCGAGCAGGTGGGTGGGTTTCAACCGCTCGGCGATGAGCTGTTCAAAGGCCCGCAGTCCGACCGGGATGGCCACTTTCTCGGGTCGACGTAGGATGGGTTGGCCGTTGTCGAGGTGCAGATGGGCATTGTCGGGGAAGGCCCGGTCGGTCTGTTGGGCAACCGTGGTCAACCGCGCTTTCAAATGGGCGACCAAGGCGGCGCCTTCGGTGGGTAGTCCGACCATCTCCCCGTAGGCGGCAATGCCGCGGTGGTAGTCCTCCCAAGACAGGAGCTGGTCGCGGTAGTCGGAAAAGTGGTTGCTGCCGGGGATGCACACATCGCCCGACTTGAGCTCGGTTACCACATGCGAGAAGACGCTCAGCTCGAACGAGCGGCGATGCAGACGCAGGGGTGTCTGCTCGGCGTGGCCCGGTGGGAGGACCAGAGGCCGCCAGGCGTCGGGCATCCAGGAAAGGGCGAGGTGGGTGTCCTCGGGTACGACCAGCCATTCGCCGGTTTGGTGTTCGTGTTCTAACAGGAAGCGCAGGGCTTCTTCAAAGGTCGTATCTTGAGTGGTGGCCTGCAGGGGGAGGGTGCGCAGCAGGCGAAAGAGGGTAGCACGATGGCTGTTGTAGAAGCGTCCCAGGAAGGGCAGGTAGTTGTCGCCCGCATGGGCCAGATGGTCTTGGCAGTGCTGAAGGATGGCCTCTCCCTGGTTGGGCAGCAAGGCCTCCATTGCCGCCCACTTTTCCTGGGTGGTGCCCGGGGTGCGGTAGACGGCGACCACATCGCGTAGCGTCGCGATCAGCTCGTCGGTGCGCTGCTGATGGCGCAGCTGATAAGCGGCCAGCGCCTCTCGACCCCGGGTATGAAGGGCGGACAGGCGTTTGATGAGCATCTCCGCCAGGTCGTCTAGCAGACGCGCCGACTGGACCTGGAGCAGGGAAACGGCCAGGGTCCGGCGTTTTCGGGGTTCCATCTCCAGCATGCGGGCGGCATCCAACGTCCGGGCTTCGGCGGCAAAGTGTTGGCTCTTCGCCTCGGGCAGATCCTCCAGCGCCGCTGATCCGAGGCGATAGGAGGCCAGCCAGGCATGCCGGTCCAACCAGACCTTCAGTTGCGTCAGGGTCGGACGTCCCGGTTCCTGCTTGAGCTGGTTCCACGGCGTGAAGTGGGAGGAGGGCTCCGGATCAAACAGCGTCTGAAGGCGCGCTTTTTCCTCTGGGCTCAGCCGGGTGTCCACCTGCTGGTAGAAGTGGTGGTAGAGGACGCTGCGGACATGACGCGCCCCCCGCACCAGCGTGTCAAAAGCAGGAAGCTCATACTTCTGGCGCACCAGTTCCTCAAGGCCCACGTTGATCAAATCGGCCAGCTCCTCCTTGGTTCGGGCCGCTTCCCGCATGGCCACCAGCATGGCATGACGCGCCTCCTTGCTATAGGACTGAACCTGGAGGGTCTGACGGATGAGGTTGCGGTGCCGGATGCGCGTTCGGGAGCGATCGTAGTCGGCCAGTTCCCCGCGCACCGCCGTGGTCTGGGTGAGCTGGGCGAGGTGGTCGACGAGGGCGGGGGGCAGCGAGTGGGTCGGCACAAAGTAGCCCAAGCGTTGAAAGGTCTTCAACAGGAGCAGAAAGCCCAGATAGGCTCCTGCTCCGCGCGTAGCACGCTCGGCCAAGGCTAGCTCGTCCGGGGTGGGCGTGTAGATGGCGGCCAGATCCTGTGGGGAGAGCTGGCTCTTCAGGCGGGGGTAGGCCGTCTCTTGCATCGTGGGCACGGAAAGAACCCTCCGAAAGGGAGAGAGAGGAAACGAGGGATATGTTCAGAAAAACGCTCGTCCTCTTAGACAGATATTGACTAGACAAGGATCTCGATAGTATAATCACTATCTGTCAAATAAAACTATCTTTCTACCTTTCCGTAGCCATCCCCCATGAAAACCATTGCTTATGTGCGTGTTTCTACCGGCGCTCAGGATCTGGCCCAGCAGAAGCTAGCCGTTCTCGAATACGCGCGACAGAAGCACTTCACCATCGACCACTTCGTCGAGGTGCAGGCCTCAACACGTAGGAGTCCAGAGCAACGGCGTGTCGAGGAATTGCTGGGCCTACTGGGGGAAGGAGACCGCCTGATCGTCAGTGAGCTATCGCGGGTGGGCCGCAGCCTGGGGCAGGTGATTCATTTCGTCGAGGAGTTAGTGCGGCGCAAGATTCGCTTTGTGGCCATCAAGGAGGCCATCCGCTTCGAGGGCAAGCAGGACTTGCAGACCAAGGTGATGATCGCCTTGTTCGGGCTGTTCGCTGAAGTCGAGCGAGATCTGATCTCGGAGCGTACCAAAGAAGGGCTCACCGCCGCACGGGCCAAGGGCCGGCTCCTTGGGCGGCCCAAGGGGGCGCTGGGAAAATCCAAACTCGACGGCAAGGAAGAGGAGATCCAGAAGCTGCTGGCCAAGGAGGTCTCCAAGGCCTCCATCGCCAAGATCGTTGAGGTGTCGCGAACGGCGCTCCTGCATTTTATCCGCTCACGAAAACTCGCTCCCCAGGCGGCCCCGCGACCCTCCCAAAAGCGTCGGGCATAGGACCTTTTTCTGTCCCAGAACGCTTATGGCACTAAAATGAAGGAATCGTTGTCGTACCC
>JACQTY010000240.1 GCA_016210545.1 Chloroflexota bacterium
TACCAGCTTTGTAGGGTGGGTGCAGCCCCGATGAAATCGGGACGAAACCCACCACCTCCCGTTGCTACGAAATGTCCCGACTTGTCGGGATTCGCTTCACCCACCCTACGTTTCTGCCCGGAGCGACTACAGTGCCTGGTTGACCTTACTGCTATGTGGAAGTTTACGAATCCTGGTTATGTCCCAAGCCTCCGAGATCCTCTTGTGTCCAGCCCAAAAATGTGGGTAGTGGTCAGTTTCGTAAAGGGGGACGGAAGGCGGATTTGCGCAAATCCCTCGCATCTCCCCTTCGGCAAGGTCATCCTGATAGTGGCCTTTCCAAGACAAATGCCGTACCAACTTGGTGAAGAAGGCGCTACTTTGCCCGGGTTCAATGGCCAATGGATCTGGGTATCGCTTCCGGTGTTGCGGAATGCCGCTCCAGGCACTAAACTAACAGGACTGGCCGGGAGTTCAGCACAGCCCGGTCGCAGGGACAATCGGGACGGGAGGACTCTCGGTGCGCCGTCTGAAGCTGGCTATTCTGGTGGTTTTGGCGCTATTCGTGGTATACGGCGGCGGTTCCTGGTACATTGCGTCGCAGGCGACCAGGGCCGAACGCGAGTTGCCCGGGCAAACGCCGGGTTCGGTGGGGTTGCGGTATCAGGGCGTCGATTTCGCGTCCAGAGACGACGGGGTGACGCTAAACGGCTGGTATATCAATTCGGAACACCCAAAAGGTGCGGTGATCATTGTGCATGGACTGGATGCGAACAAGGCTGACAAAGGGACCGGGATACTGCAACTGGCCAGAAGGCTGCACGATCAGGGGATGGCGGTGTTCCTTTTTGACCTCAGGGGGCACGGCGAATCGGGGGAGGGGAAACTGTCGGGCGGGCAGTTTGAGCAGCGGGATCTCCTGGGGGCGTTTGACTGGCTGGTGGGAAATGGTGTTGCTCCCGATAAGATCGGATTGCTGGGACTTTCCCTCGGCGGCGCCATTGCCCTGATGTCGGCGGCTCAGGAGCCTCGATTGCAGGCGGTGGTAGCCGACAGCGCCTTTGCCGATCTCTCCGACCTCACGGCGACGGAAGTGGCCAAGAGGTTGGCAATACCGTACTGGCTGTCCAGGTCTCTTAATCCGGGAGTGACCCTGGCGGCCCAGGCCGTGTACGGAATTGACCTGAGAAGTGTTTCACCCGAAGAGGCGATAGCCCGGCTGCCATACCCGGTCCTCCTCATTCACAGCAGGACAGACGGGCGGATATCTTATGATAATGCTGTGAGGCTGAAGTCAGCTTCCAGGAATCCGGATACAGTGTTGTGGACGGTGGACAAAGCGGAGCACGCCAAGTCGTTTGTGTCTTATCCCGATGAGTATGTGCAGCGAGTGACAGGGTATTTTGAGAATCGCTGGAAATAAACATTGACATCTCTCCCGTTTCGCGGCGCCGATACCTGCAGGGATGGCGCGGCCAATTAGCCACCACTTTGCGTTGTCTTCACAGACTTTGCCAAGCGGCATTGCGAAGTGAACACTAAAAGGCCAGGCAGATAAGGGTGCGGCTAACCCCGGGGATATGGTGAATCTTGCCGGTTACCAGTTGGCCAATGGCGTCAGCGTTCTTTCCCTCCATGACCACGATGATATCGTACGGCCCGGTGACCACGTTTACCGACTTCAACCCCTCCAGGCTCTGGATGGCGCCGACCACATCTTTGGTCTTGCCCATGGCAGTCTCGATAAGGACATAAGCTCTGGTTGCCACGTTTCACCTCCAACCCGGTCCTTTGAGTTTGGCCCATTATATCAACTTGTGCGCGGGAATAGCAATGAGTCTGTGCAGCCAAAATCCGCCGCCCGTTGAATCTTGGCAAAGCAGCATCTTTTGCACCAAATTGGTGCAGCAACTGTCTTGGAGAGGCCGCTATGACCTCTCCCTTTGGAAAAGGGAGACTGAGAGGGATTTTCCCACTGCCGTATGTGTAACAGGAAAATCCCCCTTTCGTCCCCCTTTGCGAAAGGGGGAGAAACGGATGAGGCCCGCACTTAAGGCGGCACGCGTGCCACTATTGGCGCCAGAGTTTGATGGCGGATTAAGGGCAGCCCCAAATCAGCGATTCGATTTGTAGCCGCGGCTGCCGGGATCCCATAGTGGTCATAAACTAGGGGCGCTGCCAGAGTCAGTCGCTATTTTCGGGCGCGGCCTGGTTGCAGTGGTCCTTCCTCAGAGGAAAAGGCTCTTCAAGTGCTCTCCGGCTGGCCGGGGTCCACTCCACCGAACGCTCATTCCGCGGGCAGAGCCGGGAAATCGGCTGCTTTTTCCGCCAGGTTGCGGATGCGGCCGCGGCACCGGGTACAGTCGATCGGACTGGGGGTCATTTGGGGCAAGCTCTGGTGCAGTTGTTGAATCCCATTCAGGACCTGCTGGCGCTGATCGAGGTAGCCTCGAAGGAGTCCGTTCAGACCGCCCAACTCCTGGGCGTGGCGCTCAAGTTGACCTCGTTGCCGGGTTATTGTGCGCCAGCCCCGGGCGACTATGGCCAGTAACGACAGGTAAAGCACCACGAATCCCACGGCCACGCCGAGCACGATCAGGCGTGCTTGCTCATTTATGTAGTGGGCAAAGGGCGCGTAATACTGGTATACCTCCAGCGAGCCGACAGGCTCCGGCGAGGGCTCAAGCCGCAGTGGTACATAGACCTCCACGAGCGTGCCCAGCGTCCGTTCTCTTTCATTTTCGACTCCCTTGGGCTCGGAGATCTCATGGGCAATGCCCCCCTTCAGCGCTGCCGAGAGGGCCGGTTTGATCGGGTATCGCTGCCCTACCTGACTCTTGTCGGTAGAATAGACGACCATCCCATCGCGGTTCCATACCTTGATTCGGGCGGTTCGAGCCGAAACTATGCTTTCCTGGACAAAGCGGTCAAACCGTGCGTACCGTTCACCCTGCATGCCCAGGGACACGTCTTCGGGGCCCAGCGCCCCGGTGACACGCTGGACGAGGGTGTCCCGCGCCTCGGCAGTGGCCTCGTCCAACACATTGGATCGAGATATCCTGGTCAACGACACTGCGAGAACGGTAGCTGTGATAGCCATGAACGCCAGGCTGACCAATGAGAACTGCAGCAACAGGTTTTCACGTAGTAGCCTCTTCATGAACCCTCCTTAATTGGGGTTAAAGGCCCCGTGGGCGTGGGAAGAAGGGGACCCTCGCCGGGTCTTCGCCACACGCGGCCTCACCGAGGCAACGTCTAAGCAATACTATTCTTACTGAAGAATAGGCGCTATCCGCAAAACTACTGAATTCCGATGGGAAAATCCCGTAGTTGCACATTGCGGAGAGTTGCAAAACGAGACGGGCGTGCTTACCAGCATGAAGTAGCGGGCGCAGAGCAGTGTAGCCCTGGACGCCCCGGCGCTGCTGGGAGAATCCCTGCTGTCTCTGTTGCCGCCGGGACACATGCGGCCTTTCGTCCGTTCCGCGCGCGCAGATTCCGACATGTCGGGACGACGTGTCGCGTCGGGGCCGACGGTGAGGCCGCTATTATAGCCGTAGGATAACGAGACCACAATACCTAACTCCACTCACCTTTTGCTCAAGCTCACTTTGGTGACGTGCGCCCCTCACTGTCTTGCGAGTTGACTTTTCCCACAGTGTGGCATGCTTCCGTTCCAGTCCCGCCACCAGCATTTGCATGGATCGAAACTACAAAGTCAGGGCTGAACGCATTGACCCGTTCAGCGGCAGTAGAAAGGGGTAAATTGGGCTCTTCTGCTGTTCTGGTTAACGATACTTCGATTCCCAGGGTTTCCAGTTTTGTCTTGGTGCGTTCAGCGATGTCCAGTGATATCTTCCTTTCCTTCATTCCGTTGGCTTCAGCACCGGCACTATCGCTCCAGCCATGCCCGGGTCCAGCGTGACCTTGAGCGTTTGGCTAAAAGCGCCAGAGCTATTCAACCCCCCTGGGGATAGAATCAAAAGGACAACTACAACCACAATCCTCCACCCCATAATGTCACCTCCTGACAGCCTCTTGCAAAAGTCCCTTAGACCCGCACGGGATTGATGAGAAGTTCCTTGCCATAGTGTATTTTCGCGGCCCTGACCCCAAAAAGCGGTTAAGTACCCCGCAAAAGTGATTTGCGATCGCACTGTTGTCAGTTTTTGAGCATACCTCCTAAGATCATTATACCTCCGGGGTGGCAAGCTTCCAAGCGATTCCTCTCGCTCCCTAGAGGGAGAGAGTTAGGCATGCCCTGAGCGCAGCGAACAGGGAGAAGGGGCAACAGCGTTACCTAACCCCAGACCCCTTCCCGACGCGGGAATCCCGATAGATCGGGACTTCCCATTTTGGGAAGGGACCGAGGGTTAGGTCACCAGCCGCTCTCCGTCAAGGGCGAGGGGTCTCACAGCAGGGTCTTTGCATTGTCATTCTGGAGCGCAGCGAAGAATCTCAGGGTGGGGCGCTCCCCGCTCCCCAGATGCTTCGCTTTGCTCAGCATGACAGGTGACATGGCCTCTCCGATATGGGACTCTCGTATATAATGCAAAGACCCTGGGTCTCACAGCCCTCCTCAAAGCTGTCACAATTCACGGATTATGGCTGGCTGCCGGATAAATGCTGTCCAACTTGCGAGATTCCCCTCCGTCCGCGGTTGTGATACAATGGGGCATCTTTCTAACCACCTCGGATGGGGGAACCCCCCGACGGCATTGAGGAGGTGCGCCGTGGACAAACAGGGCTACGAGTTGAGATGCATGCGTTGTCTTGGAGGCAGAGTAACTGTCCCCTGGGGCCAGGAGGAAATCCAGTGCCCGCACTGTGGACAAGGGTGGCGCATAACCTGGGTGACGCCCACCGTGGCCAAGATAAGAGGCAAAGTGCTGGGAAAGGAGGCCGAGGTTGGAAAAGATAGCCTACATAGACCTGTCTAAGCGAGAGGTTACCTCTAAGGACATCCCCGATGACGTGCTGCGGAAGTACCTCGGCGGTCTGGGGCTGAACGCCTACCTACTCTATAACCACGCTCCGAATGGAGCGCCGCCTCTCGACCCGCGCAGCCCGCTGATATTCGGCGCCGGCCTGCTGAATGGCTACATGGACATGTCCGCAGGGCGCTTCCAGGTCAGCGGCAAGTCACCGGAGACCGGCCTGTACGGGACGGCCAATGCCGGAGGCTTCTTCGGGCCGGAGATGAAGCTGGCCGGGTTCCAGCACCTGCTCATCACGGGGAAGGCGGCGCAGCCCGCCTATCTCTATATCCATGACGGCCGTATAGACTTCAGGGACGCTTCCCGGGTGTGGGGCAAGGATACCTTCGAGACTCAGAGGCTGATCATGGAGGAGTTGCAGGACCCGGAGGTGCACATCGCCTGCATCGGCCAGGCCGGTGAGAATCTGGTCCGCTTCGCCTGCGTCATGCAGGGGCTGAAGCGGGCGGCGGGTCGGACGGGGATGGGCGCCATCATGGGTTCCAAGAACCTGAAGGCCATCGCCGTTAAGGGAGGCGGAGGGCTGGAGACCAAAGACGCGACAGCCCTGCTGGAGACGGCGAAGCGCCATTACAAACAGATCACGAAGTCGAAGATATTCCCGGTGCTCTCCCGGTATGGCACGCTGACCATCTTCGCCCTGCAGAACGAGGGCGGCCAGATAGCCGCCTACAACAACCAGTTGAACCATTTTGCGGATGCGGAAGGCAAGCTGGAGGACGAGGTCTTTGACGAGAAGTACCGGACAAAGAATGTCACCTGTTTCGCCTGCCCTATCCACTGCACCGGCCGCTTCAGTATCGATTCCGGCCCGTACAAAGGGGTTTGGGGGGAAGGCCCCGAATACTACTACATGTCCGGGTTCGGGGCGGCCGTGGGCAACACCGACTGGGAGGTAATCCTGGCCGGGGGCGACCTGATCAACCGCTATGGCCTGGATGTCGGCTCCACCACGGCTTACATCGCCTGGCTCATGGAGCTTTGGCAGCGCGGCATTGTGGACAGAGAGATGGCGGCCCCGTTCACCCTGGAGTGGGGCAACGCCGAGGCCATCCTGGGGTTGGTGCACCAGATGGCCAACAAAAAGGGGCTGGGTGGTATTGTCGCCGAACACGGGGTAGGGGCTGCCCAGGTCATCGGCAAAGGGGCGGAGAAGTACCTGCACCGCGGCAAGAACCTCATCCACGAGAGCGCCATCAATGACCGGGCAGCCAAGGGAACGTGTCTCGGAGAGTCCACCACCAACCGTGGCTTCTGCCATCTGCGGGGTCGCTCATCGTTCGAGCTTTTCGGACTGCCCGAGGATGTCCTCACCAGGATCTACGGGATTCCCGTCGACCCCAACTTCCAGTCGTGGCGGGGCAAGCCGGCCATGGCTATCTGGACCCAGCATTTCACCACCATTGCTGACGCCCTGGGGATGTGCAAGTTTGCCACTATGTGGCCCGGCTCCATCACCAACCTGGGCTACGAGAACTTCTGCGAGACGCTGAGGGCTATCAAGGGCTGGGACATCACCCCCAAAGAGCTTATGGAGGTCGGCGAGCGGGTGTGGAACCTGGAGCGGATGTTCAACGTGCGGGAAAGCTCCATCCGGCGTGATGGCGATATGCCGCCGGAGATATTCTATCAGCCTAACAAGCTGGAGCCGCTCAAAGGGGTCAGGATGGACAGGGCGGAGTACGAGAAGGCCCTGGACGAGTACTATGACCTGCGTGGCTGGGACCGCGACGGCGTGCCCAGGCCCGAGACGCTGGCAAGGCTGGGGCTGGCCGGGGAGCCGAGCAAGAGGGTGTGACAACGGTAGGGGCCGACACATGGGTCGGCCCAACCATCGGGCGAACGCACGGGTTCGCCCCTACGGCCATACGTCTTGGGTGGGTGATTTGGAACCGCGCTTTGGCGTTGGCCCTGGAGAACTGGGCCCCAGTCAGGGTGGGTGTGAAGTGTAGCGCAACCCACCAAGGCGGCCCATCGGTGGCGCGGGAATCCCCCGTTCCGGTGCGCAAAGCGCACAGGAACACCCCCTTTATTAAAGGGGGCGACGGGGGATTCCACCCCGCTCCCCCGTACGGTTTCTATCTCTATCTCTATCTCTGTCGCCGTCTCCCTACCTCCCCTTGTACTGCGGCTGGCGCTTCTCGGCTCACCACGAGCACGGTCTAAATCTGGAGTTTGGCCAGCCTGCGGTGGTATAATAGCTCGCGAGGTGATTTATGAGCCCCACGGCGAAAATAGAGAACTTTGAAGTGGTGCTGGAGGCCGAAGAAAAAGGCGGCTTCCACGTTTACACGCCTGCCTTGAAAGGCTGCCACTCCTACGGTTCCACTCGTGAGGAGGCTTTGCGTAACATTGCCGAAGCCATTCAACTTTGGGTAGAAAGCGCTCATGAACTGGGCATCCCCATACCCGAGAGGGAGACCGTTACCGTAACGGTGGAATGAGCAAGCGTCTACCGGCCGCAAAGCCGCGACAGGTTGTCCGTGCTCTTGAGAAGGCTGGCTGGTACGTCCACAGGCAAAAAGGCAGCCACGTCATAATGCACAAACCAGGATCTCACAACCTCGTTGTCATCCCGATGCATACCTCAGACATGCCCAAAGGTACGCTCAATAGCATTCTGGACGATGCCGGGTTGAGCGTAGATGAGTTCACCGAGTTGCTAAGTTGATGCCTCAACTGTATCTCGTTTGTTCAGGTCTATCCCGGCTATGACAGGAAGAGGGTGGCCCAGCTTCAAGCCGACCAGGAGCCAGTCCTCCAGTACCGAGCGTAACTCGTCTTCGCACTCTCTCAAAGTCCGACCAAAAGCGATTACGCCTTTGCACATCGGAATCCTGCCCGCGAAGGTCCCATCTTCGAGTTTGTCGTATTCGGCCCGGGCCAAAGCCTGGTCCACGTATTCTGTAAGGGCAAAGCGTCTTGTCACAGTAGCCACCTCCACCAGCGGGTTATCCTCCGCGCATTATACCACTGCTACCGCGTGGGACGATTGGGGAGCGCAGGATTCCCCCGTTCCGCTGGGCGAGGCGCATCGGAACACCCCCTTTATTAAAGGGGGCGACGGGGGATTCCACCCCGCCCCCCCGTATGGTCTCTATCTCTATCCCTATCTCTGTCGCCGTCTCCCTACCTCCCCTTGTACTGCGGCTGGCGCTTCTCGGCGAAGGCGGTGATGGCCTCCCTGAAGTCGGCGGTCTGCATGGCCAGGCCGGCATCGGCGAAAGCCTGGGCCAGAGCCGTCTCCAGGCTTACCCCTAACCCTGTGTAAATCTGGAGCTTGGCCAACCGCTGCGCCACCGGCGAGCCCTGCGCCAGCCGGCGGGCGTATGCCATGGTCTCCTCTTCCAGCTTGTCCTCGGGGAACAGCCGGTTGAGCAGCCCGAGCCTGAACGCTTCCTCGCCCCTCACCAGCTCCGGCCCCATAATGATCTCCATGGCTTTGGCTATCCCGACGAGTCTGGGGAGGAACCAGGTGCCGCCGGTATCCACCGGAATGCCCAGTTGCATGTGGGCCATCAGCAACGACGTCTTCGGCGAGCCGAAACGCATGTCGCAGCCCAGGGCGAAGTCCGCCCCCGCCCCCGCCGCCGGCCCGTTGACCATAGCTATGGTTATCTTCTCCATGCGTTGCAGGGTGAGCGGCACATTGCCGACGGGGTTCAATAGCTTACCTGCGTTGATCCCGCCGATGACGTTCTGCATGGCGTGGGCGTTGTCCGCCTTCACCTTTCCCGAGGAAAGCTCGTGGGGCTGGATATCCGGCCCGGCGCAGAAGCCGCGGCCCTTTCCGGTCACCACCAGTACGCGGATATCGTCATCGGCCCTGGCCTCCTGGAGGGCCAGGGTGATCTCCTCCATCATAGGAGGATGAAACGCGTTCAGCTTTTCGGGCCGGTTGAACGTCAGGGTGCCGACGTGGCCGTCTTTGGATAGAGTGACGTATTTGTAAGCCAAGTTACACCTCCCCAGTGAATTTGCGCCTATTCTACCACAAAAGGGGTCGCGCCAGTTGAAGATTTCCCCTATGTGGCTTAAAATGAATTTGTAAAAGCGATTATCTTCCCGAAAATAGCCACTTTTCTATTCCCGCGAGAGTGCCGATTCATCGGGAGAATCCAGGCTAGACCACTGCCCCTGGATTCAGTGTCGGTGGCCGGAATGATATTTCCATACTTCGCGGCGCCCTGTGCAAGCGGGCATGAACGACTCCCTTGAAAGGCCGAGTAATGTCTGTTGATAGCGCTATCCCCAAAGCCTATGACCCAAAACTGGTCGAGGCCCGGTGGTACGCCTTCTGGATGGAAAAGGGCTACTTCAAGCCCAGGATAGACCCGAACAAGCCACCCTTCACCATTATCATGCCCCCGCCCAACGTCACCGGTGAGCTTCACCTCGGCCACGCCCTTACCGCCACCATTGAGGACATCATGGTGCGCTGGCACCGCATGCGCGGCGACCCGACGCTGTGGCTGCCTGGCCGTGACCACGCCGGCATCGCGGCCCAGGTGGTCGTGGAGCGGCAGATAGCTCAGCAGGGGCTGTCCCGCCAGCGGCTCGGGCGGGAGAAGTTTCTGGAGAAGATGTGGGAATGGATGAACGAGTACGGACGCCGGATCTCCGAGCAGCACAAGAGGCTGGGCGCCTCCTGCGACTGGTCCCGGGAGCGCTTCACGCTGGACGATGGCCCCAGCAAGGCTGTCCGCACTACCTTTGTGCGTCTTTATCACAAGGGGCTTATCTACCGCGGCGAGAGGATCATTAACTGGTGTCCCCGCTGTGTCACCGCTCTCTCTGATCTGGAGGTGGACCACCGGGACGTCAACGGGAACCTGTGGTATGTTCGTTATCAGTTAGAGGGCGAGGATAGTTATATCACGGTGGCCACTACCCGCCCCGAGACCATCCTGGGCGATACTGCCGTGGCAGTAAACCCGCAGGATGAGCGGTACACAGGGATGGTGGGCAAGAAGGCCATTCTACCCGTTATTGGGAGGGCCATCCCTATCATTGCCGACGATGCCGTCGACAGGACCTTCGGCACCGGGGCGGTGAAGGTCACGCCGGCCCACGACCCGGTGGACTTCGAGATTGGCCAGCGTCACGGCCTACCGACGGTGAACATCCTGAACCCGGACGGCACTCTTAATGCGAATGCCGGTCCTTACCGCGGGTCTGAGCGTTTTGCCTGCCGCAAGGCGCTGGTGGCGCAGTTGGAGAAGGACGGCCTGCTGGTCAAGATAGAGCCTCACTCCCACGCTGTGGGCCACTGCCAGCGCTGCGGGACCGTGGTAGAGCCGTGGGCCAGCAAACAGTGGTTTGTGAAGATCGCTCCCCTGGCGGCGCCAGCTATACAGGCTGTGGTGGACCGACGGATCAAGATAATCCCCGAGCGCTTTACAAAGGTGTACCTTAACTGGATGGAGAACATACGCGACTGGTGTATCAGCCGCCAGCTCTGGTGGGGGCACCGGATTCCCGTTTGGTATTGCGAATACTGCCATAGCCAGGTTGTGCCTGACCGGGAAACCCCGCTGCAAGACCCCGGGAAATGTCCCAAGTGTGGCAATGTGGACCTGGCCCAGGACCCGGACGTGCTGGACACCTGGTTCTCGTCGGGGTTGTGGCCCCATTCGACCCTGGGCTGGCCGGAGCAGACGGAGGACCTGAAGCATTTCTATCCCACCTCTGTAATGGAGACGGGCTACGACATCCTCTTCTTCTGGGTGGCCCGCATGATCATCATGGGCATCGAGAATACGGGTGATGTACCATTCCGCACCGTCTATCTGCACGGGCTTATTCGCGATGAGCGTGGCGAGAAGATGAGCAAAATGAAGGGGAACGTCCTGAACCCGCTGGAGCTGGTGGAGCAGTACGGGACGGACGCCCTCCGCTTTGCCGTTTCCACCGGGACCTCGCCGGGGAACGACATCCGGCTCAGCGCCTCAAAGCTGGAGTCGAGCCGCAATTTTGTGAATAAGATATGGAATGCAGCGCGCTTCGTGATGCGGAGCGTGGAGGCTAACCCTGAAGCGGCCGCTCCGGAGAAGGTTGGGCTATCGCCTCAATATGTTCAGGACCGGTGGATCTTGAGCCGTCTGAACCACCTGGTGGAAAGCGTCAATGCCTTCATGGCCGACTACCAGTTCGGGGAGGCCGAGCGCCAGATACATGATTTCCTGTGGGGTGAATACTGCGACTGGTACATAGAGATGGCCAAGGTCCGTCTCCGCGATCCCGCCGCGGCTTCGCCGCTACCGACGCTGGTGAGCGTGCTGGAGACCTCGCTGCGATTGCTTCATCCCTACATGCCGTTTGTAACCGAGGAGATATGGCAGAACCTGGGCGTGCTCGTGCCAGAAGCTAAGTCTGCCGAGTCCATCATGATCGCCACTTACCCCACGGCAGATAGCTCCAGGTTCGACCCGGGGGCGGAGGCCGAGATGGAATCGGTGATGGAGATCGTCCGTTCCATACGGAATGCCCGCGCGGAGCTCAGGATCGAGCCTGAGCGCTGGCTGGAGGCCACCCTTTACGCCAAGAATAGCCATCCGTCGCTGGCCTCCCAGTCGGGGGCGATTGAGACGCTGGCCCGTGTCCGTCCGCTCTCCGTTCAGGGGCATGGCTATCCCCATCTGGCGAAAGCTAAGGCCGCTCACGAGACGCGTGATTCCCTGGTGCTGGTGCTTTCCACAGCCGAAGTGGTGTTGCCGCTGGCCGGGGTGCTGGACATGGACAAGGAACGGGCGCGCATCAAGGGCGAGGTTGGAGAGCTTGAAGCTGACATCGGGCGGCTCACGGCCCGGCTGGAAGACGAAGCCTTCGTCGACAAGGCCCCCCCGGCCATTGTGGAGCAGCACCAAGAGAAGCTGACCGGCCGTCAGGACAGGCTTGCCCGTCTGCGACAACTCTTGGAGCAGTTGGGGTAGAGTAGGGGCAAATTCATGAATTGCCACTGCAATGGCTATCTTCTGAAGCTCAATGTCGGCCCCGTGACCGAAGCCCCCGCTCCACCCACCTGTCCCGCCCCTGCCGAGACCACCAGGTCATGGAGGTCCGTGTCGGCTGCTTCAACCTTTTCTACCGTGACTTCCGGAGGGCCGGCCTGCCCCATAGGAGCGAATGTCAACGTGAGGACTATTCCATCCCCTGAAATGCCTGATGCAGCCACCAGTCCTACCCTGATTATTCCTGGAGTTGCCTTGTTGGAATCAACCAGAGCGTTGCGGGCCAGAGGCCCGGGCGCAACGTTCAACAATTGATAGATTTGAGCGTTGTATCTCAGTTCCAGTTGCAGGCTGCCCAGCTTGGACGCTCCGCGAACCATCACCGGCACTTCTGAGACGGCGGGCATTGGAGGCGCTGCCAGGGTTGGCGTTGGGGTGGGAGTAGCTGGCCGCGGTGTCGCGATGGCGGTGGGGGTGGGCGTGGCAGGCGGCGCCGGAGTCGGCGGTTCGGGCGTGGCTGTGGTCGCAGGTGGCGGCGTGGGCGGCGGTGGCTCCGACTTCTTGCACGCCGCCGCGGCGAGCAGTAGAGCAACCACAAGCACGGACATAGCTAATAGCCTTGTCGCTTGGAAAGCGGGCCGCCGTTGGGGAGTATTAAAGGGCATCATATCTCACCTCTACACCGCTTACTGCTCGACGCAGGGTATATTAAGCTGTAGTCAGACTGTCGCCCATCGGCGGGTATGCCTGTCGCCTCAACGTACCGGCGATTACCTTAAAACAAGCTCGTAGGTGTTGATAATCCCCATAGACACTGGCAACGTGGCTACGATGTCAACCTCAATGGTCTTGGGGAGCCCAGCGATCTGTTCCTGAAGGTCTTTCTTCAAGAAGGCAGGGTCGAATTTAATGACGTACTTGTAATCTTGCTGGCTGGTGCGGAAGGACGTCCGCGCCGCCTTAAGGGGATCAACCACAAGGGGCGCCGCGCAGACGGGGTCGCGCAGGGGGTGACGCTCACGGCTCGGCCCACACTCGCTATTCGGGAGGTTGGGGAGAGCGATAACCTCGAGGTCGGCAGGCCCCAGGACGCTGGCGCTCGTGTAGTAGCTATCTTCGTTGATAACCGTTCCGCCGGGGGCGGCCGGCACACTGATGCTGACGTTGTATGCTTGCCCTGGCTGGATCTGCGATATGGGTAAACCGCCCCAGGTCACTGTCCCGGTCAGAGTGCCGCCGGGTGAGCTCTTGTCAGCGGGTTGCCACTTTCTCTTGAAGATCATCTTCCCGGGGGCCATCTCCACGCTTACGCCGCGGTCCGTTCCCAGTGACCCCGGAGCAGGGGCTTCGCACTTGTCGCCTGCCACCCGGCGCGCGATAGTGCCACACCAGACCTCGGTCTTCTTCATCTGGTAGTAATAGCTTTGAGGTGGCTGCTTGTCCCCTTTAAGTGAGATGGCCAGGTCGTAGTTCCTGGTTGCACTTGGGTCCGGATTGAAAACCGCCACCCACAGACTGGCGTAGCTTTTACCGAGGCCGGGGAAAGAGGCGCTGGAAGGTCCTAGTCTCGACGGCGGCGACTGAGGTCCCTTCACACCCTCGCCGAGCGTGGTCATCAGCCATGCATTGTCTGATGGGGCGTTGTCCCGCGCCAGCCTGACCTCTACCCTCCGGTTTTCGGTAAGCGCTTGAGTTTGAATTTGGAAGAAACGCGCAGTGAGAGGAGGCATGGCCATCACGAAATGATGGTCGGCAGACCGCTGGCCCTCGTCTGCCAGACGCTCGATTTTCTCGCCGCGGTCCCCGATAACTGCGGTCGGCCTGGAGAAAATGCGAGTCTCTGCATTAGTTTCAAAGATGCGCGCCTGTGTCCAGGGAAGATGGCCCCCGGGAACGCTCACCAGGACATCTCCGACGAAGGCAGGGTAGGTTTGTCCCAGGTTTCCCCAAGCCACCAAATCATTGTATAGCTGGCCGCTTGTAGTCTTCCAACTGTTGAGTACGTTCCGCAGATAACCAGGTTTCTGCCTTTGCACGTGCTCAATGAGCAAAGAGTAGCCGTAGGACAATCGTCCTTCCTCGTAACTCCGGCTCTGCTGAATAGGCGCGCTGAGAACATAGGGATAGGTAGCAAGCTCGTTATCTATCATCGCAGCGAAAGGCAGTCCTCTGCCGGTCATGCCCGCCCACTCGGCGGTAGCTTCGTACCACCACATGCTGGCTATGCCGCCGACGAACATGTTGGAGTAGATGTCCTGGACGGCATGAAACATCTCGTGGAAAAGGGTATCTCTCAATTCCGTTTGTTTACTCATGCCTGAAGGCACGTCGATCAAGATATACCCGTTCCAGCTACCCATAAACTTGTACTCCCCGTTTACGCCAGGGAAGCTGCCTAACTGTACTACCATACGGTTATCTGGAGACAGGTTGGCGAAAGGAGCCTTACCATTGGTATCCATATATATTGTGTTGTATTTGTCTAGGGCTTCCGTCAATGTGACCGAGACGAACTTGGCGAAAGAGCATGGCGATTGAACAAGGAAAAGGATGCGGAATACCTGGTTGTCCTCTTCATGGACTTCTCCAGGCGCCCCGGACTGGCACTTCATGTTTCCAGAGCCGGTCGGCTCTGCCTTGCCGATAACGTATCCCGTCGGGGCGGGTGGAGCCGCCTCCTCCGGAGATTGGCCAGGCATTAAAGACTGAACTGACCGCTTTTGGGCCGTAATCCCGGCTGGCCCGCCGAGTACGGCTACTTCGGGGTTCCGCACTACTACCAGTTGCCTGTTTTTGTCTGTGGTGCTGGCAACAGGAAAGAGGACGCTGTTGCCTGTTACTGCATACGCCTGTAAGGAGTCCTCCGAAACACCCTGAGGCAGTTTGCTTCTGTCGTAAGGGATGCCAAGAGTGAACTCCCCCTTGACCTGGGGCCGGTCTTGAGACGTCAGGTAGTATGCATCGCTCAACACTACTTGCCTGGCAGAAATATCCGTCGCTGCCTTCCGAACGAGGCTGATAGCAGCGTCACTGTCTATGGCCCGGGCGGGAATGTCGACGCGCGCCCCCCCTTGCAGGCTCACGGAACCTCCCAGCGCACCGGTCACTCGCGTCTGGCCGGAGTCAAGTGTGGAAGCCAGACCGGGAGCCGCAGGGGGCGTCTGGGAGGTAACCTGTCCGGACCCTAATGCCGCGGCCAGTATCCGCCTCGCATCCTCGGCGCTGATCTTTCCATCGTTGTCCATGTCCAGGTTCAGGTCTTCCGGCAGGTCTTTCACAGACATCTTCAGCGCGGCAAGAGCGTCCTTAGCTGTAAGCCGTCCATCCCCGTCATAGTCGCCTTTCACCTTTGTGCCTATGGTAATTTTGCCATTCCTGAGGTTCAGGCCGACCCTGCCTCCGGAACTGTCGGTAGCCAGCAGGTCCCCCAATGTTATGGCCGAGGCGCTACTCCGAGGGCCGGTGGCGGTGAACACCACGTAGGCAACAGGCCCATCGCCGTTGACGCCCTCTGTCCCCTGAGTGGCTATTCCGAAGCGAACGGTCCCGGCGTCCCTGGTGTTGGACTGGAACAGGGAGCCGCCCACCAGGTCTCCACCGTCTACCCTGTTCACCTTCACTACCGCCGGGTCGTACTCTATCGAGAAGTTCAGGCTTCCCAGCCGGGAAGCCTTCTCCAGACGGATGGGCAAGGCCACCGCGCCATTCTGGGCCACCACGCGCTCGTCGGCGATGAGGGTGGTATCGACTTGCCTGGCCGGGGGTGTCGGGGTAGCCTGGGGTGTTGGGATCGGCGTGGGGGCGGTGGATGGACCCGGTCCGGCCCCACCCATAGCGGCGCTGATATCGTCCGCCGACAGGGCCCGGTTGTAGATGCGGGCCTCATCTATGGCGCCCTTCCACTTCTCGGCAGGAAAATCATCATTCTTGGCGCCTATCCGTATCGCCCTTTTTGCCGTCATGGAGCCGCTGAAGGCCCCCGATGCCTTCAGCGCGCCGTCGATGTACAGCCTCAGCCCTACCCCCTTCTCCCACACGCCGGCGATATGGTGCCACTGGCCGTCGGCCACATTCATCCCTTTGGTCTGCACTGAACCCACGCCCTGGGGCCCCCACACTACCTCCGTGCTGCCAGCCATCTTGCCCATTTGGGTGTGGTTGTCCACCGGCGAGTCCTCGCTGAAGACCCAACTCCACGTCATATTCGGGGCATCATGTTTGGCCCACGCCATCCAGGTCATGCCGCTACTAAGCTGGCTGAACAGGACGGGGGTCAGCACATAATTGCTCTTGCCATCAAAGGTCAGGGCGCCGCCGATCCGGCCGTTGGGCGTCCAGGATGCGGTCCCCTTCACTGCGCCGTTGTTACCCAACCCAGAACTGTCAGCAGCGGCATTCCCGCTGGTCTCATCGAATTTCCAGTAGCCGACAATCCCATCTGGCCCGGTAGACCCGGAGGGCGTCCCGCCGGGCACAGGGACCGGCCCTGCCGCTGACCTGAGAGATGCAATCTCACCGGCCGACAGGGCATAGCTGTAAATTCTCACCTCATCAATCGCCCCCGGGAAATAGCCGCCAAACGAGGGGTTGCGCCCGATATTGATGTACTTCCAACCGGACCCGACGGTTCCCGCCTTTTCATACACGCTATCGTTGACATATAGCGTAACTTTCCTGGCGTTCTGGTCGTAGACCGCGGCCACGAAAACCCAGTCCCCGACGGTAACCGGGCGGTATCCCAGGACACCCGAACCAGTGAAAGCCGACCAACCCAACCCCCCGCCGCGGTCGTCAATATCCATGGTGCGATCAAAGCCCCCATCGTCGTGGGAGATAATTGTCCCCGTGGACTTGCTGGCCTGGACCCACGCTGCCATGGTCATCTGGGGCATCACATCCGGGTTAATGTTGACGGGCGCCGAGACATAGTTATTCACTCCGTCGAGTTTTAGCGCCTGCCCCTTCCGGCCAGGGACAAAGACACCCCCGCTGTTCATGCCGTGATAGTCATTACCGGAGTAGTCCCTGGCATCGCCATCAAGGGGATAATATGCAACTAGCCCCGGCGTAGCTCCCACCGATGGCGTTGTACCAGTGGCAGGCGCCGGGCGTAACGCAAAATTCAGGCTTGCCGAAGCTCCACTTACCAGGTCTGCGGAGAGCGTAAGGGAGGTGTAGCCGTTTTTCGTGGCGGTGACTACGGCCAGGCCGGCCGGCGTGCCAGTAAGCGTATAGAGGCCATCGCTTCCGGTCTGGGCTGTAACGCCGGAAGCCGAAACCGTGACACCGCTGATGGGTTGCCCTGTGGCTGCATCAGTGACCTTACCGCTGACAGTCCCCACCTGCTTCGAGGCGCGTGGGTTGATGAGCAGACGCACGAAGTCAATAGCAAAGCCGTCACCGGCGCCGGTGGTCGGGTCATCAATGTAGATGCTTAGGCGGCCGCTGCTCACCTGAGGCAAGAAATCCGCGGGGATGGGTA
>JACQTY010000253.1 GCA_016210545.1 Chloroflexota bacterium
ACGGCGGGGCGAACTCCAGGCCAGGGCCAAAGTCACGGAAAGTTCGCCGGTGGGCCTGGTGGCCATGACATTCCACTTCCTGGAAAGCCCGACCAACGTGCTGACCAACCCGGCGGTAGACCCGATTGCCAAGATCCCGGAGTATAAGGTCTGCGCCGTGAAAATCTCGAAGAACCACGCCGCCTCAGAGACCTTAGCGGTGAGGATCTGAATGTATCGCATAACCGAAAAGAGTCCCCTGGCGCCTAATATCTTTCTGCTGAAAATAGCTGCCCCGGCCGTGGCCAAGAAGGCGGCGGCGGGGCAGTTCGTCATCCTGCGATTGGACGAAAAGGGTGAGCGCATACCGCTGACCCTGGCCGATTGGAACAGGGAAACGGGCGAGGTCACCGTCGCCTTCATGCAAGTAGGCAAGACCACCCGCCAACTGGCCACTTTTCGGGTCGGCGATAGCATCGCCAACTTCGTCGGCCCCCTGGGCAAACCCACCGATATTGAGAAGTTCGGCACAGTGGTCTGCGTGGCCGGGGGGTTCGCTGTAGCCACCGTCGTCCCCATCGCCCGGGCCATGAAGGCCGCTGGCAACCACGTCATCGCCCTGATGGGCACCCGGACAAAGGACCTGCTGTTCTGGGAGGACCGCCTGGCGGCAGTGAGCGACGAACTCATCGTTACCACCGATGACGGCTCCAACGGACGCAAAGGTGTAGTGACCGTGCCGCTCAAGGAGATGCTGGAAAAGGGAAACCGTGTGGACCGGGTGGTGGCCGTCGGCCCGGCCATAATGATGAAGTTTGTGGCGGCGACGACCCAGCCGTTCAATGTGAAGACCATCGTCAGTATGAACCCCATCATGGTGGACGGCACCGGGATGTGCGGCGCCTGCCGCTGCTCCGTTAGCGGCGAGACCAGGTTTGCCTGCGTCGACGGCCCTGAGTTCGACGGCCATCAGGTGGACTGGGACGAGCTTTTCGCCCGTCAGCGGGCCTTTGTGACAGAAGAGAAGCAGTCCCTGGAGCAGTGGCAACGCCAGATGGCCGAGGCCACCGCCGCCCAGAAGACTGCGTAAGCCAAGCTGTCAAGGAACGGTTCCCCAGCCGTTGCTTGATGACCGTGGGCTGTCTTTCCTTGTCTGCAATTCATCCCTTCCCCTATGAAGGAAGGGTAGGACAGGGGAATCAGAGGGTACAGGGAAACTTCCTTGTCGGGGGTTCTGGAGCTTGCCCTGAGCCAGCCGAAGGGGGTGTCCCCTAGTACGTTTATTCTTCCCCCCTCTCCCTGAGGGAGAAGGGGGATTAGAGGGGGATGAGGGAATTACATCCTATGCCAAAGATAAACCTTAACCGGACCCCCATGCCCAAACAAGAGGCAGAGAAGCGGGCCTCCAGCTTTCAGGAGGTGGCTATCGGCTACACCCTGGACATGGCCAAAGCCGAGGCGTCCCGTTGCCTCCAGTGCCCCAAGCGCCCTTGCGTGGGCGGGTGCCCCGTCAATATCAGCATCCCCGACTTCGTCAAGTCCATTGTGGAGGGCGACCTTGCCAGGTCCATCGCCAAGATCAAAGAGGCCAACAGCCTCCCCGGGATCTGCGGGCGCGTCTGCCCCCAGGAGTCCCAGTGCGAGGCCCAATGTGTTATGGCCAAAAAGGGCGCTTCTGTAGCCATCGGGCGGTTGGAACGCTACGTTGCCGACTGGGAGAGGACCCAGGGCATAACTATGCCCAGCCTACCCGCCCCCTCCCACAAGAAAGTGGGCATCGTCGGCTGCGGCCCGGCGGGCCTGACCGCGGCGGCGTCCCTGGCCCGGCGGGGCCATCAGGTCACCATCTTCGAGGCCCTGCACTCGCCGGGTGGCGTGCTGGTCTATGGCATCCCGGAGTTTCGACTGCCTAAGACCATCGTCCAGGGCGAAGTGAACTTCGTCCGCTCCCTCGGCGTCGAATTGAAGCTGGACTGGGTAGTGGGCAAGACCATCACCATAGACGAGCTTTTCGGCGAGGGCTACAAGGCTATCTTCGTGGGCACCGGCGCTGGCCGCCCCCAGTTCCTGGGCGTCCCCGGCGAGAACCTGGGCGGCATCTTTTCGGCCAACGAGTTCCTGGTGCGCATCAACCTCATGAAGTCCTACCTCTTCCCGAGCTACGATACGCCCCTCACCGTCGGCAAGCGGGTCGTGGTGGTGGGTGGCGGAAACGTGGCCATGGACGCGGCCCGTTGCGCCAAGCGGCTGGGGGCCGAGGTGACCGTCGTCTACCGCCGCTCCGAGGCGGAGCTGCCGGCCAGACGGGAAGAGGTGGAGAACGCCCAGGAAGAGGGCATCATCTTCAGGCTGCTGACCAACCCGGTGGCCTTCCATCCCAATGCCCAGGGCAAGGTACAGACTGTCGAGTGCATGGAGATGGAACTGGGCGAACCCGACGCCAGCGGCCGTCGCCGGCCCATCGAGAAGAAGGGCAGCAACTTCCGCTTAGAGGTGGACACCGTCGTCTCGGCGGTGGGCACAATCCCCAACCCGCTCATCCCGCAGTCCACGCCGGACCTCAAGATAACGTCTCACGGCACGGTCACCGCCGACGACAAGACGGGCCGGACGAGCAAGGCCGGCGTGTGGGCGGGCGGCGACGTGGTCAGCGGTGCGGCGACGGTTATCTCCGCCATGGGCGCCGGGAAGCTGGCTGCGGCGGATATTGATCTGTTCCTGAGGTCGTAGCCGGGCCGCAGGCACATCCCCAAAACTTCCTGCAAATCACACCGCAAAACCTCTTGACATCGTACACGCTGCCGTGTAACATAGAGAACACCAGTTCTGATGTGGAGGGGATACTGGAACGCCATGCGACATTCAGCACCCAACTTTCATACGGGATGCGTTCCGCGACATCTACTACCCCGACGAAGAGAACGCCTGGCTTGCTCGAAACTTTGTGACCGGACCAAAGGTATCTTGACTTTCTGCCCGTTGTGGTGCAGAATTCACTAAAGGTTGTTGCATATACTTACATATAGGCACCGAATGAACACACTTCAAGTTGCAAAGTTAGTTGGAGTACACAAAGATACCCTACTTCGTTGGTTGCGAGCCGGCCATGTATTGGAACCGGGACGAGACAGGCGTGGTTGGCGTGACTGGTCTGAAGACCAAGTGCAACATGTCCTCAAATATGCCCGAGGCGAGGTGAGCCAAACAATAGCCATTCCTCCCAACGACCAGGCAATTGAAACGTTGAAAACGTTGGATTGGGATTTCGCAGAAGCCAAGACTAACTATCTGACTCACGGTTTGCATCCCTACCCCGCGAAATTCATTCCGCAAATCCCAAACGCGTTGATACAGGAGCTATCGTCGGTTGGCGGAGTCGTTCTCGACCCGTTTTGCGGCAGCGGAACCACGCTTGTAGAGGCTCTCACTCTTAAGAGACACGCAGTCGGCGTTGATGCGAATCCCATAGCTTGTCTAGTTTCCCGAGCCAAGACCACACGCCTAACGGCTCGGGACATCGAGTCGCTTCGAAATCTCTCGGACCCATTGATGAGCTTGAGAGCTCGTTTTGGTTCTGGGCAGCAGCCCCTATTCGCTCCTAGCGGCTTTCAGGATGTGCGTACACCAGATTCAAAACAAATACAATTCTGGTTTGTTCCCCACGTCATCACTGAACTGTCACACCTTAAGTCACTGTGTCTTGCTCTACCAAGCCTCCCCGCTCAAACATTAGCTCTGGCAGTCTTCTCATCGATTATCGTGTCAGTCTCTCGACAGGATTCGGATACTCGATATGTTCGACGAGACAAGAACGTTCAACCTGGAGACACCGTCCGCCGATTCCTTCGAGCTCTTGAGTCGGCTATCGAGAGGGCAGCGGAATTCGCCGACCTAGTAGAAGACCGATTCACATGCCGAGTCTTTCAAAGCAGTGTGCTTGAACGGCCGATGGTCGGTTCAGTAGACCTTGTTGTTTGCTCGCCTCCTTACCCCAACGCATACAGCTACCACCTTTACCACATGACTAGAATGCTTTGGCTTGATTTTGACCCTGCGCCTTTCAAGGCGATTGAGATTGGCAGCCACCGGAAATACAGCAAGAAGGGAAACAATGGCGCAACCGTAGAGACCTTCAAAAGCGAGATGAAAACTGTATTCGGTTGGCTTAACGAAGTTGTCAAAAGGCATGGCTACTGCTGCTTCGTTATTGGAGATTCGATTCTGAATGGGAGGACCGTCTCAAACAGTGAACTCTTAACGGGGGTAGCGCGAGAGTTTGGGTTTGGTCTCGACGCAGATATTACACGACATCTGCAAGATGCCAAGAAGTCGTTCAATCCAAAGATCGGGAAGATAAGAGAAGAACACGTCCTCATCTTCAAGAATCGAGGTAAGTCCCGTGTTTGAGCAAGACTGTATCACGCTTCGGATCAAACCGTATATTCAGCCTTTTGAGCGAGAGTTAGCATTTCGGGAACTCACCGCACTTGCTGGCGAGTTTAATCCGGCGGTCCTGATGCCAGCAGACGGGGAATATTATCGGGTCTTGCGGCCGGGGGCATCACCCCAATATCTAATTGACCGGCTCGCGTATTGGGAGTTTGTGGCTGCGCCACAGTCCGTCTGTACGAGGCAAGTTAGGCGTGAAGCGACTACATATCTAGTACGCAACAGAATAAGACCTGCAGAGTCGCAGACGCAATTGTCTTTTGATACAGATTCAGTTCCTATTCCGAACCGCCGTTGCCTGAGGTATGGTCCCCATGATATTCATGAATACAGGGGAAAGTTCTTTCCTCAGTTGGTCAAAGCCTTATTCAACTACTCAGGGATTTCGGCCGGGGCGATGGCGATGGATCCAATGTGTGGCAGTGGAACAACCCTTTTGGAAGCGAATCTGGCTGGATACGAGGCTGTTGGGCTGGACCTGAACCCTCTGTCAGTTCTTATCACTAAGACAAAATGCTCCATACTGAGAACACAACCCGAACGGATCATCGAGCAATATGAACGCATGAGGGAAATTCTGATTGTGCCACGCCGGCAAAAGGGACACCTCGCCTACTTCAGTAATCTGCCCCAAAGCGACCAACGCTATTTGACTTCATGGTTTGCACCTCATGTTCTTGAAGACCTGGATTACGTCGCTACCTTGATCAATGGCATGCCGACTTCCGCAACGCGTGATCTGTTTTGGCTTTGTCTGAGCGATATTCTAAGGACTGTGTCGTTGCAGAAGATTGACGACCTACGTGTCAGACGTGAGGTAAAGCCGGATGCAAACATCGACGCAATCGCCGAGTACTTGTCACAGTTGGGGAAAACTGTTCGGCATGTTGTGGCATTCTTACTTGAAGAAGGCACCACTGAATACAAAAAGTTCGAAGTCATTTGTGGTGACGCAAGAGACGTAGCCAAAGTATTTGAGTCCCGTGTTGGAAAGGTCGATGTGGTTGTCACGTCTCCGCCATACGCGACCGCTCTTCCTTACCTAGACACGGACCGCCTAAGTCTCTGCTATCTTGGCCTTCTTTCGAGAGATGCACACCGAAATGCTGACCACCAAATGATAGGCAATCGCGAGATCACGTCCACTCATAAGGCCAAGCTTTGGAATGAGTATTTAGAATCCAAGTTTACTCTACCGGAAGAAGTACGCGACCTCATCGACACCGTAAATGATGCGTACGAAAAGACGAACGTGGGTTTTCGCAGGAAGAATTTGCCCGCCCTGCTCAGCAAGTACTTTTGTGATATGACTGACGTTCTAAGAGGAGTGAACGACTTGGTGAAACATGATGGTCACGTCTTTTTTGTCGTCGGCGCTAATCACACGATGGCCCACGGGAAACGAATAAACATAGAAACAGGCAAACTGATGGGTCTAATCGGTGAGACGGTCGGCTTGAAGCTGGTTGAGTCGATTCCTATGGATATGCTGACGCCTAGGGACATCTTCAAGAAGAACTCGGTGGCTTCTGAAAGTATTATTCATTTCCAAGCGCAGCATCATGCATAGCCCCAACGCTTACCTGATTGCGGAACGATATTTGTGCACAACGCGTTGAATGTGGCATACATTGGATGGGCTTGCGAGATTACCGCCCCGTCATAGTCATAGCCTGACCCGGCTTGAACCTTCGAAACAACTAAAATATCCCCTTCATTAGATCCTCTGACCAGTTCGCCGCAGTTTAGTCTGAATTCATCTCGTTGGGCATAGGCGTAGAACCTCACCTGTCGAACAAGCTGAGTGGGGCCGTTTGCCGGCGTCACCAGAATGTCAAATCTTCTTTCAAGATAGTTGCCGGAAACACCCGTTGGGGGAGGCGCATAACCGGCGGGCCACTCCCAAAATGAACCGTTGGCATTGCGCGCTGCCAAGGGAATGAAAATGTCCCTGGAGTAGCCTGTTTGTTGCCGGGTATCCCTCGCGCCGAGAGTCATCACGAAAGTAGCTATCCCCTGGCCTGGCTGAGGCGGTTGGACTGGAACCGCAGTTTGGCGAGTAGGACGGGGTCCTCTGGGCATGGAGACTCGTCGGAATAATGGATTCGGTCCTGGCCTGACAATCAGCCGTCCCCCTTCTTCACCAGTAGGAACCCGCGACTCATCGAGGAGGTAGCCGAGTTTTATTAACTCTGCCAATGTGTTCTGGCTAAGGCTGATAGCCATTCCTGTGGTTACATCCGTGACCATACCAAACGAACGCAGAAACGTATCAAATAACTGGGCATCAGAGGGCACGGTGAGATCGTGATCTATCCTTACGCTGAATTCGAAGTTCTCGTATAAGCCCCCCCTGGTGAGGTTGTTTGACCCAACAATGGCGACTCCTTCCTGTGCGTCCCTTTCGAAGAGGTAGTATTTCGGGTGAAATGTTTCGGCACCAGGGTTGTGAAAAATGAAGACTTGTGCGCCTGCTTGTAACAACACTTCCAGCCCTTGCTGCGAGGTTCCTTGCTGGTCAACGCCTATGGCGGCAGTCACTGAACCGCCTAAATTAACAAAATTGCGCAGGGCATCGAACAAGATTGAAACACCGCTTGCCTTCGCAAACGCGGCTACCAGATAAACAGAGTCAAACCTGTTCACAGTTCGTGACAACAGGTCTACGATATGGTCACCCACTCGATTCGGACGGCCACCAAACGGCTGATTAACAACAGATAATTGCGGCACTCCCCCCTCAATTCAATGGAAGATCTTTAGCGCACTACGCACCGGTCTTTATTATTAAACGCCTCGTTTAGAATCTTGCGAACGTCAAGCACTTTCGGCATAGGCACCTCTTTGCGCTTACAGGTTTGCGTTACTGGTATTATACATCTCAAATTTCTGCTAAAATAGCCCCCGTAACGCCTGTTATGAAAGGCCACCCATGAACATGACCCATCTTCGCTCCCAGATTCCCGCCACTCGGAACGTCGTCTACCTGAACACCGGATGGTCCGGCCCCAGCCCCACTGCGGTTGTGGAGCGGATAAGGGACTGGCTGGAGTTCGAGAACACCGAGGGGCCGACCGTGCCCCACGTCCTGGAGGAGCGCCGCCATCTCCAGCGGGACGCCCGCGAGGCGGTTGCCCGGCTCGCCCCCCAGATTTGGCTCACGTCACTTCGTCTCTTTGACGATGTCCAAGAGCGCCTGTTTAAGAAGAGGGACGTCTTCCTTCGCCGCCTTCCAGGTTAACTCCAGGTCTATGCCGAAATAGTCGTGGATCAGTACGTCCCGCATCGCAGCGATCTCCCGCCACGCCACGTTCGGGTGTTGCTTCCGGAACTGCGATGGTATATTCTTGACTGCCTCCCCGATGATCTCCAGCCTTCGGATAACCGAGTCTTGCAGTTGCTGGGAACTCAGGAAGTCTTCCTTGGAGGTTTGGACGGTGTACGACTCTATGAGGGAGATGCTTTCCAGGATGTGCTCGATAAAGACCCTGACTTCCTTCTTTCTCATAGCACCCGCACCTGCTCCTTGAGCACCCTGTCCCGAATCAAGGGGTGCAACGCCCGGTAGGTGACCACGTCCACCTTCCTGTTTGTCGCCTCTTCCAGGTCCAGCTTCAAGGCCGCCAGGTCCAAGAGACTTTTCTCTCCCTTGAACTCCACAAGCAAGTCCAGGTCACTGGTCTCTTTCGCCCCCCCGGTGGCCAAGGAGCCGAAGATAGCCGCGCGATTTACATTGTGGCGCTTCAGTATGGGGACGATGCTTTCTTTCAGTTTGCCAATGTCCTTTTCCCTCTTTGTCTTGATTTCCACTGAGGTCACCCCTTCCTAGACCATCAGATTGTGGCAATGGACTATCTTCAGTGTAGCACAGAGATAACAGTATCAAGTCCAGTATTATACATCCCTGGTTTCTGGTAAAATAGCCCCCGTAACGCCCGTCATGAAAGGCCGCAAATGGACATCACCCATCTCCGTTCCCAGATCCCTGCCACCCGGAACGTCGTCTACCTGAACACCGGCTGGTCCGGCCCCAGCCCCACTGCGGTTGTGGAGCGAATAAGGGACTGGCTGGAGTTCGAGAACACCGAGGGGCCGACGGCGCCCCATGTCCTGGAACAGCGCCGCGGGCTTCAGCAAGACGCCCGTGAGGCCGTGGCCCGGCTCCTTAACGCCTCTCCCGACGAGATAGCCCTTACCCAGAACACCTCGGAGGGCATAAACATAGTCCTAAACGGCATGACCTGGCGCCCGGGCGACGAACTGATCACCACCAACCTGGAGCACAGCTCCGGGATTGTCCCCTGCTACTATTTGGCGAGCCGGCGGCGGGTCCGGCTCAAGATCGTGGACATCGTCGGGGTGGACGACCCTTCCGAGATTCTGGAGAAGTTAGAGGCAGCCATCAAGCCCCGGACGAGGGTGATATTGCTGAGTCACGTGATGTACCTCACGGGCCTCCGCCTGCCTCTCAAAGGAATCCAGGACATGGCCCACGAACATGGCATCCCCGTGCTGGTGGACGCTGCCCAGTCTGTCGGTCAGATGCCCCTGGACATGAAGGAAATGGGCTGCGACTTCTATTCCATACCCGGCCACAAGTGGCTCCTCGGGCCGGATGGGACGGGCGCCCTGTACATCCGACGCGACCTCATCCCGCAGATCCGGCCTTACAAGGTGGCCCACCACGCCGCCGCCGATGTGAACCTCCACGGTCACTGGAGACCGGAGGCGGAGTCTATCAAGAAATTCGAATTGACGACTACCAGCGCCCCCCTATGGGCTGGCCTCTCAACCGCCATTGATTTCCTTCAGGGAATTGGGCTGAAAGAGGTCCAGGAAAGGGTGCTTTATCTTTCCGCTCTAGCGGCAGACCGGCTCGGGTCTCTTCCTGGCGTTACCATCCTCTCGCCACGTCACCCCCGGCTGAGGTCGGGGTTGATGACCTTCTCCGTGGACGGCGTTGACCCCCAGAAGGCGGTCAGCCACCTTTGGGAAACGGGGAAAATAGTCTGCCGCTCGGTAGATGAGCCTGCGGGCGTACGGCTGTCGCTGGACTTCTTTAGCACGGAAGAGGAAATAGAGAAGGTGGTAGACTGCCTGAAGGGTCTCAGGCAGTAGCCGGGACCGCGTGTGTCCCCAGGGCCGTCGGTCTGGCCGCGGCCACCCTACCATGTACGCCCAGCCTGGCTGCCGCCGTCTGCATCGCCTGTCCAATAGCCCCGGACATGGACTCTCCCTCGGTGAAGGCCAGGATGGTCGAGCCAGCGCCGGAAAGGAACGACCCCAGGGCGCCCGCTTCCAGCGCCGCTTGAAAGATGCTCCCCATCGCCGGAAAAATCGATTGCCGGGCAGGCTGGTGAAGCCTGTCCTGCGTACCCACTCTGAGGTAGTCGAGCTTCCCCGCAGACAGCCCCATGGTCAGGAGCGCCGCCCTCCCCACGTTGAACACCGCGTCTCCTCTGGTGACACTGGCAGGCAAGACCTTGCGGGCGTGGGCCGTCGACATGGCGAAATCGGGAATGAAGAGTACTGCCCGTAACCCTAGGGGCACGGGCACGGGAAAGCTCACGTACCGTCCCGCCTCCTGGACCACAAGCTGGCACCCCCCGAGCAGCGCCGGCGCTACGTTATCCGCATGTCCTTCCATTTTGGCCCCTAGCTGTACCAGTTCATCGAGACCCAGTGGCTTTCCCAGGAGTCCATTGGCGGCCACCAGACCGCTGGCTATCGCCGCGGCGCTGGAACCAAGCCCCCTGGCCAGCGGGATGCGATTGCGACAGGTCAGCGTCAACTCAGGGATGGGCTTCTCCACCCGATTGAAGACCCTCGCCATGGCCCGAAACACCAGGTTGTTTTCGGTGGCGTCTATCTGGCCCGCCCCTTCCCCTTCGACAGAAATGCAGAACGGGCCGTGCTCCACGGTGAGTTCATTGAAGATATCCAGCGCCATGCCCAGGCAATCGAAGCCCGGTCCGAGGTTGGCCGTTGTAGCCGGCGCCTGTACAGCGATCTTGTCCAATTGAAAATCCATCGTAATTGATTATAGCAGACATTGATTATACTGGAGATTGTGGCTTTTTCTACAAACTTGACGCCCATCGTCGAATCGACTATTATTTGCGACAACACTTTCGGCCTGGCCTGGAATCGTGTCTGATTAAAGGAGGCGCCAATGAAGAAGCTGCCCCTGGCAGCCACAGTATTCTCCGTCGTCCTGCTCCTTGCAGCGGCATGCTCACCAACTCCCGCGCCGGTACCCGCTCCAGCCACACCCCAGCCTCAGGCTGCGCCCAGGCAGCCAACTCAGGCGGTCAGCCCGGCCGACGCTGCGTGGCAGAAGGTCATTGAAGCCGCCAGGAAGGAAGGCAAGGTCACGCTGTACAGCTTCAACTTCACCGGCGACATCGGGGTCGCTATCGCCAGGGCCTTCAAGGAGCGCTATGGGATCACCGTGGACATAGTCACCGGCCGCGGCGCCGAGTTCCTGGAAAGGCTGAAGGTGGAGTACCGTATTGGCCAGGTCATGGCTGATTTCACCGAGGGGTCGCAGACCCACATGATAAACATCAAACGGGCAGGGCAGTCGGTCTCCGTGGCCGACTTGCCGGCATTTCAGGAAGGCAATGTATGGGAGATGGACCCGTTTGTCCTGGACCCGGAGCGACACGTGATCAGCTATACCTACTCGGTGCGCTCGCCGTTTGTCCATACCGACCTGGTCAAGCCGGCCGATGAACCCCGTTCCTGGAAAGACCTCCTCGACCCCCGATGGAAGGGGAAGATGGTGATCGGCGACCCCGTGCTGAGCAGCACACCGTACCTGAATTTCATACCCCTGCTCAACCAGAAAGCCCTCGACGTGGAATACATGCGCGCCCTGGGCAGGCAGGAGATGCGGTTCGTAACGGGCGACCGGCAGGTCGGGGAGGTGCTTTCCCGTAAAGAGATGCCCATGACGCCGGTCGGCACCAGCCTGGTGATCGCCGACTTTGCCCGCGAGGGTGTGCCGGTGAAGCCGCTGGACATGGCGGAGGGGCTGGTGGTGGGCACAGTGGGAGCGGTCGTTCTGGCCAAAAGCCCCCATCCCAATGCCGGGAAGCTATTCATGAACTGGCTGATGTCGGCGGAGGGACAGAACGTGGTGTCGCAAGCCAAGGCCACCCCACCGATACGCAAAGGCGTCCCGGATGGCTCGCCGCCTTCGGTCAGGGTAAAGGCCAAGAAGTTCATCCCCACCAGCACCGAGGACGCCGAGGACGCCGCCACCAAGTTCTCCGACAAGTTCCTGGTGCCGCTGTGGAAGAAGTAAAAGATAAGCCTGTGTGGCCGTCACCGCGGTGACATACCGACATATGTATGTTACTATAGTGGCAGGGGGTGACCGTGATGGCAACTGCGCTCAAACGTACCACCATCTTCCTGACTCCCGACCAACACGAGAGACTTCGCCATCTCGCATTTGAACGGCGCACGTCTATGGCCCGGTTGCTCCGCGATGCCGCCGTTGAGATTCTGGAGGACGAGGAAGACATTCGGGAGGGCCTGAAAGCGTTGCATGATGAAGCCGGTACCGTGACGTGGGAGGAATATCAACAAAGCAGGCGGACTCGACGGGGTTGAGCTATGAGGTCAGACTAAGGCATGTCGCCCAAAAGGGGTTGGACCAACTCCCGGAGCCGGACTACGGGAATGTAGCAGGGACCATCCATGGCCTTGAGGAGAACCCCCGGCCGCCTGGCGTCAAGAAACTAGCCGATAGCAGCTTGTGGCGCGTTCGCGTAGGGCGTTATAGAGTCATCTACGCAATTGATGACGGTAAGCGATTAGTTACAGTGGTCAGGGTAGCCAAACGTGAGGAGAATACATACAGGGGATTGTGAACACTGACTGTAGTGAGAACGCAGTCTCTATCTGACGAAAATCGAATAGTTGGTCACGTCTTTTGACTCGCCATTTATGTCAGCCCAAATCATCGCAGTATAGATACCCTTTCCACGCTGAAGCGCGAGGCTAATATTAGCGGTTATCGAAAATTGGCCGTCTGAACCGGCGCTCCAGGCTGAAGCTATGATAGAGGTGGGCGGCAAGCTACTGTAATAAGAACCTGGTAGAGCAGGCGGAATGATAAGCCCGACCTTCTCCCCCATACCGTATGCATAGTCGTAGGGTGGTGCCTCAAGTTGCTTCGGCGTAAGTGGTTGTGGCAAAGGGTCGTAGTAGAGAGCAACGTTGTACAGCGAACCCTGGGAGAGCTTGCCAGCCATTGACAGCATGTTCCCGGATAAGTTAGGAAGCGTGGTGAAGGTTACGTAGTCGCCCTCGAAGTCTTGGGCCAAATGAAGGCTTTCGTTGCTGAAAGCAATGCCCAGATTAACCCTCTTGTGCCACCTGTCCAGTATGTTCCGCCGGTGACCCGGACTGCCCATTAGGCTCTTCTCGGCCTCGTCCAGCATCTCCTTCGGATCCCTCTTGTACGACGGATCCTTGACACCATACCACACGGTCCTGGTAACAAACCCGTTCTCCGCATCGTAGTTGAAACCCCCAGCCAATGTGTATCTTATATAGGGCTTCATACCGTCGGTTCCCCAATGTGAGCTATAGTCTTTGGTCAGCCTGTCCTCCGCATGTTTCTGGGCCGCGCTGTTGGTCCCGAGGACAACCGGACCCAGGCCGTTAGCGCGTCTATCTTTGTTAATAAGATCCAGCATGTATTGGTAGAGATCCTGAAGTCTGGGCGCGATGGGTGGCGCCGGAATTACCGTAGCGGTTACCTTTGGTGAGGGACTCGGCGCTGGGAAAGTCCTAGGCACAATGGTGGGAGTACGAACCGGAGTGCGTGTATTAGACATTACGGTGCCTTGAGCAGCCAAAGCCACCGCCCACGCCACTTTGTCGCCTCTGGCCTTTGCATCAGATAATATCTGTTCAAGAGTGAACCCGCTCCAACTAGCCCCGTAACCAGTCTCAATTCCTGTCGGTAGTGTAACTGTCGCCTCAACTCTACCTTTCGGGTCAAGTTTCCAGAATTTAACCTGGTATTGCTGACCATCTATGGTTACACTCTTATCAAGGACTGGAGGGATTGGTGTCGGAGTTTGGGGTGTTGGTACAGGTGATGGTGCAGGTGTCCGGGTAAGTATGGGAGTCGTAGGCGTGGCTGTCATTTGCGGGGTTGATGTCGGCCTTTGTGTTGGATTAGCAGAAGGAGATGGTAGCGTTGCAGATACGGTTGCAGTTGGAGTTGGTGTGAGTAAACTATACTGTGAATTACCGGAATTCTCAAAAACTTTTGCCTTCAAGCTTGGTGTGTGCCAGGCGAAGAGGTAGGAAACAAATAGACCAAATATTACACCGGAAGCTATGACTACCTTTAGTCGCCCCCGCCTGATAAGCCCCGAAAATACCAATGCACCACCAAAAACCTCTAAGGGTAATTTGATGGACTGCATAAAGGCATTGTTTCTAATACCCGTCAATTGAAAGAATGTGACGAACTTGGAGTAGAAAAATATGCCGCTAGTAAGAAACAGAATACCGATTAAAATCAGCATCCATGCTTGGAGATTCCCCGTCCTGTGTACTTTAGGGTGTTCCCACACGGCTCCGTATTGCCAGGTTCGATCATTGTTATTGGATAATCTTTTTTTCGTACAAGCCGCACAGGTGCAATATGGCGGATGTGAGTTACTCCAGGTTTCGTCTTCTCTGCTCGGCATCAAACCGCCTTTGATAAAGGGATTTATAATGACGCTATTTTACACTTGTCGATTCGCTCTATCAATACATATTCTGTTTTTAGATTCATATTACCTGCTTCAGCCTCGCCGAAGGTGTTTTCCCATAGTCCCGGAGCCGTCTAACTTCCCCAATGCTCGTCCCACTCAGTATATTTCAAGACCGTCTTGCTAACAAAGGGGAAAGCTTCTTCAGCTAAGCGCCTGTTTTCCTCTGCCATCTCGCTGTAGCCTTCGGCCATAAGAGCTTCTATCCGGGACTTCTCCGCCCTTTTTAACAGCCGGGCCACAACCTCACTCCGACTTATTCCTTGCTCCTGTGCCAATTGGTCGGCGAACTCCAACAAGTTCTTCGGAATACTAATTGTTACTTTAGATACTCGTGGTGATTTCATCGCTTCACCCCGGGCCCATATTATCATACCAGTGAACTGCAATCATAAGCTCTATCGTACCAATTTGGTTGGTGGGTTTCGCTAGGCTGCACCCACCCTACACGCTGTCCCTATCTCTATCTCTATCTCCGTCTCACATTACCCTCTTCAACCTCGGGTTGGGCGTTATGCCTATCATGCGGCCCCGCTTGGCCACCGGCTTGCCGTCCACCTCGTGGATGTCGGCGGTGAAGTCGATGGGCCTGGCCCCGCTGATGTAGCTGCCGATGCCGTAGGCGTCCACCGGCGCGCCCGCCTCCCGGAACAGCCGTATCCGCTCCACATCCACCCCGCCGCTGACGAATATCTTCACCTCTTTGAAGCCGTTGATGTCCAGGGCGTGGCGTATCTCTTTGACCAGGTCGGGGGTGACCCGGCCCCGCTCCGAGGGCGTATCCAGGCGAACGCCCTGGAGCCTTCCCTTCAGGGCCCCGGCCACCCGCAGGCTCTCCTCCCGTTCGTCCTTGAACGTGTCCACCAGAGAGGTGCGCGATACCTGCGGAGGCATGTGCCTGTCGAAGGCGATAGTAGCCTTGACGGTGTCTCCAAAGCAGATAATGAGGGCGTGGGGCATGGTCCCGGCGACGACGCTACCAGACAGCCGGGCGCCCTGCGGGCTGGAGCAACCGGTACAGCCGCCGACCATGGATGCGTAGTCCAGCCTGCCCGCCACCAGCGGATGGACGTGCCTGGCCCCAAAGCTGGTGATGGGGATGCCCCTGGCCTCGTCAACGCACTCCCTGGCGGCGGTGGCCCAGCCGCTGCAGTGGGAGAGCATACCCAGGTAGGCGGTCTCGTAGAGGCCATAGCTCTGGTAGGGGCCTTTGATACGCAGCACCACCTCTTTGCGCTCCATGCGCGCCCCCTCCTCTAGCGCCCACACCTCGCTGCCCGGCGGCAGCACCCGCTTCAGCAATGCCTCCACTTCCTTTATGCCACACAGGATGCCGGCGCGGCTGGGGAATACCTCCATGGCAGCTACGGGGTTGAGACCCTCCCTTTTCAGGACCTCCACAGTGCGGGCGAAGTAGATGTCGGCGGTGTCGCCGTTGATGATGGGATCGGGGATGTCGAAGACTGGTTCAGGCATGTAGGACCTCACATTCTACGCCCCAATGAAAGGGGAATCGCAAGCGTAGTTGCCCAATTCATTGGGCCAGAAAGTAAAGCCGCCCGGTGACGGGCCTGATAAATCAGGCAACTACGAGGACGTCCCCCCTATCGCTGAGGCTCGATGATAACCTTGATGGAGTCCTGTGCGGCGGCGACGATCTGGAAGCCCTGGCTCGTCCCGGCGAGACCCAGGCGGTGGGTGATCATCTCCCTGACATGCACCCGCCGGGAGCGGATAAGCTCCAGGGCCACGGCGCAATCGGCGGGAGCGCCGGCATAGGATGTGGTGAGGTTTATGCCGTCCCGCCAGAAGGGCCACACGTCCAGCGGAAAGGTAAGCCCCGGCGAGGCGGGCGCAAACAGGAGCACGGTTCCGCCCCTTTCGACACATTGAATTCCCTGGGCGATAGCCGGGGCGACCCCGGCGCACACGATTACCAGGTCGGCGAGGCGGCCCTCGTTGACCTCTCGCAGGCGCGCCGGGACGTCCTCGCTGGCGGACAGAACGATGTCGGCGCTGAACTGGCGCGCTGCCCTCAGTCGATACTCGGTGATGTCGGTGGCGATGATACGGCCCGCCCCCAGGGCGCGGGCCAGTTGTATGTGCAGTAACCCGGCGATGCCGCTGCCGATGACCAGGACGCACTGCCCCGGTTGAAATCTGGCTGTTCTCTGCCCTCTGACCGCGCAGGACAACGGCTCGATGAAGGTACCCTCCTCATAAGAGACACTATCTGGCAGTGGATAGACACCGCGGTCCACGTTGAGGGCCGGCGCCCGGATATACTCGGCAAAGCCGCCGGGATCGAAGTTGGTGGAACGCAGGGTATCGCAA
Source organism: Chloroflexota bacterium (assembly GCA_016210545.1). Taxonomy (GTDB): domain Bacteria; phylum Chloroflexota; class Dehalococcoidia; order JACVQG01; family JACVQG01; genus JACVQG01. The sequence goes on from JACQTY010000253.1 coordinate 16,548, forward strand.
ACGGTTTCGTGGCCGCTCAGGCAGTGATGGCAGGCATTGCAGGGGACATGGTGGATGACGCACACCCGCTGTCCCACCTTGTATTTCTGCACCCCCTCCCCCGCCTGTGTAATCACGCCGGCCACCTCATGGCCCAGGACTCGCGGCGCCTTCTCGCGGCGGTACCACTCCATGACATCGCTGCCGCAGACACCGCTGGCCACGATCTTGACGAGCAACTCGCCGGGGCCTATTTGCGGGACGGGCATCTCCTGAAGGCGCACGTCCCGGTTGTTGTAGTACATGGCAACGCGCATGATCATCTCACGGCTAAATCGTTGGCGGTGCATTACACAAAAGTAGCGATTTCCACGGAGCGTTCAACGGCAAAGTTTCTGCGATGGAGTTTTATACGCTCAATCTCGTGCAATGTCTCTGCCGTCAAGTAGCTCTCTCCACAATGAGGGCAACTCACAACCGGGATGTCCTCTATTACCAGCAAATCTTTGCCCTTTCCATACGTTCGGGCAACCCTGCGTATGCGCGCCCCCTCGCTTCTGCAAATATCGCACACCATTTCACTCACTCCTGTTCTCGTGGCACGTACACCGTGATAAACACCAGCTTACCAGTGGGACCTATTTTCGCAATCACTTCCACCTCGCCCCCAAGGTCTTTGTATTGTCACGCTGAAGCAGGTGCCAGAGAAAAGCGGAAACGTTCCGCTCCTTAGCTTCTCAGATACCCTTCACTGCGTTCAGGGTGACAAAGTGCGCCACAAGACGTTGTGCTCCCACATGTCATCCTGAGCGCCAGCGAAGGATCTCTCTGGTTTGTCAGTAGACCAAGCACTTGCACCTACCAGCTACGCAGACACCAGCCTTCGATTAGGGTGTGGGATCGGCCTGCCTAGCTCTCTGGCCGTCTCAATCCACTCCTGAATGGCTACTTCCACGTTGCCTACTGCTTCCTGGTACGTGGCGCCGTCTGCAGCGCAGCCGGCCAACTCCGGGACTTCAGCGATAAACGCCTGGTCGTCTTCGCTCCAGTAGATGATGACTTCATACTTAACTATCTTTTTCATATCTTATCAATTAAGGTGACATTGCGTACGCGTTTGACTTCGCGGGTCTCAGCCCTCGTGCCTTTGGTCGGGAGCTTTTTCGAATCTTCTCTCTAAGTCATTTGTCAGTTGTTTATGAAACGATTTTCCAAATAGGTAGCGGTCCTTGTCTCGAAGACTTAAGCCTTGTGGAGTCGATTCCTCAACGGCGCGTCTGAATTGTTGATAACCGCTCCACAATTTTTCAAAGTTGGCAAGGTTGTTCAACCCAGAGAATTTGCCTTTGCCTAGTTTCTCCAGTTGGCCGCACACTCTAATGTCGTACACCGTGAACTCATCCGGATAGAGAATAGTAAGTATCGCGGAGACCATCGGCAACCCGCGAAGATGCCACTCATTCCACAAGTAGCCAAATCTTTCTTCAGCACTAGCCTTGATTGCTAGATTTCTTGTAAGGTCGTGAACGGCGTCATCAAGACTTGGATGATGTTTGCGACCCAGCAACTTTCTTGCAATCGTTGACTTGGTGCGGTTCGCTTTCCAAATTACTATGCAGAAGAAATCGAAGGCCGATAGGCTCCCCTGCTCCTTAAACCGGCTACGAACCACGTCAAGCAAATAAGATTCAAGGTCATAGTATTGCCTGAAATCCTCCATTAGCTCGTCCTTTTGCTGGATACTTCCACCTTCTCCCCGTGCTTCGCCCCTTCAAATATCTCCTGCGCCTGCTGCGGCGTGGCGTTCTCATGGATGATGGCCCGGATGCCTTTTATCACGGCTACAGGATGGGGGTTCTGCCACACGTTCCGCCCCAGGTTCACCCCGATAGCGCCCCTCTGGATGCCATCATGGACAAAGTCGAAGACCTCGCGCTCGGTGTCCACCTGCGGCCCGCCGGCCAGCACCACCGGCACCGGGCAGCCCTGCGCCACCTTCTCAAAGTGCTCGCACCAGTAGGTCTTGACCACCCGCGCCCCCAGCTCGGCGGCGATGCGGGAGCACATAGAAAGATAGCGGGCGTCTCGCTTCTCCAACTCCCGGCCCACGGCGGTAACCGCCATCACCGGGATGCCGTAGCGCTCGCCCTCGTCCACCAGTTTGGCCAGGTTGAGCAGCGACTCCTTCTCGTAATGGGTGCCGACAAAAATGGAGATGCCCACGGCAGAGACGTTCAGCCGAACGGCCTCCTCCATCGATGTGGTCAGCCCCTCGTTGGCCAGGTCCTCGCCCGCCATGCTGGTCCCGCCGGACACCCTGAGGATGATAGGCTTGGTGTTGCGCGGGTCTATCGCCGAGCGCAATACCCCACGGGTAACAAATATGGCATCGCTGTAGGGCAGCAGAGGCTCCACGGTCTTACCAGGTTGTTCCAGTTTACGTGTTGGCCCCTGGAAGTAGCCATGGTCTATGGGCATGAACAGACATCGTCCGTCCGATTGGATAAGCTGTGCCATTCGGTTAGCCATTCCCCAGTCCATGTTCACGAGTCCTCCTTTTTATGAAACGGAAGTTGGATCAGGCGGATTTCATGGATATATCCTACCTTGAGCGGCGCCATCGGTCAAGGCAATGTCATCCTTCAAGTACCAAGCACTAAACTATAAACAAACTCAAATGATCAAAATCTAAACTGAAAACTGAGCCGAACGGGAAAAGGTCTTCGAGAAGTTAGCGGTCGAACGCAATACTTGTTATTTCGGTTTAGATATTGTTTGAAATTTGGTGTTTGGGATTTGTTATTCGGGATTTCGTTGCGTCCCTACTTCGGGAAATAGGCCACGCCATCAGTGGAGTAATAGGGGCCATCGGTCTTACGGTTCCAGAAATAGTCCCACCACCAGCGGGCGGCCTTAGGCAATTCGCCGGGTTTCCACTGCTTGTATTCCTCGGGGAACCACACGGTCTGGTGGAACTTTTCGCCTGGAGCATACCTATCGAGGTAAGGGGCCATCTTCGCCTCATTCCCCACTGTCACCAGCACCACCTGGCCTTGCGGCGCCCCGCCGAGAGAGCCTATGTCGGGATAGTCCACCCGTGAATAGTCGCGCAGGTACCACACCCAGGGCCATGACAGTGGGGAATCGATGGTAATTCTCACTTCTTTCCCCTGTCCGCCCTGCGCGGCCAGCTTCTCTATCCTGTCCATGATGGGTGTCAAGTCGGCGGAACCCCCGGCATAGACCAGCATGTGGTACGGGACATCGGCCTTCTGGTAGTTGGCCTGCCAGCTTACTTTGATGGTGAAAGCTACTGCCAGAACGAGGCCGGCCACAGACAGCACCCCTGTCCACCGTTTCAGCCGCGGCAGAATATCTCCGGCGAACTTGCCGCCCAGCAGTATTAGCGGCAAGGTAATGTGGACTACCAGCCAGGGCGCCTTTTCGCCTGCCACGGAGTAGAGGAACAGGCTAACGGCCGCCCAGTAGACCAGAAAGACGGCGAACACGTCTTTCCTGCGAAAGAAGTAGATGGCCCCCAGGACGCCCAGGACCAACGGCAGGAACTCGTAGACAGAAAGGAGCAACAGGTAGTAGAACCAGGGCTGGGCCAGCCGGTCGAGGCCATGCTGCACTATCCAATAGCTGAGCGATCCCCAGATGCCAGTGCCTAGCCCGTTCAGATTGGTGAGCGATGTGGTGAACAGCGCCACATATATGGCGTAGAAGATGCCGAACATCGCCAGGTAGCGGCAGCCCTGCCATCTTATCCCGATTACCAGGGCCACCTCCAGCAACAGCAGCACCGTCACAATGGCCACGGACATGCCCTTTGCTTCCAGCGGGGCGCCTATGGGGCCCGCCCCGGCGTTGGAGTTGGCCAGCACCAGCTTCAGCGGCCGCTGGAACAGGCTGAGTCCGGCAGCGTAAAGCGGCAGCGCCAGCGACACAATAAGAAGGAAGCAGGCGGCTGGCGGAGATACAGCGGATAGAGAGAACTTATTCCTCGCGGCCCTCAACAACTCAGGAGCGCGCCACAAGAGGAAGAAGGCGGCCATTGTAACCGCGAAGAGGAAAGTCGTCTCTTTGGTGGCGAAACTCAACGCCAGGACGGCGGCAGCTCCATAGAGGTGCCGCAAACGGGCCGTCCGAACGTAGCGCCACAGACAGGTCACCAGGAGAATACTCCACACAGCCACATAGATGTCTCCACGAGAGAAGCGGCTGAAGTAGAGAAAAGAGGGCGAAAAGGCCAGCATCGCTGCCGCCAGAATGGCGCCCGCTCTGCCGAGTTCACGCCGCAGGAATACAGGCAGTAAGACCAGGCCGGCGCCGGTGGACGCATAGAGAGCCCTGACGGTGTATTCCGAATCGCCGAAGAGCTTGAAAACCAGCCAGTTGCCGAAGAACTGGAACGGGCCGTGCATCAAAGGGTCGTGGGTGTACCCTTCCCCTTTGAAGAACTTCCAACTATAAAAGGCATGGAGGCTCTCATCGTGGTGGACCGCCCTCGCGTCCAGTTCCCAGAAACGCAGAACGGCCGCTGCCGCAACAAGGGCAACGTAGACACCTATCTCTATGAGATTTCTTTTATTCGCCAGCGGAGACCTGATAGATTGTGACGTCGTCATTCTTGTAGATCGCCCTCAGGAAGCTATCGAACCTGTCGCCAACTCCCTGGCCGTACGTCGCCTTTTCCAGCGGGCCTACGTACACGAAGGAGATGTGGTACTTTCCCAGAAGGGCCAGCACTGCCTGCCGGTCGCCGGTGGTGAAGATGGTGTTCACGTCGGCCCGGCGGCTGCCCAGCACATCGCCATAGCCGCGCCATTGAAGCTCGTGGCTGGTCGACCCAATGACGGCCGGCAGCCCCGTCCGAGCAGAAATCCGGCCGTAGGCGTTGAGATCGTTGCCGACGGCTTCGACGATCACTGGATTTCCAGGCTGGCCGCTCAGAAAGCGGATGGCCAGCCTTTCACCGGGGATTTGCCGTTCCACGAAGGCCAGCCCGTCCAGCGTGGGGTTGCCCTGTGCGGCGCCGGTAAACGTCACAGTAACCGCCGCCGGATAGGCCGCAGCCATAATAGCCAACGAGAAGAGTACCGTCCACCACAGGCCGCGTACCGCCTGATGCCACATCCCGATGAATTGGGACTGCCAGTATTCCAGGACATAGTATAGCCCGAAAGCCGCGGTTATAGCCAGCAACGTCCACGCCTGGTAATAGAACTTGAAAACGGTGTTCATCCTCGTGCCGAACGTATCCCTCAGATAGAATAGCTCAGCGCCCATCAGGATGAACAGGCCGGTAAAGAGGAGCGCTAACGGGAAGAGGGATGCCCCCTTTTCCCGCTGCCACTCCTCTCCCGCCTGCCGCCGTAGCAGCACGGACAGCGCCAGACTGAGGACGACCAGAACTGGTAGAAGACGCCACAACTTCCCCGCGGCCGATGGCAGCACGGAGACCCCCGGGGCCAGAACGGTCAACGAGGAACGGGCCACGAGCCACAGGACGAGGGGCCAGAACGCTATCAGCGCGGCCAGGGCGGCAGTCCAGGCGTCGGACCTGCGCCAGCCTGCGGAGAAAGCCAGACGCAACACCTTGGCCACAAGAAAGGAGACCGCGAGAAAGCCGGAGAGCGCCCAGATGAGGAGGAAGTGCAGGGGACGGGTGTCCGGACCGAACCAGGGCAGAATACCCTTGACCTGGGACTTCAGGCCGGCGTAGAACGGCAGATAGAGGGCAATGCTTCCTACGGTTATCACGGCGGCGACTGCCAGCCATTCCCGCCATCTTCGCCGGGTGAAGTAGGTCTTCAGCAACAGAACGGCCAGGAAAATGCCCAGGTAGGTGGGCAGGTCCCAGGTGTTCAAGAAGCCCAGCGCCCCCAGAGACACCAGCATGGCCAGCGTAACGGCCCAGTTCCGGCGCATCCATCCCAAATTCATGGATTCTCTGGACTGGAATGCCTCCAGACTCAGCCCCAGGGCCAACAAAGTGAAAGGCAGGGCCATGATGTGCGGGTGCAAATCACCGAAGAGGAAGCTGAAGAAGGGGAACTCGGTAATCGTGTAGTCCAGGCTGACGCCGTTCCTCACGGTATCGATGAGCCGGGTACCCCGCCACCACCACCAGTAGTCCGTGGGGTACCAATTGTCGCTCTGGTAAGGGGCGTCCAGGCCCTTTATGCCAACCCACTTCCAGAAATCCGCCGTGCCGAAGCCGTGGGAGTGGAGGATTTCCAGGAAGCCTTCCAGGTTACCCAGCAACAGGAATATCCCAACTCCAAGTACCCCGAAGGTGAAAGCCCTGGCCGTCTGCTGTGGCGCCCTCAACCTGACCAGGTTGCTCACGAGACTGAATACGCCGGTAGCCACCAGGGCGAACAGCAGAGCGATGGCGACGTTGTAGCTGATGGCGGGAGGCACCCCGGTCAATTTGGTAACGGCATTCATCATGACATAGCCGAAGTAGTAGTAGCTGATGGAATGGCCGCTGAGCCACGGGTCGTGAGGGGGAAAGTACTGGCTGCGCAGGGTGCTGTTGAGGAAGCCGAAGTCCATGAGCTTCTCGCCGTAGACCAGGTCCGGCGTGTAGGAGCGCACGACCGCCCATACGAAGAGGGCGGCGGTGAAAATGCCCTCCGTGATGACAATTGTGCGCCATTCCCTGGAGACAAAGACCGTTATTTCGTATCTCCGCCGCCAGAAAAGCCAGAAGGAGAGCGATGTCAGGGCCAGGACAATCACGATTATTGCGGGCCGTGCGTTGGGCAGCAGGTGGGCCGAGGCCAACAGCCACAACAAATAGGAGACAAAGAGCAGCGTCAATACCTTGCCAAAGGCATACCCTCTATCCGGCAAATGGGGAAACAGATAGAAAGTAAACGAAAGACCGATTAAGCCAAAAGAAAGGGAAAGCAGCCACCACAGGGCTACGGGGAACAAAGCGCCTCCACGAAGGCCCGGGCGTCAAAGGGCAGCATGTCGTCGGGCTTCTCACCCGTACCGATATAAAGGATGGGCAGCTTGAGCTCGTCCACAATCGATAGCACTATGCCGCCCTTGGCAGTCCCGTCCAGCTTGGCCAGGAAGATGCCGCTGACACCCACTGCCTCGGTGAAATACTTCGCCTGGGCAAGCCCGTTCTGGCCGGTAGTGGCGTCCATGACCAGGATAACCTGGTGCGGCGCTGTCGGTTCGAGCCGCGTTGCCACCCGCCGTACCTTTTTCAGCTCCTCCATGAGGTTGGACTTGGTGTGGAGCCTTCCGGCGGTATCAATGATGACCACATCCGACTGCCTTGACTTGGACGCTTGCAGGGCATCAAAGACGACCGCGCCCGGGTCGGCGCCCGGTTGGTGGGCGATGACCGGGGCGCCTACCCGCTCACCCCAGATCCTGAGCTGGTCTATGGCTGCGGCCCGGAAGGTATCGGCCGCGGCCAGCAGCACCTGCTTCTGCTGGCCCCTGTACCAGTTGGCCAGCTTGGCGATGCTGGTGGTCTTCCCCGACCCGTTGACGCCCACTATCAGGACAACCTGCGGACGTGAGTCGGCAACGGCAGCAGGGGGCGGGCTGGCCTCAAGGATCCTTACCATCTCGTCCATGAGAATGGCCCGCACCTGCGAGCCGTCGGTGGCCTTCTCCTTCTTTGCCCTGTCCCTTATCCGGTCCAGGAGACGGGTTGTGGTGGACATCCCGACGTCGGCGGCTATCAGAAGCTCTTCCAGCTCCTGCCAGGTCTCTTCGGTCACGCTGGGCCGGTCCAGCAACCGAGCGACCTTGCCAAACCAGGAATCCCTGGTCTTGGCTATAGCCTCCTGGGTCTTCTTGAACAGGTTAAACAATCAGCCTCCTGACATCACGCCAAAAGTGGGCGCTTCCCTGACCTCCTCTCCCCCCTTTGAGGGGGAGAGTCAGAGAGAGGGGGCGGAATTGTCCTTGACCAGCGCCTGCTTTATTACTTCTAACACACCTTCTACGTTGGCCAACGCCTCGTTGTCCCAGAACCGCAACACCCTGTAGCCCCTTTTCTCCAACCATTCCGTCCGCTATTCATCCCTTTCGCTCGTCCCAGGTTCATCATGTTGCCCACCCGTCAAGTTCCACTATGAGCCTGCTTCCCAGGTCGATGAAGTCCACAACGTAAGGGACGATCTGCTGTTGTCTCTTGAACTCCACTCCCTCCAGCCACTTGGGCCTTAGCTAGAACCAAAGAAGATTCTACGTATCTGTGGATTCCCGCCGGAGACGCCGGGCACGCGCAAGAAGTTTATGCTCTCTCGCCATTTCGAATATGCCCCACGGGAAGCAGAAGTCCCCCTCTCCTTAATCCTCTCCCTCGGCGGGGCGAGGAGAACGCGGTCACGAGGTCTCCTTCTTCACCAGCTTCTTGTACGCCGCCATCAGCTTCTTCGTGACCGGTCCGGGCTTGCCACCGCCCACGTTCTGTCCCTTGAGACCGGTGAGGGGCATTACACCCAGGGTCGAATTGGTCAGGAATGCTTCGCGCGATTGAAGCAGGTCCGCGGCGTTGATCGACCACTCCCCACCCTCGAACCCCAGCAGTGGCGCCAGCTCCAGGATAGCCTCCCGGGTTATCCCGGGCACCGCGCCATCCTTCAACGGAGGCGTGAGGAGCATCTTGCCCATCACCACGAAGATGTTGGACGAACTCCCGTCGACCAGCAGGCCGCGCTCATTCTCCATCAGGGCCTCGTCCGCCCCGGTGTCCACAGCCTCTTGCCTGGCTATGTAGTTGGTCAGGTAGCTAGTAGTCTGGACGCGGGACAACGGCGACAGGCTGTCCCGGCGAAACTCGGCGATTATCGCCGTGAACCCTTTGCGGTACGCCGCCACAGGCGGCGGCCTGAATGCCCGCACCGTGATCAAGACCGTCGGCCGCCGCAGGCCGGACGACACGGGGAAGAGGTCGGCAGGCCCACCGGACACAGTCAGCCTCATAACCGCGTCCCGGCGCGCCTCTCTGGGATTGGCCCGCAAGGTCTCCAGACAGGCTGCCTCCAGGTCCAGCCCCGACAGTCGGGGCGCCAGGCTCAGCACCGCCGCCGAGCGTCTCAACCGGGCCAGGTGCCGGTCCAAACGGAACGGGACGCCACGGTGTACGCTAACAACCTCGAACAGGCCGTAGCCGTAGAGGAAACCGTGGTCATAGGGTGACAGCGTTGCCCTGTTCAGGGGCAATAACTCACCGTTGAGATATATCTTCTCGGCCATTAACATCTCCAAATCGCGGAGTAACGTGCTAGATAGATTATACCCCAGGCTGAAGAGCGAGGCATAGGGGCCCACGACGCGGGGCCCACGACGCGGAAATCCCCCTTGCCCACCTCAGAGGGGATAGGGGGATTCTCCAGCCGTCCCAGTTGGCGTAGCTTCAATTCGCCGAAAGGCTGAGGAAGTTCCGCAGCAGGTCATGGCCGACAGGCGTCAGCACCGACTCGGGGTGGAACTGCACACCCTCCACAATAAAGCGCCTGTGCCTCACGGCCATGATCTCGCCGGTCCGTGTCCACGCAGAGACCTCGATCTCCGGAGGCAGTGTGCCCGGTTGGATGACCAGCGAGTGGTAGCGGCCACCCACAATGGGGTCGGGTACGCCCTTGAACAGGGTGCGGCCATCGTGGTGGATCTCCGACGTCTTGCCGTGCATGAGGTTATCGGCCCGCACTATCTTCCCGCCGAAGACGTAGCCGATGGACTGGTGCCCCAGGCACACGCCGAGGATAGGAATCTTCCCCGCAAAATGCCTGATAACGTCGTTGGAGATGCCGGCTTCCATCGGGGTGCAGGGGCCGGGGGAAATGACGATGTGCTTAGGCGCCAGGGCTTCGATCTGCTGCAACGTGACCTTGTCGTTGCGGTAGACGGTCAGCTCCTGGCCCAGCTCGCCCAGGTACTGGACGAGGTTGTAGGTGAAAGAGTCGTAGTTATCGATTACGAGGATCATGCAAGCTCATTTCCTGGAGGCGGGCGCCATCTCGGCGGCCACCGGCGAGCCGTCAAATCGCCCGTCGGTGGGCATGCTTTCGACGCCGTACTTTTCTTTGACCATATCGTTCAAGGAGCGGTGATATGCCTCTGGGTACTTAAACCTGGCCTGAGCAATGGAGGCTACCTTCACGCCCAACTCACGCGAGGCCGCGTACGCCCACCTATCTTTCTTGATATGTCCCTTGTCCTTGGCAAAGCCCTGCACGAAATCGGCGGTGATCATGCGGTTGGCGGCGAAGAAAGAGTAGTAGAGGCTGCGGACCTCGGCATGGCCGGTGCTGGAGGCCACGGCTATGACGCCGCCCACCTTGTTGTTCAGCATACTCTTGCGGTAGAGGCACACCAGCCGGTCCATGAACACCTTGGCCTGGCCGGTCACGTTCCAGAAGTAGACCGGGGAGCCAAAGATGAGGCCGTCGGCCTCGAGGACTTTGGGATAGATGGCCTGCATGTCATCCTTGATGTGGCACCTACCGGTCTTATCGCAGCCGCGGCAGCCATCGCAGCCTTTGATGTCCTTGTCGCCGATGGTCACTAGCTCCGACCGGGCGCCAGCCTCCTCGGCCCCGGCCAGGGCCTCGCGCAGCATGACCTCCGTGTTGCCGTTCTTCCGCGGACTACAGCAGATTCCCAGGACTTTGATAGGTGATTGATTCATTGGACCTCCTCTGAAAATTCGCACACCAATAGCCGAACGATTTGTCATGGTACGTTACACCACCAACAAACGACGAAAAGTATTACTTTACCTGTTATTCCGGACTTGATCCGGAATCCAGTACCTTTTTCCCCCTCGTTGAGGCGGGACTTGACTGACTTACCCGTAGCTGCCTGATTCATCAGGCAATCTGGCCCGATAAATCGGGCAACTACACTCATCTGCTTTTGGACTTAGAGATTAGGACGTCGGATTTCCTCGACCACCCGCTTCCCACATCCCATCACCCACCTCCCAGTATGTCCATCCACTTGGTTATCAACACCTTCTCACCTTCGTTCAGACGAGTCTTGAGACGCTGGGGCAACAACTGGTAGGCACAGCCCTTGAGAAACACCGCATAGTCGAACGGGTCGACTTCACCCGTTTCCGGGTCGATGATCTGGTAACGGCCATCGCTGTTCTTGGCAACCGCCTTGAGCAGGTCCTCCAGCTTCACATCCTGCCCCTCCACCTCCACCTCCTGCCGGATGAACTCGCCCCAGAGGTCAAAATTGCTTTCTACTACCAGGCGCATGTGTTTGCTCCCCCCTGTGCACGCCGCGCTGCCGCGTCCGTAGGGGCGAACCCGTGTGCTCGCCCGCGGTTGGGCCGACACACGGGTCGGCCCCTATCGTGATGCGGCACGTGATTTCAGAGCGTAGGTCGGGTTTCCCAACCCGACCGGGCAGGTTAGGAAACCTGCCCTACGATAGAAAGGGCTGATTCAGCCTTTGCCTTTGCCCTGCCGCAGCGCCTTCAGAATATCCTCCGGCGTAACCGGCAGGCCCTTGATCCGCACGCCCACGGCATCGTAGATGGCGTTGGCGATGGCCCCCATCACCCCACCGGTGCCGCTGATGCCGGCATCCTTGCCTCCGTATGGCCCGTCGGGGTCGTGGCTTTCAACAATATGGGACGTAATGGCCGGGGCGTCCAGCGCCGTGGGTATCTTGTATCCCGCCAGCGAGCCGGTGATCAGTTTCCCCTTCTCGTCCCAGTCATGTTTCTCCAGAAACATCTGCCCCAACAGCATGACGGCGAAGCTCTCCATCTGGCCTTCCACGGCCATGGGGTTGATGGCAAAGCCGACGTCGGTGGCCAGGTGGAAGCCGGTCACCTTGACCTTGCCCGTCTCCTCGTCCACCTCCACCTCGGCCACAGCGGTACCGAAGGTGTAGGTCGGCCCGTGTTGCCCGTTGATCTTGTTCGTGCCCCAGTCGGCCCAACCATTGACACTGTGGGGCTTTGGCATGTAAGTCCCTCGACCCAGGATAGGCGTCCCCTTGAGGAACGACAGCCGGACCACGTCCTCCAGCGGGATGGCCTTCCCGGGGCTTCCGCTCACCAGGACTTTCCTGTCCCTCAGGTCGAGATCCTGCGACGGCGCCTCCAGCATCCCCGAGGCTATGTCCAGTATCTGCTGACGGGCGTCCTGAGCCGCCAGCCGCACGGCGTTGGCCGATACCGAGGTCGCTGTCATGGAGTAAGTGCCCGGGTCCTGAGGGGTCAGCTCGGTATCGCCATTGACCAGGACCACGTCCTCCATGCGGACGCCCAGCTCATCGGCGGTGATCTGGACCATCATGCTCTCGTTGCCCTGGCCGTTGTCCACGATGCCGCTGAGCACTGAGGCGGTGCCGTCCTCGTTCAGCTTGACGAATGCCGACGACCCCAGACGCATCCCCAGCGGGAAACCGCTGATGCACACGCCCGAGCCCATCCCGATCCCCTTGCCCCGCGGCAGCTTCCCCCACTTCTGCTTCCATCCCGACATCTCGGCGGCCTTCTCGATGGAATCGCTGAGGCCGCAGGAGGTGACCACCGAGGAACTGGGCAGGGTCTCGTTGGCTCGGATGGCGTTGCGGAGGCGTATCTCCTTAGGGTCCATGCCGATGTCTTCAGCCAGCATATCCAGCACCATATCGGTGCCCATGCCCAGGTTCATGGGATGGTTGCGGTGCATGGAGCAGGGCGTCTTGTTGGTGTAGATGCGGAACCCCTCGTACTTGAAATTGGGCGAGCGGTAGAGGCCCTCGTCCAGGGTGGAGGGGGAGGTGCAGGCCATGATACCACTGCTCAGGTAGGCGCCGCCCTCCAGAATGACGCGGGTATCCCGGGCCATGATAGTCCCGTCCCGCTTTATGCCTATCTTGATATCGAAAATGGCCGCGTGCATCATGCGGGTGTTGGCCAGCGACTCCTGCCGTGTGTAGACGATCCTGACCGGGCGGCCCGCTTTGCGGGACAGGATGGCAGCGACGAACTCGGCAGGGAACACGTCGGAGCGGCCTCCGAAGGCGCCGCCGATGTTGCAGTGGTGTACGCGAATCAAGTGCGTCGGTATACCCAGAAGGTTAGATAGCGCCCGCCGCCGGGTGAACGGCGACATATTGGGCATCCACACGTCCAGCTTGCCCGCCGGGTCCCAGCTTGCCAGTGCGGCATAGGGTTCCATCTGGCAGTGGGAGATGAAATCGCTCTTGAAGGACTCGCTTCTCACGTAGTCCGACTGCCGGAAGCCCTCGTTCACATTGCCGAAGTGCACCGCCGTGTGCCAGGCGATGTTCTTGGCAGCGTGCTCGTGGAGCTGCGGGGCGCCGTCCTTCATGGCCGATATGGCATCAAAGACAGCGGGAAGCGGCTCGTACTCCACCTTGATAAGACTGAGCGCCTCGTGGGCGATGTCCTCATCCGTGGCGGCCACCCCGGCCACCTCCTCGCCCATGTAGCGGACCCGGTCGACGGCCAGCAGGTGCTGGTCGCGGGTGCGGGGGAAGAGACCGTATTTGAGCTTGAGGGTATCGTTGCCGGTGATCACTGCCCTGACGCCGGGCAGTCTCTCCGCCTGGCTGGTAGCGATACTGAGGATGCGGGCATGGGCATGCGGGCTGCGCAGGATAGCCCCGTAGAGCATGCCGGGCAGCACCATGTCGCCGACGTATCGGGCCGAGCCCAGCGCCTTGGGCAGGGAATCGCTCCGCGGCACCCGTTTACCAATGTAGGTGAATTCTCGCATCAGACCCCCTTTGGGGTGTGGGGCGCTTGTCATTCCAGCGAAAGCTGGAATCCAGACCCCGTAGCAGTATGTCTCCTGGATTCCGGCTCGGTGGCCGGAATAACAAGTTGATGGCTCCTTTTTCCCATTTGGTGCGACAGGCGGACATAAGCTACTGAGCGCACGCCCCGACAATATTGATGCCGCCAGTCCCCATCATGTCATTCCAGCGAATGCTGGAATCCAGGCCCCGTGGTAGCCACTTCCTCTGGATTCCAGCTCGGTGGCCGGAATGACAGCCAAGTGAATGTTCTCTTTCCGTTTCGCTTAGGAAACCTGCATGTCTGAGTGGCACCAAGCCGTGCTCAGATGCTCTGCGGCCTGGCTTCCTCTAACACCTTTATATATTCAGACACTTTCTCCAAATTAAGACCTCCACCCCCGCCCAGCCCTCTGCTCTTCTTACGAAATCCTATCTGTCTGGCGAGATCCTCAGCTCTATCGTGTAAAGGCTTGTCGTAAGAGCATTCCAGAGAATACGTACCAGTAGATGCCGTGTAGCTCCCTCGTTCAGCTAGTGATATTATGATTTCTGCTGCTAAGTCTTTCCGCCCCTTAAAGTTCTCGCTTATCCAGCGAAAAAGCTCTTCAAAACTTTCGAAATTATGCTGTCCTTCGCATCTTCTGGGTTTCTGTACGTTAACCTCAATCATCCTGCCCCTCCATAATTTGTGGAACCTGCTCTATCTATTCCTAGCCTGGCCAAACCGGAACCTCGCAATGCATCGAGAGAAATAGCCCCTCTCTAAGCATGTCATTCTAGCGAACGCTGGAATCCAGGCCCCACGGTACTCACGTCTCCTGGATTCCGGCTCGGCGGCCGGAATGACGGGGGGGCTGGCATTTCGCCTTTGCCGTGAGGACCGGCAGCGGGCGGTTCTTTGCCGGCGTCCAAGTCTACAAAATCTCCTCGTACAGGTCTCTCCACTGAGGATTCGTTTCTTCAATGAGCCTAATCTTCCATGCCCTGTGCCACGACTTGAGTTGCTTCTCTCGTTCTATCGCTGTCGCTACATCGTTGCATTCTTCGAAATGGACGAGCAAATGTACGCCGTATTTCTTGGTAAACCCCTCGTTCAGATCCTGTTTGTGCTCCGACACACGTCTGACAAGGTCATTTGTGACGCCTATATAGAGCGTCCCGTTGCGTTTGCTGGCCAGCATGTAGACATAGTAATCCATTAAGGTTTATCCTGGATTCCGGCCTTCGCCAGACAATTGCCGCTTCAGTATTGAACGATAGCTTCGTTTAGTATTTAGGACTTCGTGCTTTGTATTTGGGCGTGCGGGGATTCCGCGGGGACCGCACACGCTGCTTGTCCCGGCCGCAACGGGCAGACCAGCTCATACTCAATCGGCTGGGTTATTGTCGGGTGGTCCCCGCACAGGGCGCAGGCCGGATTGCGCTGGAGCCTGGACTCTTTGAACTTGAGCGACCAGGCGTCATAGTACAGCATGCGCCCGGACAGGCTCTCGCCGACTCCCAGGATGAGCTTGATAACTTCAGTGGCCTGTATCAGGCCCATGACTCCCGGCACCACCCCCAGAACCCCTACCTCGTCGCAGGTCGGCACCAAGCCGGGAGTCGGCGGATTGGGGAACTGGCAGCGGTAGCAGCCATTGCCCGGCATGAACACCGTTACCCGTCCCAGGAAGTGCAGTATCCCCGCCTGGACGTTGGGCTTCCCCTGGAGGACGCAGGCATCGTTGACCAGGTACTTGGTAGGGAAGTTGTCGCTGCCGTCCACCACAATATCGTATTCGGCAACCAATTCCATGACGTTCCCGGCGTTTAAGCGGACGTGGTGGGCGACCACCTGCACGTCCGCGTTGACATCGGCAATGGCATTCTGCGCCGAGGCCACCTTCTCCTTGCCTATGTCGTGCGTGTGGTGCAAAAGCTGGCGGTGCAGATTGCTCAACTCGACGCAATCGGAGTCCACGATACCCAGGGCGCCGACGCCGGTGGCCGCCAAATACAGGGCAGCCGGCGAGCCGAGGGCTCCGGCCCCCACCAGGAGCACTCTGGCCGCCAGCAGCTTCTTCTGCCCCTCCACCCCGATCTCGTGGAGGATGATCTGCCGGTTGTAGCGTTTAACCTGTTCACGGCTGAGACTGGGCATACCCTACCCCAAGAATAGCGCCGCGTTGAGCCTGTCGAAGACCCTCGGTTCATCGGGGTCGAAACGCTGTCCCGATGTATCGTCCCGACCTGTCGGGATTCGACAGGCTCTCCGCGAACGGAGTCTTCGCTTCGCTGCGACAGGATGGCGGCCGCATCTCCTGCCCGGGCATTCTCCTTACGTCGGCTTGCCCGGTCAGGGGCATGGCAACCTACCCTGTTTGAGATAGCCTTAGTATATGGACGGAGATGGGGAGTGTCAAGTTTGCCCTGTTTGCCCCAGGGTCTTTGCCTTATCGCCGAACGATCCTGGAAATGTGGGAACGTAGGGTGGATGAAGCGAATCCCGACAAGCTCCGTCCCGAGCGGAGCGAAGGGTCGGGACATTTCGCTGGAATGGGCGTCCCGACATGATCGGGGCCTACAAGATCACTGCGATTGAATACAGCTAAGGGCACGATGCATCGTGCCCCGACGAAGTCTATGAACTCAATAGACTCAACGGCCCCAACGAACTCAACGAACCCGCCTACTCCGCCATTCCGCCTAAGCTTTCTTGACAATCAACGCCCACCCCGCTATCGTGGATAGTGTAGAAATATGGCTGCATTACTGTCTATACCGCAGAAGAACACCGATAGGCCGGCCATCGGCAAGGTCCTCGTCGCGAACCGCTCCGAGATAGCCGTCCGCATCATGCGCACCTGCCAGCGGATAGGCATACCGACGGCGGCCGTGTACAGCGACCCGGACAAGGACGCGCCGCACGTCCGCATGGCCTCCGAAGCCCATCCCCTGGGAGGCTGCTGGGCCGAGGAAACGTACATGGACCAGGACAAGCTCCTGGCCATAGCCCGGCGCAGCGGGGCCACCGCCATCCACCCCGGCTACGGCTTCCTCTCCGAGGACGCCGGCTTCGCCGCCGTTTGCGAGAAGAAGGGCATTACCTTCATCGGCTCGCCATCTCACGTCATGCGGCTGGCGGGTAATAAGCTGGGGGTGAGAAAGCTGGCCGCCTCCATCGGCGTGCCCGTCTTGCCCGGCAGCCTCGATCCCATGAGCACCCTGGAAGAGTTCCGCCAAGTATGCAACCGGGTCGGCTATCCCGTCTATCTGAAGCCTGCCGCCTACAGCGGTGGGGGCCGGGGCATCCGGCGCGTGGAGAACGATGCCGAGCTGGCCGCTGCCCTCGAGCGAGCGGGCAGCGACGTCACCAACCTGTTCGTGGAGAAGTGGGCCAGAGAGGCCAAGCACATTGAGCTACAGATCCTGGGCGATGTCTATGGCCGTGTGGTGGCCCTGGGCGAACGGGAATGCACCATACAGCGCCGCAATCAGAAGCTCATCGAGGAGTCGCCGTGCGCCCGCCTCCGTGAGGACGAGGTGCTGCACCTGCGCATGAGGGAGGCCGCCTTGCGTCTGGCCCGCGCCGTGGACTTCGTGGGCACGGGCACGGTGGAGTTCCTGCTCGACCGCAAGGGCAACTTCTACGTGATCGAGATCAACTGCCGCCTCCAGGTGGAGCACGCCGTCACCGAGATGGTGCGCAACATCGATCTGGTGGAGCAGCAATTACATATCGCAGCCAATAGCCACCTCCATATGGGCCTGGAGGCAGCGTACCCGGCCAGCGGCGCCGCCATAGAGTGCCGCGTCTACGCCGAGGATCCCCACCGCAACTTCTTTCCCTCCATCGGACGCATCGCCGAGTTAAGGGAGCCTTCGGGCGAGGGCATCCGGGTAGACAGCGCCCTCTATCCCGGCATGGAAGTGCCCCCGTACTATGATTCGCTGCTGGCGAAGGTAATTGTGCGAGGCAAAGACCGCTCTCAAGCCCTGGAAAAGATGAGTCGGGCCCTCGGCAGCTTCACCCTGGAGGGCGTCAAGCACACCATCCCCTACAGCCTGGGCGTCCTGGACGATCCCAGCTTCGTCTCCGGCAACTACGACTACTCGGTCAACGGCAATATCCGGTTCTATTGACCAGAGCGGAATATTGTTCGCATTTCGCGGGCTGCCCGGCTCACCACTTCTCGTCGCTCAGGGCAGGCTCTCTCTCCCGCTCTCTTCTCCGAAAGTATTTGACCGTTCGGCTCGGACTTCGGCGTGAGCTCCCCGAGTGAAACACCCCGATGTGTCGGGATGGGTAACACGCTATCGGAGAGCCCGTTTCGGATCGTGGAAGGCGATCCCGATATATCGGGACTCTCCGGCCTTTTCGTAGACTCCGCTGCGCGGAGTAAGGGCGGCTAGAGAGAGGGAGCGGCCTGATCAACCTGTTTGATGCTCGGGGCAATAATATGGCAAAGGGCGGCGGTCCACGACGGAGGCCATGGCGACAACACGTGTCATTGCGAGCCGCTGAAGGCGGGCCCTTCGCTCGTACTCAGGGTAAACTCCGCAATCCCATGCCCGAATCCCCCTACCCCCTTTACTAAAGGGGACAGAGGAGGATTCCCGCGTCACCCCGTTTGCTCCGTGCTGCTCCGATGAGGTCACTATCTTCCCCAGGGCGCCCATTTACGGACCGCGTTGCCTCGGGCGAATACGGTACGCCTCGACCGCTTGCTCTCTTCCTTTAACCTGAAGACTTACCCGTTCGCACTCATATCCCGGTGGGAGTGGAAATTGAAGCCCTTCCCATGTGGCCAAGCCTGCGAGAATCTCACATCCCCCGGCTAGCCCAGATAGGCGTGAGGCTACATTCACCATATCGCCCACAGCGGTATAGTCCGTCACCTCGCCACTGCCCACGTTGCCAGTGAGGGCTATACCGGTGTTCAGCCCGATACCAATGGAAAAAGGCAGGTTAAGGCTCGGCGCTCTTTCTTGAAGGGCAAAGGCGGCGCGCAGCGCCGCTTCTCTATGTCTGGGCTGGGGAATAGGCGCGTTAAAGAGCGCCATGATGGCATCGCCGAGGAACTTGTCTATCAGGGCATCGTTCTGTATGAGTATTTCGCTGGCAGCGGCAAAGAGAACGTTCAGAAGTTGCCTCAACCGTTCCGGAGGCGTTCTCTCGGACAAGGCGGCAAAGCCACGGACATCGGCAAAAAGGACCGTGATTTCCTGCTCCACCGCAGGAAAACTCACCTTGCTGCAGCGGTTGCAAAGCTGAGGATTCTTGGCAAAAGGAACGATCCCCCGCAGCCGGTATGGCCAGGCCCTGATGCCGCGGATGGGCGTGCGGCAGACCTTGCAACGGTGCGGATAGTGAATCCCTGTGGCGTTCATGGAGCCTTCCGCTTATGACCTTCTGAAAAGTCGGGCCAGCCAGCCCCGGCGGCCGACGCCAGGCTTTGCCCCGGAGTGGATATTCTCGCGGTGTTCCGAGTATCCCTCATCGGTGTAGAACTTGATGCCGCAACAGGTGTACTTCACCTGGGGAGCTTCGCCGTGAATCTTCTGGCGGTGCTCCACATAAGGCTGTTCCCCATCGAAGGAAATCCCACAGCATTGGAATCGCGGCATATTTTCCATGCCTCCTGCGTCTCTTGCCCTCATTTCTCCCTATCAGCAGATGCGCTCCCGCAGCTTGTCCGGACGCAGCACCGTTATCCTGCCATGCTCGTATCGTAGAAGCCCCATGCGGGCGTAGAGTCCCAGCCACTTATTGATGCTCTCTCGTGTAGCCCCCACCATCTCTGCCATCTCTACCTGGCTGAAGCGAGGGCTGATGGCAATGCCGCCGGACTCTGTCTCCCCCTGGCTTTCGGCCAGATCAAGGATGGTCCTGGCCAGCCGGCCAGGAACATCGAGGAAGACCGCGTCCTGGACAAGCTGGTCGGCGTGGCGCAGGCGGCAGCACAGGGCGGCAAAGAGCTTCAAGGCAGCCTCGGGCTGGGCCCTGAGAAAGTCCACGAACTGCTCTCTGCCCAGGGTCAAAAGCTGACATGTCTCCAAGGCCACGGCATCGGCGGAGCGCGGCTGGGCATCGAGAAGGGACATCTCCCCGAAGAACGCACCCCGGCTCAGGATGGCCAGGGTGTGCTGTTTCCCGTCAGGGGAGGTAACCACAATCTTGACCACGCCCTCGATAATGATGTACATGGTCGACCCCGGGTCGTCCTGGTGGAAGATGACATCGCCTTTAGGGTAGCGCCTTTTCTGCAGGGCATTAGAGAGCGCGACCAGCGCCCCGGAGGCAAGCCCCTCGAATAGCGGCATTCCCGACAGGACATCCGTACCGACCATTGTGCACCGCCTGGACCGTCCTGGCCCAATGGTAAGCCCCCAGGCTGGGGCTGTCAATAGTGTGAGCTATTTCACACCGTTCTCGTGAACGGCTTTGCAGAATGCCGCCCCCAAAAGGGCTACTCTGATGACGGAAACAAAACGAGGCGGCGGCGGAATGAAAGAGATGCTCAAAAAGGCGAAGGGGCTGATCCTCACGGCGGCGGTGGTCGCCGGTGAAACGCTCCTGGGGGCGCCACCGCAGCCTCCGGGTAAGGCCGAGAGGCTGTTCTAACGCAATCCATCATGCGCTCCATATAAGCGTGGGAGACAATTCAAATCATGAAAGAAAGGAGGCAAACACCATGAAGACGAAGCTCATGAAGGCGACAGGGACCATTATCACGGCAGCATTACCTATCGCGGCCGCCATCGCCAGCGCCGCCGGGTTCATGTGGCGCTAGGCGGCCACAAGAAAGGAAAAAGGAGGATAAACCATGAAAACGAAGATGATAACCAAGCTGGCAGTGTCCCTGGCGCTGGCGTTGCTGCTCGTGGCCCTGGCTGGCACGCTGGCCCGGCCCGCGCTGGCAGATCCCGCCGCCGGCCTGGCCGAGCCAGCGGCCCTGTCCCATCAAATCGGTTCTTGCGGCGGCTATCAGCAAGGCTTCCAGATGGGCTACGCCGATGGCCTCAAGTCCACCCCTTTCAGCCCCAACAATAGGGCTGTCTTCTTTGCCTATCAGGGGTGTGGCCGGGAGTTCCTGACCGGGTATATGGCCGGCAACAACCAGGGGTCATTGCAGGTCCAGATGCAGTTGACGCCCGGTTTCCAGCAATCCTTGCAGGGAATGGGTGCGCTGGACAGTCTCCTGCCCATGCCTCCGGTCCTGGACTTCAACCAGGGGTGGGGCGCCTTTGGTTCCACGCTGGGGAGCGCCCAGAACTGGAACTGGCACGACACGGGGATCCCTCCCGTAACCAACTACGGCTCTGGCTATTCCCCCAACTATGGGACCTACGACTACTACAGCCCGTCCGGTGGGTACTTCGGTGATGGTTCCGGCTCCGGCGGCTATTCCCCCAACTATGGGACCTACGACGTCTATTCCCCTAGCCAGGGCTATTTCGGAGATGGCTCGGGGTCCGGCGGCTACTCACCATCGTATGGCTATTACAATGGCTATTCCCCCAGCGAGGGCTACTACTAAGGCGCCGGCCCGAATGGAGGCTGGTAGCTGAGGCAATTCGACCTCACCCCTTCCCCCTCTCCGTCAACGAAGAGGGGGACAGAGAGGGAGAGGTCAAAGAAAGGAGGCAACCACCATGAAGGCGAAGCTCATTAGACTAACCGAGCTAATCATCACTGTGGCCCTGCCGGTGGCAGTCGTCATGGCCAGCGCCGCTTCGTATACCTGGCGGTAGGTTGACCAGGACCACCGGTGAGGGAGAGCGTCCCTGTGGAACGGGGTCACGTAACCCCCGGCCCCTTCCCAATACGGGAAGGGGCCGGGGGTTAGGTCGATACTCCCCCACAAAGCGATCAAAGGGACTAAGCTGTAGGCCAAAACTAGGAAGGAGCCAACTACCATGAAGGCGAAGCTCATGAAGATGACAGGGATCATTATCAGCACAACACTACCCGTTGCCGTGGCAATTGCCGCTGCCGCCTTTGGGTATGGGTGGAGATAACCGATGAATACGAAGACGCTGGCTGCAAGAGCAGGAGTCCTGGCTGCCCTGGCGCTGGCAGCAGATCAGGCCACCAAGACCTACGTCCGCTACGCCATCGCCCTGTGCCCGGCGCCCCCATTGAGCGCCTGCGACCGCCTGGACGTGGTCGGCCCGGTGGGCCTGGTGAGGGTGGAGAACGCGGGCAGCGTTTTCGGCTACTCCCAGGGCCTCGGGGTATGGGTGCTGGTAGCGCTCCTGGGGCTGTTGCTCATCCCCCTATACATGCGGAAGCTGCCCCGGGCCACACGGCTGGCAGCCGTGGCCGCTGGCCTCCAGGCCGGCGGCGCCCTGGGGAACCTGGCCGACCGCCTCGTCCATGGCGGCGTCGCCGACTTCATCGACGCGGGCTGGGGGCCGGTATTCAATCTGGCCGATGTGTTCATAGTGGCGGGGATGGCGCTGGCGGCGCGGCTGCTGCTACGGGCGGCTGGGACATCTGACGGCGCCAGGTTCCTAGCTCGATCGTCTGCACACCAGTAGGAGTGGATGGCCTAGGGCTAACTTGCGGAAATCAGCGGTACATTGGCATCCCCTCTCCCTCTGAAGGGCTGATTACACGGCAGTTTCCGTAGATATGCCTTATAGATAAGGCAGTGAATCAAGTGTGGGAGGTTCGGCCAGAGCCGGCAAGAGGGAGTCCAGAGGGGGCTGCGCCCCTCTGGCGGGGTCTTGGGGGTGTCCCCTAAACAAGAAGGTCTCTGGGCGAGAGGGTGGGTAATCCGATGAATCGGGATCATTTTTCATACCCCAGGTTGAAACCTGGGGCATCGGGAACACCCTTCGCAAGCGGCTCAGGCTCATCGCTCAAAAAGGGGCTTTCCGAATCTGGAAAAGTGTCGTGTACTGAGATCTGAATAGAGAGGGCTAAGAGGGTGAAGGCCCTCTCTCGAACTCTCTCTCCCTCGGCGGGGAGAGAGGATTATCATGACACCCATTTACGCAATCAGCTATTAGCACGGCGCTCAACACTGGCCATGCAAGCAGAAAGCAGCATGGACATGAAAACAAAGATGGGGAAATTCCTGGGGTCCACCCTGGCGGTGGTCTTGCCTATAGCGGCAGCCCTGGCCGCTGCGGGTCCCGTGTATTTTCGCTAGGCTGGCATAGAAAGGAGGTGAACACAATGATAGGAAGAATCTGCACGGCTGCAAGGTATCTTGTGGCGGCTCTGTTGCCCGTGGCCGCTGCCGTTGCCAGCGCTGCCTGGTGGTGGTGGCGCTAAGGCTATAAACGCGCTATAGAGCTACGAAGACGAACGATGATCCCGTAGACCCAAAAATGAAAGGAGATGACCTAAATGCTGTTCTTGATCACTCAGACCCATACCCCGGAGACCTGTCCCATCGACGCCGGCGGCAGGGAATCGCTACACGCGCCGCCGAGGAAAATAGCTGGCCTGAAGGTGGTGGCTGCCTACGCCGCTTACCCGGAGCACGTGTTCTGCTGGATAGTTGAGTCCAGCGACTACGAAGCGCTGCAGAAGCTCCTGGAACCGGGCTTCAAGCACTGCACGGCAACCATCACCCCGGTGTCTCAGTTCATCTGAAAGATGCCTGGGCACAACTGAGCTATAGAAAGTAACAATTGAAAGGGGACCCCAATGGCTTATCTGGCTATCTGCAAGGTTAACGCGCCGTTATCTCCTCAACTGCTGGAGGCGTATGTGGCCCAATGCGCCTACTGCGAAGATCTCCGCCAGAAAGGTCAGGTCGCCATCTTCAGCCCGCTCGCCGACTTCAGTGGCGGAGTAGCTATCCTCAGCGTAGAAAAGCCCGAGGACGCCATGAAAGTCCTGGCCGGTTCGCCCATCTTTCCTTATGTGAAGATAGAGGTGCTTCCTCTGGTGAGCTGGCAGTTTGCCGACAAGCTGGCGAAACAGATGCAGGCCGGCATGGGGGCGAGAAGGTAGCCCCCCAGAGTATGAAGCCCTTCACGGCGCTGCCGTGAAGGGCTTCATAGACCATCGCGGAACGGGGGGCTAAGCTGAAGGCACAAAGAGCGAGAGGAGGCAAAATGAAAATCAAGCATAAAACATTGATTTCTTCGCTTTCGGCACTGGTAATGCTGGCGGCTATGGCCGTGGTCTTTACTCCTGAACCCGTGCGGGCTACCCACGCGGACTCAGCCATCCAGGTGATCCGCTACCAGGAAGGCAACACCGACTTTGCTAAGGTCACCTTTGAAGGGGCCGTAGATTCGCATGCCATACGATCAATAGACGTCGGATTTGTTATTCTGAACCTGCGGAGCGGCGGTGGCAGGCCTGTACCTGCCTCAAACTATGACTGGTGGGCGCTTATTGATAAGGATGCAGGAGGAACCGGCAACTTTGCCAATGAACCCTCACCCTCCACCGTTGCCTTTACGCGCGACACAGAAGCGATGGGGATTGGTTTCTCTCAAGCCGTTTCCGGGGTGATGCTTTACTACGCCTCCTTTGTACCTGTGGAACTTGTTGCTTACGATATAAACAACACCATAATTGCCTCGGCTTCCGGCCGGGCAAATTGGAATTTAGGACAGGGAGACCCTGACGGGCAGTACAATCTGTGGGAGCCTATCAAGGTGGAGATGGGGCCGAACATCATCACCAGTGTGTGGCTTTTTGGGGAGGGAAATCGAATGGCAGTTGATGACCTGTTGGTATCGCGCAAGCGTCCCATAACAGATTCCACGCCCCCAGTCATCACTCCAATCATCTCCGGCAACCAGGGCAACAATGGCTGGTACAACGCTACGGTAACGGTCTCGTGGACCGTTGCAGACCCCCAGTCTCCCATATCCTCCAGCTCAGGCTGTGGCCCGAGCAGTGTAACCTATGATACAGGCGGGGTTACCTTTACCTGCACGGCCGCATCGGCAGGCGGCACGAACTCCAAGAGCGTAACCATCAAACGGGATGCGACGCCGCCCAGCGTGGCCGCTTCCCGAAGTCCCGGCCCCAACCATGCTGGCTGGAATAATAGCGATGTCACGGTAAGTTTCAGCGCCTCCGACGCCCTTTCAGGCGTCGCCGGCTGCACAGCCCCGGTCATACTCAGCACAGAGGGTGCGGGCCAATCAGCTTCGGGCGCCTGCACTGACGGCGCCGGGAACAGCGCTTCGACATCGGTCGGCGGCATCAACATAGATAAGACGCCGCCCTATTCAGTGGCCAGCCTCTCCGGAACGATGGGAGGCAACGGCTGGTATGTTTCCAATGTCCAGGTTACGCTTGGCGCCGGCGATAAAACGGGTGGGACAGGCGCCAGCAAGATCGAGTACAGCCTGGACGGCGTCAATCTGAACACCTATACAGGGCCATTCACCATCGCCAGTGAGGGCGCAACAACCGTTTACTATCGCGCATGGGACTATGCTGGCAATGTGGAATCCACAAGAACTACCACGTTCAAAATAGATAAGACTCCGGCGACCTCAAGCGTCACACTTGCCGGCACGCAGGGCGCCAATGGCTGGTACGCCTCCGACGTCCAGGTAACCATCAGCTCATCGGACAAGATGGGAGGCTCCGGCGTCAGCAAGATCGAGTACAGCCTGGATGGGGTCAATCTGAAAACCTATGCCGGGCCGTTCCCGGTCAGCACGGAGGGAACAACGACGGTCTATTATCGTTCGTGGGACGCGGCAGGCAATGTGGAGGCCACCCGGACCGTCACGTTCAAGATTGATAAGACACCCCCTACGGCCGCTGCCAGCGTCTCACCCGGCCCCAACACCGCCGGCTGGAACAATACCAGTGTGGTGGTGAGCTTCAGCGGCACAGATAGCCTGTCGGGTATCGCCTCTTGCACCGCACCCGTTACCCTTAGCACGGAGGGGGCAGGCCAGTCGGCCACAGGCGCCTGCACCGATAAGGCGGGGAATGTCAGCGCCCCAGCCGCGGTTACCGGCATCAACATCGACCTGACCAAGCCTACTGTGGTCTTCGCTACCCTGACCCCAGCGCCCAACGCGGCGGGCTGGAACAACGCCGATGTGACCACCGGCTATACGGTCAATGATAATCTGTCCGGGGTTGCTTCCTCGAGCCCCTCCAGCCCACTATCCTTCACTGCCGAGGGTGCAGGTTTGACCCAGACGGTAACCGCGGTGGACAAAGCAGGCAACAGCGCCACCTTCACTTCTCCGGCAGTCAACCTGGACAAAACGAAACCGGCGGTGGCGTTCGGCCCCATTACCCCCACGCCCAGCGCCAACGGCTGGAACAATGCCGATGTAACCGTAGCCTACACCGTAAGCGACAGTCTCTCAGGGGTGGCTTCACCGAACCCAGCCACTCCCCTGTCCTTCAGCACGGAAGGCGCTGGCCTGACCCAGAGCGTAACTGTAGTGGACAAGGCGGGCAACAGCGCCACCTTTGCCTCCCCGGCAGTTAATCTGGATAGGACAAAGCCCATGGCGAACGCCAGCGCCTCTCCAGGTCCAAATGCCAGCGGCTGGAACAACACCAGTGTGGTGGTGAGCTTCAGCGGTTCCGACAGCGTGTCGGGCATCGCTTTATGCAGCCCGCCGGCCACGCTATCTACGGAAGGCGCTGGCCAGTCGGCAACAGGCACTTGCACCGATAAGGCGGGCAATGTCAGCGCCCCGGCCACATCCAGCGGCATCAATATCGACCTGACCAAGCCAGAGATAGCCGTCGCTTCACCGGAGCCAAAGGATTACCTTACCTCTGAGAGCTTGACACTAAACTTCTCTATCAAGGACCCCCTTTCCGGCCTGGCCATCCAATCAGCCACGCTGGATGGGAGTCCAGTAAGCAGCGGCCAGGTCATTAACCTGGCTAATAGGGCGGGCAACCACACTGTCCTTCTTTCGGCTACTGATAAATCTGGTAATAGCCACAGCGTTACGGTTGCTTTCACCGTAGTGATCGCGGCTACGGTCGACGTCAAACCCGACACATTGAATGTGCGGGGCCAGAGCGATAACAATGCCGTAACCGCCTACATAGAGTTTCCATCGGGATACGATGTAACGCAGATTAGTGTAGCTACTGTAAAGCTGAAAGCAGCCAATGGCGCCATTTCTGCTCAGATGAGTCCCACTTCTCTGGGCGACTACGATGCCGATGGAGTGGCTGACCGGATGGTAAAGTTCGACCGCCAGGCAGTCATAGCTGCTCTGACCGGGCAGACCGGCAACTTTTCGCTCGCGGTGAGCGGACAGCTTTCCGATGGGCGGCGGTTCGCTGGCGGCGACGTTATCAGTGTGATCAACCCAGGCAAATGATGAAGTACGTGGAGCGCCTTTTGACAGATCGCCACGCGAGGACTATAGTTGGGCCGTCAAAAAGGGACGGCAGACAGCAGCGATGTCCTCAGCGATGTCCTCGCTGAAAGGGGGCAGGCTATGAAGTGCAGTCCTTCAGCTATTTCACTTGTCCTGGCCGCGGCGCTGCTTCTCGGTTGTCAGCGCCCTGCGCCGGAAACGTCCGCCGGCACACCGCGTGCCGCGCCTTCCAGCGTAGCACCCCTCGGAACCGGCGAAACGCCTCCCCCGGACATAGTTACCTCCCCCCCCTCCGCTCCGTTACCCGCCCCGCCGTCTGCTCCGCAGCCAGCCCCCACCCCTGGCACACCCCCGCCGCAAGTGGCGCCTCCGGCGCCCCGACCGGCCAATCGACCACCGCAGATTGTGGGCGATGTCAGGGCTGCGCCCGGCCAGATAGTTCCTGGCGGCAAGGTGCAGCTCCAGGCCGTTGCCCGAGACCCTGATGGCGACGCCATTGCCTTCAATTGGTCGCAAACCCCGGGCCAGCCATCCGGACAGCTCTCAGACAGGACATCGACTGCACCCACCTGGCGTGACCCAACCAACCACGTTTGCTCTTGTAGTGACAGTGGACGATGGCCATGGCGGCCGGGCCCAGGGCCAGGTCCAGATCAGAGTCATTCCCACCGCCGTCCCTCTTGCCCGCCAGCCCTTCCGCTTCTGGCAAGACCCCAATGAGATGGCGTTCAAGGTTCTTGTCCCTGAGGGCTGGGAGGTCTCTGGAGGTATTCAACGGGTGAATACTGACTCCACCTACCAGCTAGACGTCAAAAAGGGAAAGTCCCGCTTCTACCTCCAGAACCCGGTGCCAGTTCAACACTGGGCGCCCACGCAATATACCGCCATGATGGGCTACCGCGAGGGCACTTATATCCCGGCCCTGGGCTTCCAGTTCTTCCTGTTGCGCTACCATACACCCCGCCAGTACATATCAGATATAATGCTGGCCGGGCTGAAACAACAGTACCCCGATGCCCGCATTGTAGAGGTGCAAGACCTTCCCGAAGTGGCGCGCGCCTACAGAGACGCCTCGGCCATAGTAGCCGAGGCGTCCAGCGCCCCCTTAGCTTTTACCGATGGCGGCGCAACCATGAAGGCGGGTTACACAGTCTGGACAGACTATTTCGCCGGGCCGGAGGGCAGCGCCGCCTGGGTGGCCAGGGTAATCGGCGCTATAGCTCTGGAAGCGGAATTCCAGACGACTACCCGGCTTCTTGCCTGGGCGCTATCTACCATCACCATTGAGCCGGTATGGGTCCAGGCGGAAGTCCAGGGTTCAGCCACCAGGCGGGCTATGGTCAGAGCTACAGCCGACCGTGTCCGGGAAATGGAATACAAGATGTTCACCGAGGAGAGGAACATCAATCTCAAGATAGGTGGGAACTGGATGGAGGCTTTAGGCCCCAACGTGCACGCCCGGGACGTGAACGGCAATCCAGTGGTGTTGCCCAATCCGGGGGCGGGGAACGATTGGGGTCAGGATAACAAGGGTGGTTTCGAGCCTCTTGATCGGAATAACCGACCGAAAGGGATTGAACCGGTGCAACCCATCCGGTAGGGAGAGGTACAAGCCATGAATCCAGGATGATAGTTGGAGATTTTCGAAAATCAGGAAGCAATGATAGACATGGTTTGAATACCTCCCTGGCATATTCTCAGGAGGTGGGAAATGTCAATACGAATAAGATTACGGATTTGCGCCAATAAGTTTGAAAGACTGCCTCTGGCCTCTTGAACCCCCTTGTTTCTTGCCTCTTGAATCCTCTATAATTGCGTCGCCATGCAAGCTCCGAACGAGTCCTTCCTCAGCCCGTACCGCTTCCTCGACCTCACGGATAACAAGGGCTTACTCTGTGGCAAGCTCCTGGCCGACCTGGGCGCCGAGGTTATCAAGGTAGAGCCGCCCGGTGGCGATCCCGACAGGTCGGGACCTGCCGGGCCGTTCCTGAAGTCGGAAAACTCGGATAAGACGAGCAAAAGCCTCCACTGGTCCGTCTACAACCAGGGCAAGAAGGGTATCACCCTCAACCTGGACACCGACGAGGGACAGGAACTCTTCATGAAGCTGGCGGCCCGCGCCCACGGCGTGATCGAGTCCTTCCATCCCGGGCACATGGCAGCCCTCGGCCTGGACTACGAGGCGCTGGCGCGGATAAACCCGGCCATCGTCTTCACCTCGATCACCCCCTTTGGCCAGGACGGGGGCCCCTACGCCAACTGGAAGGCATGCGACCTGGTAGGGATGGCTATGGGGGGCTATATGTACCTCTGCGGCGACGCCGACCGGGCGCCGGTGCGGATCACCGCTCCCCAGGCATGGCTGCACACCTGCGGCGAGGCTGCGGTGGGCGCCATGATAGCCCTGTACCACGCCGCCGGGACAGGGGAGGGGCAACACGTCGATGTGTCAATGCAGGAAAGCGTCGCCATGCTCATGTTCAACTCCCGCGGCTTCTGGGAGCTGGACAAGACGGTCCTCACGCGTCAGGGTGCGCGCCGGTCCGGCCTCAGCTCCGGCGCCATCCAGCGCCAGACCTGGCCGTGCAGGGACGGCTTCATCACCTTTGTTATCCTGGGCGCCGCCTCCGGGGCCAAGACCAACCAGGGACTGGTGCAATGGATGGACGAGGAGGGCATGGCCGACGACTTTCTGCGGGGTATCGATTGGAACGCCTTCGACATGGCCGCCGCCAGCCAGGAATTTCACGACCAACTGGAGGCCCGCCTCAAAGCGTTCTTCCTGGAGCACACCCGGACCGAGCTGACCGACGGGGCCATGAAGAGGCGGGTGATGCTCTACCCGGTGGCCACGGTCGGCGACCTGATGGCCAGCCCGCAACTGGCGGCCCGCGGCTACTGGACTAAGGTGGACCACCCCGAAACGGGCATGAGCATCACCTATCCCGGCCCCTTCGTCAAGTGCACACCCAACGCCCTGAAACCGGGCAGGCGAGCGCCACTCGTTGGCGAGCACAACAACGAGATATATGGCCGGGAGGTGGGTCTATCATCCTTTGAGCTGGTCGCCCTGCGGCGGCGAGGGGTGATTTGAGAATTCAGCAACGCCAATACTGGCTTAGGCGTCGGTCGTGGGGCGAAAACCCCCTTTAGAAAACTGACCCTTACCCATATCCTGGGTTGCTGGACACAGGGGGATTTCGGGGTTGTGGGACATTGGTCGCGGTTACTGCTCTGAAAACAAACAAATCCCGTCATTGCGAGTGAAGCGAAGCAATCTCATGACTTTCAGGTGCGACAACGCATTAAGGAGCGGAGATTGCTTCGTCGCTACGCTCCTCGCAATGACGGGGTAGGTTTTCAATTTCGATATGTCTGACCCCGAAGATGG
>JACQTY010000021.1 GCA_016210545.1 Chloroflexota bacterium
TCCAATACCTGAGACCCTGTCCCCCGAAATGGCGCCCGTTCTCCGTAGCACGGTACCCCCCCGGGACTTGTGACTTGGGTCATTTGAGTTTATTTAGAAGTTATGGTTTCGTATTTAGGATTTCACCGCTAGGTTATGATCTGGCAGACCTCGTTAACCGGCCTCCGGGGCCTGACAACGGGGTTTTCGTCCGGGTAACCCACTGGAACGAAGGCAATGAGGTCCATCTCGGACGGCACCCCCAATATTTTTTCCAGCTTTCCCTTTGCCTGCATCGGGCCAGTCATCCACACCGCCCCCAGGCCCATCTGGTGCAGCGCCAGCAGCAGATAAGCGATCGCCGAAGCCGCCGACTGGATCTTTGTGTTGGCGGTGTTGCGCCAGAGACGCATCTGGCTTGCCTGCAGATCGGTCTTCTCACGAGCGCTCAAGATCCGGTCAGCTTCTGAAACGTATTGGGATGCAGCCACGGCAATAGCCGCCGGGGCGCTGCGAAAGAAGCCCGCCCGTTCACGCCATCGGGCAACATCTTTTACAAACTGGGCGGCCTCCGGCCACGAAGCCATCAGGTTGGTACTGTTCTGGACCTCTTCGGCAATGGACCTGATGGTGTTGCCGTTCACAATGACATAAAAGATCCAGTTCTGCTTGTTGCCGCCGTTGGGCGCCCAGGTCGCCAGATCTATGGCCCTGGTCAGCAGCTCAACCGGTACCGGCTTATCTTGCCAGCGCCGGATAGAGCGACGGCTCCGGACCAATGTCTCCAGATCGTTGAGTTCCATCGACCACTCCTTTCCCCTGTCACAATCCCGATGTATGGATTTCGCACAGGACTCATAATATGAGGTTCCGGCGCTCATGTAAAGTGGCCGGGGACAACGGTCAGAGCGCAAGGGTATCCTTTACAAACCATCTGCCCGCTGCTACAATATCCACCATAGTAGCGGGCTGAACAAACACCTCAAAGGATTAACCGGGCGGTTGTGTAATGCCCGTGGACGTGCTCCGCTCCGCGAATATGCGCGGGCGATTGCGACGCCCGCTTTGCCCACGATAAGCGCCCACTTATTGCTCTCAGAGAGGAAGGAATTGATGGCCAACAGCATTCTAACGCAGGCCAGGGAGGCTGGCCGCATCCAGCTCAGCGAGGTGGAGGCAAAGGCCCTTCTCCGCGAGGCCGGCATCGATACCGTGGACACCAGGCTGGGCCGTACCCAGGCCGAGTCCCTGCGCCTGGCGGAGGAGATGGGCTTCCCCGTGGCCTTGAAAATAGCCTCGCCGGACATAATCCATAAGAGCGACACTGGCGGCGTGAAACTGAACCTCGCCAGCAAGAAGGCAGTAGCCACGGCGTTCAAGGACATCATGGCGGCTGTGAAAGAGAAACAGCCGCAGGCCCGCATCGATGGCGTAACCGTACAGAAGATGGCCCGCCCGGGGGTCGAGGTCATCATGGGGATGGCCAAGGACCCGCAGTTCGGCCCGTTCCTCATGTTCGGCCTGGGCGGCGTCTGGGTGGAAGTCCTCAAGGACGTGGCCTTCCGTATCGTCCCCATAACCCGCCGGGACGCCCGGGAGATGATAAAGGAGATCAAGGGCTACCCCCTTCTGGAAGGCTACCGCGGCAGCGAGCCGGCCAACGTGCCACTGCTGGAGGATATGCTGCTCAAGCTGTCCTACTTCATTGACCATAACCCGGATATCAAAGAGCTGGACGTCAACCCCGTCTTTGCCTATAAGAATGGCGCCATCGCCGTGGACGCCAGAATAATCCTGGAACCGCCAGCGTAGGGCAGCCGTTTTCAGGGAAGACCACCCCGGTTCCTATCGCCCCGTCGTGCCGCAGCAGTAGCTGCGGCAACGGCGGGCTTCGTATCCGTGCATCCCCGGCTCTCGCCAGCACACTTTTCGCATGCCTCGAATTAAATAGTACAGGACAAGACTTGATGCCCCGACGCGCAGGGGTGGAGGTAAAATTGTCAACAAGCCATTTCAACCTGGACCGCATGTTCAACCCGAAGGTTGTGGCGGTGATAGGGGACAAGAAAGCCAACGGCTACATGTTCCTGAGGGCCCTCAAGTCTTTCCCCGGCCCTGTCTACTCGGTGCAGATCGACCCCAACGAGATACCGAACATTGAAGCTTTGGGGTTCAAGAACTACCATAGCCTGATGGACATCGCCGAGCCGGTGGACTTTGCCATCATAGCCGTCCCCCGCAACGTCGCCCCGAGGGTGGTGGCCGACTGCATCAAGAAACAGGTAGGCGGTGTGACCCTTTTCACCTCGGGTTTCGCCGAGACGAACACAGAGGAAGGCAGAAAGCTTCAGGATACGCTCCAGAGCATGGCCAGGGAGGGCAGCCTGTGTCTGAACGGGCCCAACTGCATGGGTATCTACCACCCCAAAGCCGGGCTCCGGTTCCAGCCCGACCAGTGGACCGGACAGGGAGGCAGCGTAGCCTTCATTGCTCAGAGCGGCACCCACCTTTCCTATTTCGCCTCGATGGGCCCCCTGCACGGGCTGAAGGTATCCAAGTCCATAAGCTATGGCAACGCCATCATCATGGATAGCCCTGACTACCTGGACTACTTCGTGAAAGACCCCGACACGAAGGCTATCGGCATGTACATCGAGGGCGTCAAGAACGGCCGCCGCTTCGTGGAATCCCTTAAAGCCGCCGCGGAGAAGAAGCCGGTGGTTATCTGGAAGGGCGGGCTTACCGAGGAAGGCACGCGGGCTACGTCGGCCCACACCGCCGCCCTCGCCGAGTCGCCGACGCTGTGGCGGGCCCTGATCCGCCAGTACGGCGCTATTCAGGCGGCCAACCTGGACGACATAATAGACATCCTCAAAGGCGTGCTGTACATGAAGCCCGTGGCCGGAAACCGGGTGGGCCTGGTATCCCTGAGCGGGGGCCAGTCGGTAGCCATAACCGACGCCTTCGCCACCGAAGGCCTGAAGGTGCCCCAGTTGAGCCAGTCTTCCATTGACGTGTTGGGCCAGTACTTCACCTTGATCGGGGGCAGCTACCGCAACCCCTTCGACATCAGCGCCGCCACCCTGTCCATCGAGAATCTGGACCGCCTGCTGAACGTGCTGGACAAGGACAACAACATTGACGTCATAGCTATGGAGATCTCCACCATGTTCCTCTCCCGGCGCTGGGAGAAAGAGCCTAAGTTCATGGATGACCTGGTGGGGGCCCTGAAGGACTTCAAAGCCCGCTCCAGCAAGGGCATGATCACCATTGTGGTTGCCGGGGCCAAGGAGTCTCTGGCTCTGGACATGAGAGAAAAGCTGGTAGCCCAGGACATTCCCACCTACAGCAGCTTTGCCCGGGGCGCCCAGGCATTGCGCAAGGTCATAGACTACCACCGGCGCAAATCCCAGATTCTAATTCCTAAGCCCTAAACGAATTGGAATTGCCCATAATACCGGGAACGGCCTCTATAGGTGTGGCGAGGCATCCCGATGATGGTCATTAACAAAACATAGCGACATCTACCTGTCATTCTGAGGAAGCGTAGCGACCGAAGAATCTCTACTTCTACGGCTTGCGCAGGAGCCGCCTGGGCGCAGTGCAGCACAGGAGATTCTTCGCCGCGGCTCAGAATGACATATGGGCTAGGCGCTCATGTTGTGACACCAATTAGTCAATCCCATCATCGGGACCGAAGCGGTCTTTATTCTGTATTGTTTGGGGTTTGGGGCTTCGGATGTGGGACTTACTAATGGTCTTAAAATAAAATGGACTCCGAAAACATTAGCCGAGACTGTCCGAAATTGTCATTCTGGAGCGAAGTCCCGACCAGTCGGGAACAAGTCGGGAAGGGCTGGGGGCGTTTTCGGACAGCCTTGATAGACTATTGAGCCTCTTGCAAAAGACATTCTGAACACAATCGCCATGCTCAGTGTAAACTCCGTGAAGA
>JACQTY010000241.1 GCA_016210545.1 Chloroflexota bacterium
GCTCAGGACTCGCTTCGCTCGGCTCATCCCGATTCATCGGGATTTTCCAAAGGGGGAGGTCAGAGTGGCCTTTCCGACACAATTTCCGCACCAACTTGGTGAAGAAGCTGCTACTTTGCCAAGATTCAAGGGGCGGTGGATCTTGGCCAGCCGCGACCCTTGCCGAGAGATGGGCTTCCTGTTATGATTTGGCTTGGTTAGGCCTGACGCCTGAAGCAGGGACCGAAAGGGACAGGAGGCATCCTACGAAATTAGGCACTTTGATCTGGCTGGTCCTGATGTTCGTGGCAATCATCATCCTTGTGCTGGGGTTCACCACAGATATCCTGCCTCCACCTTTGCCCGCAAGGCACCGAGAAACCCCACAGGCAACGTCGACGGCGACCCCAACGCCCGCCGCAGTGACGACGCTGGGTCTTCAGGCCCAGTCCGGCCGCCCGTTCACTTTCGGCAACGGGCTGTACACGGTTGATAAGACAGGTCGCGCCTCCGAGTTTACCGACAGGACGACTTCCGTCAAGCCTTCGGGAACCTTCCTCCTGGTATTCCTCTCCGTGGCCAACCGGGGTCGTGAGCCTCTGACATTTTCCCCCTCCGATTTCACCCTCTATGACAGGGAGGGACGCAAGTTCACAGCGCTGCGGGAGGCCACCAAACTCGCCGCGTCGCTGAACGAGAAAAGGGACGTCTTTGGCGAGGCGCTCCAGCCCGGACTGAGCATGGAAGCAATTATCGTCTTCGATATTCCCAAAGATGCCGCGGGCCTGTCCCTGCGCCTGTCCTACGGCTACCTGGATGTGAATCTGGATAGGTGAACCGCATCCCCCGACGGGGTTCTCGGCCGCGACATAGTCGTGGTAGCGGGCCACCCTGACTGATACAGATACCCGCCCCTGGGTTTCGCTCCTGCGGGGCCGAAGGGGATCGACTGCGAGTTCGAAGCGCCCCATGAGGCGTGGATGCTCCTGGAGCTTCGTGGCGGGGCGCTGGCGGGACGAGGCGATACGGCAAGATACCAACCCGAGTTCAGAGAAGTCGCATAGGACCGGTCGGCAGAGCGGGACGGTGGCCACATTTGAGACCCGGTCCTTTCCCGTAAAGACCGCCATTACATAAAGCGGTAGGAAATGGGGCCATGGACCCGGCGGCCTCAACACAAGAGTTCTCCGGCAGGCGGGTATTCGGGCATTCGGGCGGACATCGAGGAGCGGCGGGAAGTGTGGAGCCGGGGTATCAATAGGTAGAACTCCCAAAGACTTTGTCTTGGCCTTTAATATCAGTATTTGATCAGGATTGAGGTCCCAATAGCTTTTAGAAGTTTGATTCCCATGACACCTATCCACAAAAGTATCAAGCCCACAAAAGTTCGCTGCAATACCCCGTTCACGCTTTCAATGCCGGCGCCTTTGCTAATCATGATCCAGGCAACCAGGCCCGCCAGGGCTGCCACACCAGTTAGCATCGAATAACGCCAGTAAGTTTGCCAGCCTGGTTCTCCTTTCAATCTTCTGGATATGGCAAAGATACTTCCGATGGCTGCCAGGAAGCCACCCAATCCTGCTGCATTGTGCAAATCCCTAGTAGCGCCGGCCCTACCTTTGAACCTCGCCCGTTGGTCAAACCCTGGTGAAGTCCGACCGCGAAAGCCACAATGAGAACGCCGACTACGAAGAAATTGGCATTCTGTATAAGTGGATATTGTGCTGTCGCTCCGCCAAGCTCACTTACGGCATAGGTAGCATGACTGTAGCCTTCGTAAAATAGTCCTCCGATTACGACCATGATAGCGAATAGAATTGGCGCGATAATACCGCAAAAGGACAGGACTTTCAACGCGTTGTCTCGGTTACTGCGATTTTGGACCACTGGCTTCCTCCTTTGAAACTTCTGCCAAATGCCAATAGTTGCAGTTGCTACATAGTCTCTCTCTTAGCCTATCCAGTTGCCTGAAGTATCAATCTACTTGCTCAGACCTGTTTTCACGATCCTCAAAGAAGCACGAATAAACAGCGTGTGCTATTGGCTTTAGTCCAGAGTCTTTCTTATTCTTATTGCCACCACAGCAAGGAAAACGGAGACGCTGCCAAAGACTGCATACATAAAGTCATTGAATGGATAGACCTCTGCCTGGCCAGTCACAAAACGGGCTGAAACATCTACAAAAGTCCCCACGCCGATAATAAAAAGAATCCAGACACTGATTGATGCTAGAGCCTTAAAGATGTTCGACATTTTCTCCTACCAACTTTGTAATGTTACATGTTGTAACATTATAGTGTGGTGGAGGATATGATAGAATGTTACAGGATGTCAACTAGAAAACAGCAAACTCGAGATAAAATCTTGAATTCTGCCCGCCGATTGCTGGCGGAGCGGGGCTACCATGGAGTTGGGCTGGAGGTGGTGGCGCGAGATGCTGGTGTCTCACGCCAGACTATTTATCGCCGCTTCAAGTCAAAGGCGGAATTGCTGGTGGCACTGGCCGAATACGGAGATGAGTTGATCGGGATTCCTGAACTACTTCGGCCAGTGAGGGAAGCCAGAACAGCTTTGGAGGCGCTCGATAAAGGGATTTCGGCGTACGCCGCCATAGAGCCGCTCATCTATGATGTGTGGTATACCACCTATTCCGCTCGGCGGTCTGACCCTGTAGCAGAGGCAGTCTGGCAGAATCGCATGGCATCTCGTCGGGAAAGTATCAGGCACGATATGGAACTTCTCCAGAAAGAAGAAATCCTCGCCGACAGCTGGACCGTGGAGGAAGCGACCGACTTCGCCTGGGCGCTTCTTTCAGTCCATACCTACGAGTATCTCGCGGTGGAGCGGAAATGGGCGGTCGAGCACTTTGTACAGCGACTGCGGGAAACGTTGCGCTGCATTCTGGTCAAGAAATAGCCCACATGGCAGTTAATGTTTGCCCAACATCTTGTCAAATCCAGTCATACAAGAAAAGATTTGCGAACTATTACCGAACTCCTGTGAAACAAAGTAGAACTGGAGATAGGGGGATTCGAACCCCCGACCTCGGCGATGCGAACGCCGCGCTCTCCCAGCTGAGCTATATCCCCATGCAAAGCCATTGTAGCAGGGCCACTTATGCGGGTCAACACGCCGCACACTGCGCACTCGGCGTGCGCCGCCCGCCCTTCGACGGGCTCAGGGTGGCGGCTGTGCCCCCCGCCTTGCCTCTGGCGTCCTGTTTCTTGCCTCTTGCCTGCTACATCTTCTCCGGCGCCGTCATCCCCATCAGGTGAAGGCTCCGCGCCAGGACGGCCTTCGCTGCCTCGACCAGCTTCAGCCTTGCCGCCGACAGCGGTCTGTTGGGCAGCATCACCCGGCAGTGCTTGTAGAAGAGGTGGAAGATAGTGGCCAGTTCGGTGGCATAGTACGGAAGATGATGGGCCTCCAGGCTCGTGGACACCGTTTCTATGACCTCGGACAGCTCCAGCATCTTGCGGATGAGGGCTATCTCATGAGGGGAGGTCAGCAGCGCCGAGGTGTCGGAGGAATCATCCCAGGTGTAGCCGCGTTCCCTGGCCTTGCTGAGGATGGAGGCTATGCGAGCATGGGCGTACTGGACGTAGTACACCGGGTTGTCCTGCGATTGCTTCTTGGCCAGCTCCAGATCAAAGTCCATCTGGGCATCGGCGGAACGGGACAGGAAAAAGAAACGGCAGGCGTCGGCCCCCACCTCGTCCATTACCTCCCTGAGGGTAATGAGTTCACCGCTGCGCTTGGAGACGCGCACCACCTCTTCCCCGCGCTTGAGCGTCACCATCTGGGAGATTATTATTTTCAGCCGTTGCGGCTCCACGCCCAGGGCCGCCACCGCGGCTTTCATCCGGGAAACGTGCCCCTGGTGGTCGGCGCCCCAGATGTTTATGACTTCGTCGAAATTACGTTCCAGGAACTTGTTGTAGTGGTAGGCGATGTCCGAAGCGAAGTAGGTGGGCGCGCCCGTGGAGCGGACTATAACGTTGTCCTTGCTCTCGCCCAGCGCCGTGGAGGTGAACCACAGGGCCCCTTCCCGCTGCTCCAGGTAGCCGCCCTGGCGTAGCAAGGCCGTGGCCTTTTCGTACTGTCCACCCTCAAAAAGGCTCTTTTCGCTGAACCAGATATCGAACTCGACGCCCAGGGCCTTAAGGTCCCGTTTCAGCGCCTCGACGATCCGGACCATACCTATCTGCCCTATCTGTCGGACCGCTTCATCCTGGGGGAGCGTCAGGAACCTGTCGCCGAACTCGCGGACGATCTCCCGGGCCAGCTCCACCATGTATGTACCCATGTAGCCCTCGGCGGGCATCTCCGCCGGCCTTCCCTGGGCCTGCAGGTAGCGGACGTAAAGGGAGCGGAAGAAGTTCTCCATCTGGTTGCCGGCGTCGTTAAGATAGTACTCTCTGGCAACGGCGAAGCCGGCGGCGGAAAGGACGTTGGCCAGGGCGCTGCCCAGGACCGCGCCGCGCCCGTGTCCCACGTGCAACGGACCTGTGGGATTCACACTGACGAACTCCAGTTGCACCCTCTTGCCCTTGCCCAGGTCGCTGTCGCCGAACCTGTCGCCCTGCTTGCGGACAGTCTGCACCTGCTGCGCCAACCATGCCGGGTTGATGCTAATGTTGATGAAGCCCGGGGCGGCGACCTCCACCTTTCCTATTTCAGGACTGGGGGGCAGCGCAGCGGCGATCCTCTCGGCGATGGCCAGCGGGTTCATGCCCATACCCCTGGCCAGGCGCAAAGGCAAGCTAGTGGCGTAGTCGCCGTGCTCCGCCTTTTGCGGGTGCTCCACGATTACCTCAGGCAGGGCCATTGCCGGCAGCGTCCCTCTTTGCTGGGCTTCGGCCAGTCCCTGCCTCAGGATTTCAGCGATTCTCTTTTTTAGAGTCAAGTTTCACTCTCCAGGCGAGCGGGAGACGAACGCGAGTCAACAATAATATTCTTAGTGGCGGGCCACCGTGCTATCTGTTCCAACCTATTTCTAATCCGAACAAGACGAAACCAATCCGACACATCGGGGCTACGAGCGGGATCTATTCGTAGTCGAAAACCCCCGGCCCGATTCATCTCGGTGAATCGCGCCTGCCCCCTTTAAGTAAAGGGGGCAGGCGCGATTTCCCATCAACGCTTTCGCGCGTGCGTCGCTCAGGCCGTCAGCTCCCCTCGCCGCTGTCCCGCCACAGGCGGGCCATTTCCCCTACCAGGGGTTGATGTTCCGGCTTCGCTAGACCGGGGTCGCCGGCGAACAGGTCTCTTGCCTCTTGACGGGCTGTCTCCAACAGGCCCACATCCGATAGCCGGGCCATGCGCAGCTCCGGCGTTCCGCTCTGCCTGACCCCAAAGAACTCGCCGGGGCCTCTCAGCCTGAGGTCTTCGTCGGCCAGTTGGAACCCATCGCGGACCTTTTCAATGATAGCCAGCCGTTCCCGCGCCTCGGGAGAGGGGTTCTCCGCCAGGAGTATGCAATAGCTAGCCTTGTCCCCACGGCCCACCCTGCCCCGGAACTGGTGGAGCTGCGATAGCCCGAACCGGTCGGCAGCTTCCACGAACATTACTGTGGCGTTGGGAACGTCTATGCCCACCTCTA
Source organism: Chloroflexota bacterium (assembly GCA_016210545.1). Taxonomy (GTDB): domain Bacteria; phylum Chloroflexota; class Dehalococcoidia; order JACVQG01; family JACVQG01; genus JACVQG01. The sequence goes on from JACQTY010000241.1 coordinate 5,582, forward strand.
CGACGGGCGTGGATACCAGTATGTGCAACTCTCCATTGCGGAACCGCCGCATCACGTCGTCTTTGTCCGGGCCGCTCATACGGCCGTGGAGAAGCCCCAACTTCAGGTCGGGAAAGACCGTCCGCCGCAGGCGCTCGTACTCAGCCGTGGCCGCCCGGGCCTCGATAGCCTCCGATTCCTCTATCAAAGGACAGATGATGAACGCCTGGCTGCCTTCGGCTATCTGCTTCCTCAAGAAGCCATACGCCGCCTGCCTCTTGTCCGGCCCCAGCCAGCGTGTCTTGATCTCCTGCCGCCCTGGCGGCAACTGGTCGATGACAGAGATGTCCAGATCGCCATAAAGGGTAAGGGCGAGCGTCCGCGGTATGGGCGTGGCCGTCATGACCAGCACATGGGGATTGAATCCCTTCTGCCTTAGCTCCCAGCGCTGCCGCACCCCGAACCGGTGCTGCTCGTCTACCACGGTCAGTCCCAGACGGTCGAACTCCACGTCCTTCTGTATGAGGGCGTGTGTCCCGACAACAACATCTATCTTACCATCTCTCAGCAGGTTGTGAAGCCCCCTCTTGCCCGAAGCCTTGACGTTGCCGCTCAACAGGGCAATATTAAGAGGCCGGGGCAGCAGGCCGGGGAAGCCCCAAACACCGTTCTCCTCTTCAACCCCGTCCCCCAGCGCCGAGAGGAGTCTTCGCAGCGTGGCCATGTGTTGTTCAGCCAGTATCTCTGTGGGGGCCATCAACGCCCCCTGGAACCCGTTGGCCGCGGCGATAACAAGGGCCGCTGTCGCTACCACCGTCTTTCCGCTGCCGACCTCTCCTTGCAGCAGCCGGCTCATCGGTTTTGTCCGAGTCATGTCAGCCAGGACCTCTTTGAGCACCCTGTCCTGGGCCGGCGTCAGGGCAAAGGGCAAAGAGGTGAGGAATCTATTGAGAATATCGGGGCGGGACGGCAACGGCTGGCCGGGCTGACTCTCCTGCCACTTCCACTTGCGCGACAGCAGGCCCAGTTGCAGGGTGAACAGCTCGTTGAAGGCCAGGCGCTTTCGAGCGGCCTCTTTGGTCTCCAGGCTATCCGGATAGTGGGCCTGTTGGATGGCCTGGGGCAGGGCCAGGAGATGCTGTCTTTCCCGAATTGGGCCGGGCAGGAAGTCCTGCACCTCGCCTGACCACCTGTCCACCGTTTCCTTGACCAGCAGCCTCACCCTTTTGACCGTCAGGCCCTGCGTCAGCGGGTAGATGGGTACCAGACGGCCGGTATGCACCAGACTTTGCGCCTGCGCCGCAGTCTGCCCCGTCTGGTCATCCAGCAGTTCCCACTCGGGAGAATCGAACTGCTTCATGCCCTTGAAGATGCTCACCCGCCCGCTGAGCACCACCCTGGCCCCGCCGGGCAGTTTCTTGGCCAGGTAGGGCTGGTTGAACCAGACCGCCCGGATATTCCCGGTCTCGTCGCCGAGCACGGTCTCGGCGCCAAACTGACGTCCCAGGCGCACCGCCCGCGACTCCCATACCGTGGCCACCACAGTTTGTTCTTTATCGGCCTCCAACTGGGCGATGGGCTTCGTCTGACTGTAGTCCAGGTGGCGGTGGGGGAAGAAGAACAGCAGGTCCCGCACCGACGTGACGCCGAGCTTTGCGAACCTGGCCGCCAGAGCCGGGCCGACGCCGGCGAACGCCGATAATGGCGAGTCCAATGAGAGGTGAGAAATGGGAGGTGGGAGGTGGGGGACGTTGTCCTTGTGTCTCTTCGCGGAGGCAGGCGGCGGAGAAACCCGTGGCGGCGCTTTCCCCTCGGAGCGGTCAGCGGTCCCTTTTTGGTCCAACCAGGCCAGCGCCGCTTCAACCCATGCCTGGCGGGCCGGCTTGTCCCATGTAGCATACGTTGCATCGGCGAAAAGGGCTTTGAAAGCGCGCCGTTCAGCCGCGTCAGAAAGGGCCTGCTGGGCCGGGCCTGACCAGCGCTTGAGAAAGCTGTCGAGGCCCCCAATGACGGCGCGGTCGTCAAAGCCCTTGCTCCGCTCCATCTCCAGGATACGGCGAAGCTGGCCGGCGGGGGTAGTCGTTGAGTTTGTTGAGTTCTGTTGAGTTGGCGCGCTCACTGTTGAGGTCTCTCAACACCACCCTCTCCCTCGGAAGGGAGAGGGCTAGGGTGAGGGTGGACACTGTCGTTCACGGCATCCCTTATGACTTCGAAGACTCCGTCTATGTTCGTTAACACCTCGTTATCCCAGAACCTGATGACACGGTAACCCTTCTCCTCCAGCCACTTCGTTCGAAGCTCATCGCTTCTCTTTTGATCAGGTTGAGGTCGGATGTCAATAGTGGACACCAAACCACAGGGGCTGCTTTCTCCTCTTGATTTGTTCAATGGGATTCCTATGCCGAGATTCCTTCTCGTATTTATCCCACTCTGCTTTCACCAACTCCTTGACCAAGCCGCCCACTAGATTACGCCTCTATCAGGGCCACCCCCACCGCCCCCGGCCCCATGTACGCGCCGATCACCGGACCGAAGCGGGAGCGATAGATTTCAACATTCGGGAAGGCTTTCCCCAGATGCTGCGCCAACTCCTCCAGCGCCGGGTCCTCTGTGCTGCAGAACACCGATAGGGAATGGACGGACTTGAAGGCAGCGGCCATCTCTGCCAACCTGTGCAAGGCTTTCCCTCTGGTGCGCACCCTTTCGAGCGGGTGTACCTCTCCATCCCTGACGCCGATGATCGGTTTGACTTGCAGCAAGCTGCCCACAAAAGCCTGGGCCTTCCCGATCCTCCCCCCTTTCTGCAGGTACTCCAGAGTGTCCACCACACCAACAATGTGGCATTTGGGTATGGCGTGATGGACCCAGTCTATTACGTCGTACAGGGCAGCGCCCTTTTTTGCTCGCCGTGCGGCGCCGATGGCCAGCAGGCCGAGACCCATAGCCGCCTGGCCAGAGTCAATCACCTCTATCCGGCAGTTCTCCCCGGCCTGTTTCTTCCCCAGCAGAGCCGAGCTGTAGGTAGCGCTGAGCTTGCTGGATATGTGGATCGAAATGATCTCCTGCCCATCTTTACATGGCTGGGCGTAGGCCCCGGCCATGTCTCCCGGCGAAGGGGCCGCCGTTTTGGGCAACACCTTCCCCGAGGTCAAACGCCGGTAAAACTCATCGGCGCTGATGTCCACGCCGTCCCTGAAGACCTCATTGCCGAAGTGCACAAAAAGAGGCACGACTGTTATCCCCAGATCCTCCGCAAGGCGGGGCGGTATGTCCCCGGTGCTATCGGTAACTATCTTGACAGTCATGGCCCACCTATTCCACCGAGATTATGTAGGGGTAATGGGGCTGCCCGCCATCGACCAATTCCATCTGGGCGCCGGGGGCGTGGCGGCGCAATACGGCCTCTACGAGTGACGTTTCGGCGGGTGACGCGCCCTCCCCGGAATAAATGGTTATGGCTTCGGCGCGGGCCACGTCCAGCATCGCCATCGCTTGTTCCAGGGCTTCCGCCAGGGTATTCCCGGCCCCGACCAGCGCATCATCGACCAGGCTGATGGCCTGGCCCTGTTCAATACGCCGTCCGCAGCACTCAGTAGGACGCACCGCGTGGGTGAGCGCCGCCGTCTTCACAGAACTCCGCGCTGCCTCCATCGCCTCCCCGTTCGCCTCCATATCGGCCTCAGGGTTGAAGGCCAGCAACGCCGCGATACCCTGGGGGACGGTCTCCGTGGGCACCACGACAACTTGTTTGGAGGCGAGCGTCTGTGCCTGCTGTGCGGCCGGGACCACATTCCTGTTGTTGGTCAGAAGTACCACCTTCTCCGACCGCGCCGCCTCGATCGCTTCGAGAAGCTGCTGGGTGCTCGGATTCATGGTTGCGCCGCCGGGAACGATAGCTACCGCGCCCAGGCTGCGAAATACCCTGGCAAGGCCCTCGCCAGAGACCACGGCGACAGCGGCAATGGACAGGGTTGCGACCCCGGCTGGCCGGGGGACTCTGTCCGCGGGTCGCATTGATGAGCCGCCCGCCGGCGCCCTCGACTCCTGACGCTTCTCCAGGTACTCCCGGTACTCCCGGTGCTGGTCATCCATGTTCCGTATCAGTACGTCATGCACCGTACCGAGCCGGGTCGCCAGGTTCAACACGTCGCCCGGCCGGTAGGTATGGATGTGTACCTTCACCGCATTGTGGTCCCCCACTACTATCAGGGACTCTCCTTTTTTCTCCAGCTTTTGCCTTATTGTCTCTGCGCTTAGCCCCTCCCCATTCACCAGCAGCTCCGTGCAGTACCCATAGGGCTTTTCATCCTCCTCGACAGGCGCGACAGGAACGCATGTCTCCAGGGGAAGGATAACCTGGGGCTTCCCACTGAGCTTGCTCTTCAACTCGCCCCGCCGGAAGAGCAACATGCCTTCCAGCAGGACATAGAGCCCCTGGCCTCCGGCGTCCACCACACACGCCTGCCTCAACACGGGCAGCAGGTCCGGCGTCCGGGCCACCGAGTCCCTGGCCGCGCTTACCGCGGCCTGCAAGACCGGCAACAGACTGTAGTGGTCAGCCTGAGACGCTTGCCCGGCGGCGGCGGCCACGTCACGGACGACGGTGAGCATGGTGCCCTCGACAGGCCTGGCTATGCTGTTGTATGCCAGCCCGACGCCCTCCTTCAGACCTTCAGCCACGTCACGCCCGGTGAATGCGTGCTTGCGCTGGAGGGCTTCGGCCAGGCCCCGCAATATCTGAGATAATATCACTCCGCTGTTGCCCCGCGCGCCCATCAGGGATCCCCGCGATACGGCCGTGGCCACGGAGCCAAGCCTGGAGTCCGCCGCGCGACCGATCTCATCCAGCGTCGAGCGCATGGTCAGCAACATGTTCGTGCCCGTGTCGCCGTCGGGAACGGGGAACACGTTCAACGCGTCTATGTCGCTGGCGCTCTTTTCCAGCCACTGGGTGGCGGCCGCCAGCATATCTTTCAGGTCTTTTCCTGTGTAAGAAACGCGCGTTGTCATGCAGTATCCTTCCAGAAATTATACCCCAGGCGCATGCACCGGGTACAACCGGCGGAAGCACCGAATGGGGCGGTGAAGCCACTTATATTGGACCACGCTGGGGCTATTTCCCCTGAAAACGGGGCGCCCGCTTCTCCACGAAGGCGCGGTAACCCTCAGTAGCATCCTGGGAGGACATCATGATGGCCAGCATCTGGCTGATGAACTCCACCTCGTCGCTGCCCGCGTAGCGGCTGAGGAATCCCTTAATCAAGGTGCTGGAAAGGGGGGCCACGGCCATAAGCCGGCGGGCCTCGTCTTCGGCGGCCTCCCGGAGGTTGGAGGGGAGCACCACCTTGTGCACCATGCCCATGTCCCTGGCCTCCCGGGCCGACATTGGCTCGCCGGTAAGGAACATGCGCCTGGCCCGCTTGTAGCCTATCACCTGGGGCAGCCGCAGCAAAGCATACCCCGAAGACAGACCTACCCTGGCTTCAGGCAGCCCGAAGATGGCCACCTCCGAGGCTATGATGACATCGCAGGCCAGCGCCAACTCGCAGCCGGAGCCAAGGGCGTAGCCGTGGACGGCGGCGACGGTGGGCTTGTCCAGCCTCTCCAACTGGAAATAGAGGCCCATGATGCGTTTCATCAGGCTCCGCGCCTCGGGGGCCGACGATCCCTTATACAGGTCCATCTCATCCCCGGAGCAGAATCCTCGCCCCGAGCCGGTGAGGACGATAGCCCTCACCTCCGGGTCGGACTCTGCCTGCCCCAGAGCCGCCTCCAGTTCGCGGTAGGACTCCAGGCTCAGGGCATTGAGCTTCTGCGGGCGGTTCATAGTGATGGTCGCTATGCCGGAGGCTTTTTCAAAGGTCAGGGTCTCGAAAGCCATACTCCTCCCCTCTCAGTCCCGGGTTATCTGCCGGGCGATGGTCATGCGCTGCATCTCGGACGTGCCCTCGTAGATCTCGGTGATCTTGGCGTCCCGCATATACCTCTCGACGGGGAAGTCCTTGATATACCCGTAACCACCGTATATCTGAACGGCCTTGATGGATGCCTGCATGGCCGTCTCGCTGGCGAACAGCTTGGCCATGGCTGCCTCCTTCAGGAAAGGCTTCTTATGGTCTTTCAGCCAGGCTGCCCGGTAGGTGAGCAGGCGGGCGGCATCGACGCCGGTGGCCATGTCCGCCAGCATGAATTGGATGGCCTGGTGCTCCACGATAGCCTTGCCGAACTGGCGGCGCTCCTTCGCATATTTGATGGCGCTGTCCAGGCAGGCGCGGGCGATGCCCAGGGCCTGGGCTGCCACACTCACCCGGCTGGAGTCTATGGCCTCCATAGCGATATGGAAGCCCTGCCCGTCCACTCCCAGCCGGTTCTCCGCGGGCACCACGCAGTTGTCGAAGGCAAGCTGGGCAGTAGAAGAAGCACGGATGCCCAGCTTTACCTCCTTCTTGACGACCGAGAAGCCTTTAGTCCCCTTCTCCACCACCAGGGCAATAACGCCCTTGTGGCGGAGCGACTTGTCTTCGGTGGCAAAGACAGAAAAGATCTCGGCTTCAGCCCCGTTAGAGATGAATATCTTGCTGCCGCTGAGGATGTAGTTGTTCCCCCGCCGCACTGCCGTTGTCTCCAGGGCGGTGGCGTCACTGCCGGCGGCGGGCTCGGTGAGGGCAAAGGCGGCCATCTTTTTCCCCTGGGCAATGGGGGTGAGGAACTTCTTCTTCTGGTCGTGGGTGCCGGCATGGCTGATGGGGTGGCTGGCCAGTGACAGGCTGGCCAGATAGACCGTCGAGGTCCCGGCGCAGGCGCGGGCGATCTCCTCGGTGGCGATGGCCATGCTGATCGAGTCGCCTCCATTGCCGCCATACTCTTCGGGGATGGTCACACCGAAGAGGCCAAGTTCCGCCATCTTGCGGACGTTCTCGGCGGGGAAGACCTCCTCCTCGTCGTACTTGGCGGCGTTAGGCTCCAGCTCCTTCGTAGCGAAGTCGGCCACCATCTTCTGGAACATGAGTTGTTCTTCGGTCAGGGAAAAGTCCATTGTTTACTCCTTCCTACCATGGGGCGACACGGCCCGATAAATCGGGCAACTACAAAATCCCCCAACCCCCTTTAGTGAAGGAGGCCAGGAGGATCTATTGGGATATGCTCACCTCAGCCAGTTCAACGTCTTCCGGCACTGGCAGGCCATCCTTCTGTAATGATTCCAGATAACCCTCAATAGCCTCCTTAGCGCGTATCAAAGCCTCTTTCTTGGTGCGCCCCTGGGTAACGCAGCCGGGCAAAGCGGGGACGGTCACAGTGTAAAAGCCTTCGTCGTCCTCGTTGCGCTCCAGAATAACTTTGTATTTCAACATTGGAAACTCCCATTACAGAAGTGCTTCAAATTCCTCTACTGTGAGGTTAGCATGCTCCAGAATGCTTTTCAACGTTTTTGGGGCTAAGTTCTCACCAGCGTGAATAGGAATGTCCACCCTTCTACCTGGCAAGTCAGGCTGCTTGTAGTAGAAGTGCGAACCCCTGGAATGATGTAAATACCAGCCAGCTTTGAGTAAGGCTTTTTCAGCCTGCTTGCCGGTAACTCTAGGTAGCTTCACCATCACTCACACCCAGGAAGCCAACTCCGCCACCATCTTCTGGAACACGAGCTGTTCTTCGGTCAGGGAAAAGTCCATTGTTTACTCCTTCCTACCATGGGGCGACACGGCCCGATAAATCGGGCAACTACGAAATCCCCCAACCCCCTTTAGTAAAGGGGGCCAGGAGGATTCCTAAAACACCAAGAACTCTTTCTGCACCCCGAAAGCTCCCCTCAGCACATTGCAGATTTCGCCCAGGGAGGCATAGGCTTCCACGGCATCAAGGATAGGGGGCATTGTATTGTCTTTGCCCCGGGCGGCCACTTCCAGATGCTTGAGTGCCGCCTTCACCTGCGAGTTGTCTCTTTCGGCCTTGACCCGGGCCAGCCGCGCCTGCTGCTTCTTGCTTTCGGCGGGGTCTATCTTCAGGAGCATGCAGCTCACCGGCTGCTTTGAAGTGAACTTGTTCATCCCCACTACCACCTGCGACCCGCTCTCCACCCGCTGCTGCGCCCTGTATGAAGCCTCCTGTATCTCCCGCTGCTGGAAGCCCTGCTCTATGGCCGACACCGCACCGCCCAGGCTGTCTATCTTGTCGATGTATGCCTGCGCTTCCAACTCGATGCGGTTGGTCAATGACTCCACCAAGTACGACCCGCCGAAGGGGTCGACGGTGTCGGCAGCGCCGCTTTCGTAGGCGATGATCTGTTGGGTGCGCAGGGCCAGTTGCACCGATTCCTCGGTGGGCAGGCACAGGGCTTCGTCGTAGCAGGAGACGGCCAGCGATTGCACCCCGCCCATGACCGCTGCCAGCGTCTGCACCGTGGCCCGCACGATGTTGTTGTACGGCTGCTGCGCTACCAGCGTCGAGCCGCCGGTCTGCACGTGGGTGCGGAACATCCAGGAGCGCGGGTCTCTGGCATGGAAGCGCTCCCTCATGATTCTGGCCCACATGCGGCGGGCCGCCCGCAGCTTGGCTACCTCCTCGAAGAGGTTGTTGTGTGTCTGGAATATCCACGAGATGCGTCCGGCAAAGCTATCCACGTCCAGCCCGGCGTCCACCGCCGACTGAACGTAGCAAATGGCGTTGGCCAGGGCGAAGCCTATCTCCTGGCCCGCCGTGGAGCCCGCCTCCCGGATGTGGTAGCCGCCGATGCTGATGGTGTTCCACTTAGGCACATGCTGGCTGCAATACTGAAAGATGTCGGTAGTAAGGCGGATGGACGGCCTCGGCGGAAAGATATAGGTGCCCCGGGCGATGTACTCCTTCAGGATGTCATTTTGGATGGTGCCGTCCAGCCTGGCCGGGTCGACGCCCTGTTTCTTGCCCACGGCTATGTACATGGCTAAGAGCACCGGGGCGGCGGCGTTGATGGTCATGGAGGTGGAGACCCTGTCCAGCGGTATGTCCTTGAACAAAAGCTCCATGTCCTGGAGGGTGCATACCGGCACGCCCACCTTGCCCACCTCGCCCCGGGCCAGGGGATGGTCGGAGTCGTAGCCTATCTGGGTGGGCAGATCGAAGGCTACTGAAAGGCCGGTCTGGCCTTGCTCTAGGAGATACTTGTACCTTTTGTTGGACTCCTCGGCGGAGGCGTAGCCGGCGTACTGGCGCATGGTCCACAGCCGGCCCCGATACATGGTCGGCTGGATGCCCCGGGTGAACGGGAATTCGCCGGGGTAGCCCAGGTCGCGGTTGTAGTCAAAGCTCGACAGGTCTTCTGGAGAATAGAGAGCGTCCACCTCCGCCCCCGACGACGTGGTGAACGCGGGCTGTCGCTGGGGGGCCTTTTTCAATGTAGGGTTAAGGTCCCGATGGTATCGGGACCATTCTTTCTTAGATTGGCTCACGGAGTGGTCTCCTCTAGCATTGACTCCTTTCAGAGAGTCGAAGGAGGTGGAGCGAACAGGCTATTTGCACATGAATTCTAGCAAATATTCAGGTCAAAAACTAGCCGTTGACATTATTGTGGGATTCGGTTACGCTAACGTGTAAGGGGCAATGAAATGGAAAATATCAAAGAGCCCGGGCCGCTACTATATGCCGCTGTCGACCCGGCTGTCAAATATCTTCGCGAGACGGCGCATCCCGCCGCCAACCGCTCGTTGGAATCGAGAAAGCGCCTCACTGCATTCATCGAGAAGATTGACGCGGAAGCCGCCGTTTCTGCAGTCACAGGCTTTGAAGACGCCTCAGAGAGTCTCGACGAATACCTGTACTGACTGTGAATATGGCTGGAGTAATTTTCGTCGATGCCTCAGCCTGGGTTGCCCTTCTCTATCCGAACGACAAGAATCATGGACGCGTCGCGTTGCTGTGGAAAGAGATGGTAGACAACGACTGGCCACTATGTACAACCAACTGGACGCTGTACGAAGCTGCCACCTTCTTGTCATGCCGCGCCGGAAGGCATGACTGGGCCATGCGGCTTCTTGCCCTCGCAGAAAACATCACGGTATTAAGCGCCGACGAGGTGGAGCTAGAAGCCGTCAGCACATTCAGGGACCATGGGGACAAACGGTGGAGTATGGTTGATTGTGTAAATTTCCACGCTCTGCGGAAGCACGGCTGCCAGCACGCAGTTGCTTTCGACAAGAACTTTCAGCAAGCCCAAGAGGAGTTCGGGTTTAACGTACTGCATTAGTACGTAGGGCGGGTTTAGGCCCGATTCTGCCGGGGCGAAACCCACCATCACCGTGGGTCAAGCGGTGGATTGCGCTTCGCTCCACCAACCCTACACCTTGAGGGCAGATACGAGGTCTGCCCCCGCCTATTGCCTCCGGCTTCTAAAACGCCAAAAACTCCTTCTGTGTGCCGAACACCCCCCGCAACACATCGCAGATCTCGCCCAGGGTAGCGTGAGCCTCCAGGGCCGCCAGGATAACCGGCATGGTGTTATCGGCGCCTCGCGCTGCCTGCTCCACTTTGGCGAGGGCCGCTTTTGTCTTGGCCTGGTCCCTGCCCTTCTTGAAGGCGACTACCCTGGCCCGCTGCTTCTCGGCCTCCTGGGGGTTGATCTTGAGTATCCCCTTGATCGGCGGGTACGGCGAGACAAACTTGTTGACCCCCACTACCGTCCGCTCTCCGCTCTCCAGGGCCTGCTGGGCCTTGTAAGACGATTCCTGGATCTCCCGCTGCTGGAACCCCTGCTCAATGGCCGCCAGCGATCCGCCCAGCTCGTCGATCTTCTGGATGTACTTCAGGGCCTGTTCCTCCAGCTTGTCAGTGAGGTACTCCACCAGGTAAGAGCCCCCGAGGGGGTCGACCACATCGGCGCTGCCGCTTTCGTAGGCCAGCACCTGCTGGGTGCGCAGGGCGATGGTCACCGCCTCCTCGCTGGGTGGCGCATATGCCTCGTCCCGCGAGTTGGTGTGTAACGATTGCGTGCCGCCTATCATGGCCGCGAGAGCCTGAAGCGTGGTGCGGACGACGTTATTATCCGGCTGCTGGGCAGTGAGCGTGGACCCCGCTGTCTGCGTGTGGAAGCGCAGCATCATGGAGCGGGCATCCTTAGCGCCGAAACGCTCCTTCATGATCCTGGCCCACATGCGCCGGGCGGCCCGGAACTTGGCTATCTCCTCGAAGAAGTTGTTATGGCTGTTGAAGAAGAACGACAGCCGTCCGGCGAAGGCATCGACATCCTGCCCCGACTTGATGGCCGCCTGGACGTATTCTATGGCGTTGGCCAAGGTGAAGGCTACCTCTTGGGCGGCAGTGGAACCAGCCTCGCGGATGTGATAGCCGCTGATGCTGATGGTATTCCACTTGGGCACGCTCTTGCCGCAGAACTGGAAGATATCGGTAATGAGCCGCAGGGAAGGCCGCGGCGGGTAGATATGGGTGCCGCGGGCGATGTATTCCTTGAGTATGTCGTTCTGGATAGTCCCGTCCAGTTTGGAAGGGTCTATTCCCTGCTTCCTGGCCACGGCGATATACATCGCGAGAAGGACAGCGGCGGTAGAGTTGATGGTCATGGAGGTGGAGACCTTGTCCAGGGGTATGTCCTTGAACAGGGTCTCCATATCCTGGAGGGTGGATATGGGCACCCCAACCTTGCCCACCTCGCCCTTGGCCAGGGGGTGGTCCGAGTCATACCCGATCTGGGTGGGCAGGTCGAAGGCGACGGAAAGCCCGCTCTGCCCCTGTTCCAAGAGGTACTTGTAGCGGCGGTTCGATTCCTCGGCGGAGGCGAAGCCGGCGTATTGTCGCATGGTCCACAGCCGGCCGCGGTACATAGTGGGCTGGATGCCCCTGGTGAAAGGGTATTCGCCGGGGTAGCCGAGGCTCTTGTTGTAGTCGAAGCCGGACAGGTCGTCGGGGGAGTAGGTGGTTTCGAGTTCAATCCCCGAAGAGGTGGCAAAGGATGGCTGGCGGGGGACAGATTTCTTGAGCGTCGGGCTAAGACAGGTGTCTTTCCATTCCTTCTTGCTCTGGCTGGGCATACGAATGACTCCTTTCTGTAATCTGAAGGATACCAACCAGGGCTTCGTCCACTTGGTGCACTCTCCGAATCCCGACTGGTCGGGATTCGCTTAGACAGGGCAGGCACAAGATTCCGGCGCAGGCCTGCTACCCGGAACCCAATAGTGGTTGCATTTGAGGTGGCTGCCGAACTCACCCTCTCCCTAACCCTCTCCCGTCAAGGGCGATCCCGATATATCGGGACTCTCCCCCCTTCGAGGTGGAGAGTTAGAGAGAGGGGACTTGACTTGACCTATTTGACGCCCCGGGTAATAACAGGAAAGCCCAATTCCACAACGGCAGTATAGCTAATCCAAAGGGGTGAGTCAATCGCCTCGACTAGGTGCCGGGGGCCACCCGCACTATCCGGTCATCCTCCGCCGAGGGGGACCCCCGGCCGTCCCGGTTGTTGGTGGCGATGTACATGAAGCCGTCCGGCCCCTCCACCACATCCCGGACGCGGCCGAACAAACGGTCCAGCATTACAATGTGCGTCTCTATTTCCTTGAACTCCGTTCCCTTGAATGTCACGCGGTGGAGGGCTTGCCCCCTCAAGGCAGCAAAAAAGAACGCCACCGGCCGCTTGGTCGGGCCGCCTCTGTAGAAGCTGGCCCCGGAGGGCGCCCATGTCTCATTGCCGCTTTCCAGCAGCGGGTCCAGGAATTTGGCGTCTCCTCCTCTGCCCGTCACACGGGGCCAGCCGTAGTTGCCGCCGGGGACGATAAGGTTAAGCTCGTCGTGGGCGGAAGGGCCGTGTTCCACCTCGTAGAGCTTCCCTGTGATAGGATACCAGTCCAGTCCCTGGGGGTTGCGGTGGCCCAGGGAATACACCGGAGAGTTGGGGAAAGGGTTATCGGCGGGAATGGACCCATCCGGGTTGAGGCGCAGGATTTTCCCGGCCAGCGAACGCGGGTCCTGGGCCAGCTCGGACTGGGCGGCATCGCCGGCCGTGATATACAGTTTTCCGTCGGGGCCAAACCGCAAACGGCCGCCGTCGTGTATGCCGGCGCCGGGGATGTTATCGATGATGGTAGTGGGGTTGACCGCCTTGTCCCCCTGCTCGGTGAAGCGGACGACACGATTCTTCAGCGCGGCGCCATCTCTATATGTGTGGTGGATATAGAGAAAGTGGTCCTGGGCGAAGGTGGGGCTGAGGGCCAGACCCAGCAGGCCGGCCTCGCTGACGCGGGCTACTTCGACGGTGGCCAGGAGCCGCGGCGCCTTGCCCGGCTCCATCACCATGATCCGTCCAGGACGTTCGGTAAAGAAGAGGCGGCCATCGGGGGCAAAGGCCAGCGACCACGGGACATCCAGATTGCGGGCCACCACCTCTACCGGCTTCGCAGCGGGTGGGGAAGGCGGCGGCGCAAACGGCGGAGTGGCGATTGGAGGCGTAGGTGCGGATGAAGCGGGAGGCTGAGACAGGCCGGGAGTTGCCCCGGGAGTTGGCAATGGTTGGACTGGCGTGGGCTGGGGCGGCCCCCCCGGCACCGCATTCAGAGGTGAAGACGAGTTCGCCCCAAAAGCGGGCGTCGGCGTGGGTGGCGGCGGCGCAGGCCTCGGCGCCTGGCAACCCGGTCCTGCGAATGCCGCTCCGGCGAGAAAGGCAACGAGAAGCAGTTGAAGCCAACTGGATATGCGGTCTTCGGTCTTCTTCACTGTGCGCCCGCCACTTCCAGCAATGCGAGTAAGCCCCCGGATACCACCGACTGCCCGCCCAGGACCACGGGTATCGGCGCCTGCACCGCCTCCCGGGTGAACTCGCGGACGAAGGGTTCCTCTATCTCGCCGTCCTCTCCCAGGTCAGACAGGAAGCGGTCCTTGGCGGAGGGGTGGAGATGTAAGTGGTGGAAGATCACCCGGCTGTCGATGAAGGCGGCGTCTCCCAGGCGCGCCAGGTCATTGAAGAACCGTCGAGGGCCAACTTCCTGGAGATAGAAGCCCAGGATGGATCCCCCATTTCCCACCTCCTCTCTCCCATCTCCCCTCAGTCCCCTCTCCTCGGACAAGAAGCGGACGCGGCAGGCAGTCTTCTGCTCCAGTTGCGCCCACAGGTGGCTGCCCGCCCGGCCGGCAACGATGATCTGTCCGTCCCTGTTATTGAAGACAGCCAGAGCTTTGCGCAACCGCGAGGAATCCAGGTTTATGGAATCCAGGTATGCCCTGGTACGCGGACCGATGGCCGGATGAAGTTGCAGTATCGCCAGGTCCGTCGGGGTGTCCACGTCGAATTGTGTGGCCGCCTCCCGGGGCAGTACCCTCTTTTGTAGACCGGCCTCGACCAGCAACCGGGCCAGGGGGTTATCGGTTGGTGGCAACGGCACTGTGTCTATGGCCGCGCCCGGGGTGAAGGCCACCATGTCCGAGGAGAAGTAGTTGTTGGTCACGGCCAGGTTGGCGGAGACAGCAAGTTCGCGGGCCAGTTGCGCCAGGAAGGGCGCCTGAAGAAGCGGCGCCGCCCCTCCACCTATGTAAAAGGGGAAAGCCACGCCGTGCCGGTGGATGACGTTTTGAAGTTGCCTACCGAAGTGAAAGGGCCGGCCCGCCGGTTCCTCCAGGGCATCCCCACCCCAACTTCTGGCGAGACCAGGTTGGTCGGTCACTACTACTGGGCGTGCGAATGCCCCGCCAGCAGCTATCCTGTCCAGGGTATCGAAGGCGATGGCCCGGTGCGCCCCGGCGACCAACTGCTCCACTGCACTGTTCCCCAGTCCCCCTACGAAGAGAATGGGGGTCGGCAACATCTCCGCCACGACAGACCTCTCGGGTATCCTTAGCCGGCTGCTGGTTCGATAAGGCCGTAAGCGCCATCGCGCCGCCGGTAGACGACGTTGTACCGCTGGTCGGAGCTGTTAACAAACAGGAAGAAGTTGTGCCCCAGAAGCTCCATCTGCTCAATGGCCTCTTCCACGGACATAGGTTTGACAGGGAACCGCTTCCTGCGGACCAGGCGCTCGGTGAATTCCATGTCTTCGGGAGCCGCGGCGACCTGGGCAGCCTCGCGTTCGCCGGCCTTGCGGCCCTTGGCATACCGCCTTCCCTTAAAACGCTCTATTTGCCGGTCCAGGACGTCGCTCACGGTGTCGATGGCCGCGGCCAGAACCGGGGCGCGCTCCTCCGCCCGGAGCAAGGTCCCATTGATGTTGACTGTTGCCTGGACCACGTAGCGGAACTGAGGCTCTTTCGTCTTTTCTCTAGTTACTTCCACCAGGGCTTCGGTAATGCCGGGAAGGTGGCGAGTCAGTTTGCCAAGTTTCTTTTCGATGTAGTCGCGCTCCACCCCGGTGACTTCCACGTTCTTGCCCGTTATGCGCAATTCCATGCTGTATTCTCCCACATACTCATAATCGCACTAGTACTAAGAAATTATCTCAAAAAGGGAGGCACCACGCCTAGGCACAACCAGTAGGGCATCCCGACTTGTCGGGACTAACCTGCCGATTACTTGGGGTCGGGTTGGGAAACCCGACCTACGGGATCTTGAGA
>JACQTY010000242.1 GCA_016210545.1 Chloroflexota bacterium
ACGCCATCGATCACCGCCTGAGACGGGTCCTTCGGAGTCGACGGCGTCTTGATGGTCATGATCTCGCCGGTGTCCTGGTTGAGGACACAGAAGTCCGAGAAGGTGCCGCCCGTATCTACGCCTACCCTGTAAGATGGCATATCTATCTCCAAGCATTGAGTGTTGTTAAGGCAACAGTAAGGCTGGAGGGCAACTTGAGCAGCCGGGCCGCGAAGGCCGGGCTTCGTGCGGCAGTCCTGGTGAGAGACGTAGGTGTACTCCTTTGGGCCAGGATGCCACAAACAGCCCGCTTGTTAGGCGCATCCCGGGAGCCAGACTGACACAGAAATAATTGTCCCCATGCTACCATCAGCCAGTTTTCCTTGTCAAGTTCACGAAGTTGCCAAGATCCGTGAATTCTTAGTAAATAGGAAAGGCAGCAAAGAAGTCGTCTCTCCCTCGGGGGGCATCGTAGGGGCACGGCGGCGCCGTGCCCGATTGCCGGAAGGGCTCGGCACGATGCATCGTGCCCCTACGGAGGATGTTTCACCAGTTGCCGCCAACCTTGAAGGTGGGCGTTTTCAATCTGAATCCATGGATTATGGGTTGTTCACGGGTAGGGGCTACCGGCGGGGGCGCCCCTGCTCAACATTTGCTCCCCCGCTATCTCTTGGTTATAATCAAGCGGGTAAAGCGGACGCTGGGGTGGCCAGACCGGGCGATCCAGGGCAGCATTTTCAGAAGCGTCCCCCGGAGCGGCCATAATCCCCAGGGGCAAACTATGAATTGCCCCTGCACCACGTGTATCGGATCGCACTAACGCGCTTGAATAACGCACGGAGGTGAACGACTTTGATCAAAGAGGCCATTGCTAAACTGCTCGAAAGACATGACCTCAGCCAACCTGAGGCCGAGGCCGTCATGCAGGAGATCATGCACGGCGAGGCGACGCCCAGCCAGATCGGCGGCTTCCTCGTGGCCCTGCGCATGAAGGGCGAGACCACGGAGGAGATCGCCGGCTGCGCCCGGGCCATGCGCTCCCATGCACTCAAGGTCACTTCAAAACACAAGGACCTGCTGGATACCTGCGGCAGCGGCGGCGATGTCTCCCACACCTTCAACATCTCGACCATAGTGGCCCTGGTAGCGGCCGGGGCCGGCGTGAGGGTGGCCAAGCACGGCAACCGGGCGGTATCCAGCCGCTGCGGCAGCGCCGATTTGCTGGAGGCCCTGGGGGTCAAGATCGACCTGGGGCCGGAGGCGGTGGCCCGCTGCATCGACGAGGTGGGCATAGGCTTTCTGTTCGCCCCCCACATGCACCCGGCCATGAAGAACGCCGCCGGGCCACGGCGGGAGATGGGCATCAGGACTATCTTCAACATCCTGGGGCCGCTTACCAACCCGGCCGGGGCCAACCACCAGCTTGTGGGCATCTACGACGCCGGGCTTACTGATCCCCTGGCGCGGGTGCTGGGCATCCTCGGCTGCCACCACGCCATGGTAGTGCACAGCAACGACGGGCTGGACGAGCTATCGACTGTGGCGCCCAACCAGGTCAGCGAGCTCAAGGAGGGCCAGGTCAAGACCTACACCCTGGACGCAACATCTTTCGGCCTTCCCAGAGCCAAAAAGGAAGACCTGAAGGGCGGCGACACCGGTTTCAACGTGCAGGTGGCGCGGAACGTGCTCAAGGGCGAAAAGGGGCCACAGCGCGATGCGGTGCTGCTGAATGCCGCCGCGGCCCTGATCGCCGCCGATAAGATAGGCAATTTCCACTCCGGGCTGACCCTGGCCGCCGAATCAATAGATAGCGGCAAGGCAGCCGGGAAGCTGGAAGACCTGGTACAACTCAGCAAGAGCCTATCATGAAGTTGTAGGGGCGCAGCATGCTCACATGTTCCAACATATTCCTGACCAGATAGCGGTAACTAATCTGAAGCATGGGGGAGATGGCCCCGCAACGCGTCATTACTCTGAAAGTAGCGCCGCGTCCCGACTTGTCGGGATCGAAGCGCCACGGCGGGGCCG
>JACQTY010000247.1 GCA_016210545.1 Chloroflexota bacterium
CTGTTGCAGACCCAAGACATATCGGACCTGATCAACCGGGCGGCAGCGGCGGCGCGAGTCAAAGCGGCAGCGAAAGGGGTGTCGGTATCGGTTGACCTGTCCCAGGGTCTGCCCCCGGTGAACATCGACCCGGACCGCATCAGCCAGGTATTGGGCAATCTCCTGGAGAACGCGGTGGCCCACACGCCCGAAGGCGGCGCCATTACCGTGAACGCCGCACATCGAGACGTCTGGGTGGAAATAGCCGTGGCCGATACAGGGGAAGGTATTCCAGTTGAGGAACTGCCCAACGTCTTTGAACGTTTCTACCGCGTCGACAAGTCTCGCGCCAGGGCCACGGGCGGCTTTGGACTGGGGCTGACCATCGCCAAACGGTTGGTCGAAGCTCACGGCGGCAGAATCGAGGTCCAGAGTGAGCAGGGGAAAGGAAGTCGTTTCGCTTTTGTCTTACCCGTGGCCCGCAAGTCCTTGACAGACCAGACGAGACATTAACGGCTTTTTAACAATTTCCTGTCATATTTAGTATGAGAACGTCGGAGGAGATTCAATGAAGGCACGTAAATTGGCGCTCATCGTTGTCGCCGCGCTAGCAGTGGCTGGCGGGGGCTTTGCCGCCTATGCGAAGATTGGAAGCCCTAAGACAGCAGCCGAAACGCTGCAGGGGCAGCAGGTGGAGGTAAAGCGGGGCACCCTGGAGACGAAGGTTACCGCCAGCGGAAGCCTTACGGCGCCCAGAAAGGTTAATCTAACCTTCGGCTCCGGCGGCGCTATCAAGGAGCGCCTGGTAGACATGGGCGATCCGGTCAAGAAGGGTCAGGTGCTGGCCAGGCTGGATACCGTCGACCTGGAGAGGGCCATACTAACCGCGGAGTCCAGTCTAAGATCGGCTGAAAAGGCGATCAACGACAACGCAGACCTCTATGATACCGGCGCCGTAGCCCAGGCCGAGGCTGCCGCGGCCGCCGCCGAGGCCCAGGTCAAGACCGCGGAGAAGGCCCTGTCGGACATTGAGCCTCCCTATAACCTCAGCCCCTATACCCCATCCGACATCGCCCAGGCCGAGGCCGCCGTATCCTCAGCCGAGGCCCAGGTGAAGGCTGCCGAGAAATCCTATCAGGATGCCCAGCCCCCTTACAATCTCAGCCCCTACACCGCGGCCGACATTGCCCAGGCTGAGGCCAGCGTCGCCGCCGCCCGCGCCCAGTTGAAGAACGCCGAAAATACCCTGGCGAAAGCCCAGACCCCCGTTGTGAACGAGGATATCGCCCACCTGCAGGCCGCGGTCGATGATGCGCAGAAAAGCGTCACCCTGGCTCAGCAAGATCAGGCAAACGCCAGGTTGACCCGCGACAGGTCGGTCGCCGATGCCCAGGAAACGTTGCGTCAGCAGCAGGAGAACTACCGGGCAGTGGTCAAACTCAACCTGGTGGGCGACGCCATATACCTGGACCCCGCCATCCTTCTAGGCGCCGGTACGGTCAGCGACCGGCTGCAAACGGCCTATCAGTCGCTCCTCAGAGCCAGGGACAACGCTCGGATAGCCCAGGAGACGGGGGACAAGAACGTCGCTGCGGCTGAAGCCGCGGTCCCTAAGGCCGAGGTCGCTCTAAAAAAGGCGCAGGAGGACCTGAGCAGGCAGACCGACGACGCCTCGGTGAACTTGATAGTCCGGCAGTACCAACTGGACGAGGCCAGGACCGCCCTGTTCAAAGCCCAGGAAGACCTCCGGAAACGACAGGTCGGCCCCGACCCCCTGGAGATAGCTAATCGCAAGCTTAGCCTGGACAATGCCAGAGCCAACCTGGTCAAGGCCCAGGAGGACCTCAAGAAACGTCAGGCAGGACCAGACCCTCTGGACGTCGCCAGCCGCAAGCTTTCCCTTGAGAACGCTAAGGCCAGCCTTATCAAAGCCCAGGAAGACCTCAAGAAAAAGAAGGCCGGGCCTGACCCCGTAAACACTGCAGTGCTAAACGCGCAGATGGCCACGGCCAAGGCCGGCCTGGCTCAAGCCAAGGATAACCTGGCCAAAGCCACCATCATAGCTCCCTTTGACGGGGTAGTGGCCAGTGTGAGCGGCGACGCCGGTGATTCGGTGGCAGCCAGCACCGTAGCCGTCGTGCTCGTTGACCCGTCCCGCATGCGGATGGAGGCGGTACTGGACGAGAGCAGTGTTGTCCAGGTGAGGGTCGGTCAGGAAGCCCAGGTATCCCTGGATGCTCTGTCCAATGCTGTCATGAAGGGCACGGTAACATCCATCGCCCCGGTGTCAGTAGTACAGTCGGGAGTGGTCAACTATCAGATGTTCATTTCATTGCAGCTTGGCAGCACCAGCGCCCGGCCTTCACCAGGCGCCAGGACGGGCGGTCAGGGAGCAGGCCGGCAACTCGGCGGAACAGCACAGGGAACAGCCGGTACCCGGCCTGCCGGCGCAGCACCGAGCATACCGAACTCCCGGCCGGCCACCGACGGGACTACCGAACAGTCGACCCAGGCGCTGCCCGTACGGGCGGGCATGACTGCTGTGGCCGAGATTGTCACCGCGCGTTCCGATAATGTGCTCCTGGCGCCCCGACAGGCGGTAGGAGGCAGCGGACGGAACCGCACAGCCAGGGTGATAGTCAACGGGCAGGTCGAGGTGCGGCCCGTTCAGATAGGCAGGAGCGACGATCAGTCAGTGGAGGTAGTGCAGGGGCTTTCGGAAGGCGAAAAGTTACTGATAACCGCGCCAACCACCCGGACGGTTAACCCTGTTGCCGGCGGCCCGCCGGGCGGTGGAGCGATAGGCGGAGGATTTGGCGTTCGGGTCCACTAGACCCGGCGTGAGTGTTACAGGGTGTTTCTGTATTCCCTCGCGGGCGCCACCCCGATAAACCGAATATCTTCAACAAATAACGAAAATAGCCAGGATCGCGGGCCGGCCCCCATCCTGAGCCTGTCGAATCCCGACAAGTCGGGACGACCTGTCGGGATTCGACAAGCTCAGCGTGGCGCTGTTTCTCAGAGAGGCATTGCAGTTGATCACGACACGGACCGCAGTCATTCAAGTTGAAAATATAACCAAGGTGTACCGCATGGGCAACATCGAGGTGCCCGTGCTCAAGGGCGTGTCCTTGGCAATCAGGCAAGGTGAGATGGTGGCCATCATGGGGCCGTCAGGGTCGGGCAAGTCCACTCTCATGAACATCCTGGGCTGCCTCGACAGGCCGACCAGCGGGGTCTACCGGCTGGATGGCATGGAAGTGAATCGCCTGAGCGACGACCAGTTGGCCGAAATCCGCAACAGGAAGATAGGCTTCGTCTTCCAGAGCTTCAACCTCCTGCCCCGCACCACGGCTGTTGCCAACGTTGAACTGCCCCTCTTATACTCGGGGAGCAAGGACAAACGGAAGAGGGCTCTGGAGGCCATGGCCAGAGTGGGGCTGGCCCATCGCGCCCACCACCACACCAATGAGATATCCGGAGGCGAGCAGCAACGGGTGGCCATCGCCCGGTCGCTCATCAACAACCCTTCGATCATCATCGCCGATGAGCCTACCGGTAACCTGGATACCCGCACCAGCGAGGAGATCATGGCGATCTTCGATGAGCTTAACCGCAAGGAGGGCATCACCATCGTCCTGGTCACCCACGAGACCGATATAGCCCGTCACGCCAGACGCATTATTCACCTGCGCGACGGACTTATCCAGAGGGAGGAGGGGTTGGGACGATGAATCCTGTAGAAGCTCTCAAGATGGCGCTGCGCGCCCTCACGTCAAACAAGCTGCGTTCATCCCTGACCGTGCTGGGCATTGTAATTGGCGTGGGCGCTGTTATCGGTCTGATGTCTATAGGTGCAGGCATCCAGAAGACTATTACCGAACAGGTACAGAGCGTAGGCACCAATCTCATTTTCGTGCGTCCCGGCGCCGTCAATCAGCAAGGCGTGAGGAGCGCCCAGGGATCGGCGGCGACTCTTACTCTGCAAGATGCCCAGGCCATTGCCGCCCGGGTGCCGGAAGTGGTCGCGGTAGCGCCACAGGTAAGCTTTGGCGGCCCGGTCGTGGCAGGCAGCCAGAACACCTTCACTCAGATTAACGGAGTGACCCCGGAATACTTCGAAGCACTCAACTATGCCGTGGCCGATGGAGACGCAATCAGCCAGTCAAACGTGGATGCCCGTTCCCGGGTAGCCGTTCTGGGCAGTCTCACCACCCAGACGTTGTTCCCTGACGGCGACGCCGTAGGCCAGTCGATAAGTCTGAGCCGCATGCGTTTCAGGGTTATCGGTGTGCTGGAGAGCAAGGGCAGCGGTGGTACCGGGGACGATCTTGTCGCCGTGCCCCTTACTACGGCTTCTCAATTGCAGAGGGGGCTTACTGCCAGCGGGCAAACCCGAGTGCAGAACATCAATGTAAAGGTGGGCGATGCGTCACAGATAGCTGCGGCGAAAGAGGCGATCGCCGTTGTACTTCGGGACCGGCACAACGTCATCGGCGAAGACGATTTTACAGTGACCAGCCTGGATGACCTGCTCAAAGCTTTCACCCAGGTCACTCAGATCATGAGCATATTCCTGGGCAGCATCGCGGGGATATCCTTGCTGGTCGGCGGCATTGGCATTATGAACATCATGCTGGTCTCAGTCACCGAGCGCATCCGGGAGATCGGCATCCGCAAGGCAGTTGGGGCCAAGCGGCGCGATATCCTGGCGCAGTTCCTCTTCGAGTCGGTGGTGCTCAGCCTGAGCGGAGGAGTCCTGGGCATAGCGGTGGGCTGGCTTATGTCCAAGGGGTTCTCCAGCTTCAGCAGTCCGACCGGACAGACCACGCCGGTGCTGATCACACCCGACATCATCATTCTGGCGGTCTCGGTAGCTGCGGGGATTGGGCTATTCTTTGGGATCTACCCGGCATCCCGCGCCGCCAAGCTGGACCCGATCCAGGCGTTGCGGTACGAGTAGGCGAATCTGTGGTTGTCCCGACTAATGTCGGGGCTAGAAAACGTAGACAAGCAGAAGGAGGTACGTCATGAAAAGGGTGTTGGTCATCGTGCTGTCGGTCGTGGCTTTGCTGGCGCTGCTCGGCGGGATTGTCGCAGCCAAGACGGACAAAACTGAGTGGTCTGCGGCCGGGCCTGAGTTGCAGGCGGCGCAGACGCCAGTGCTGGGCATGGTCGTGGCCGACCTGAACACGAGACTGGCGACGAGGCTGGGACTTGAAAAAGACAGCGGCGTCGTGGTTGTCCGGGTTTTGGCAGGAAGCCCGGCGGCCACAGCCGGGCTGAACGTCAAAGACATCATTACGACGGTTAACGGCACGGCAGTGGCCAAGGTGGCGGACTTCAGGGCAGCTTTGAAATCGACCGGAGACAACGTTACGCTGACGGTCCTGCGCGGCAAGGACACACTGACGATAGCCGCCACCGCGAGGCCCGCGGCAGAATGGCTTCAGACGAATCCCCCAGCCTGGCTGCCCGAAGCCGGGGGGATCAAGGCCGGCGAGCGGTTCGACCACTATCTGGGTGGCCAGCAGTTCTTCCTGGATAAGGACGGCAAGAAGCACACCATCACAACCACTCCCGGCATAGTCAAAGAACCTAAGGATAACTCACTTACTATAGTGCCTAACGGTCAGACCGACCCGGTTACGTTTACGGTCACCGACAAAACGGCTGTCAGGGTAGCTGGAGGCAAGGTAGCCTCCCTGACGTCCGGCAGCAAAGTGGTGGTGATCACGGTCGACGGTTCCACGGAAGCGCGAGTCGTTGCCGGGGGTACGGGGTTCGGTCGGACCGCGCTGGGGCTCGGAAGAGGACACGGAAAGGCATTCGGACAGCGAATGCTACCACACGGTCTTAGAGGCCGGTTCAATAAAGGCGCGTCCGCTCCCGCGATAGCGCCTTCGGGCAGGCCGGCTCCGGCTCCGGCCATGCCGGGTACAACAACCATATAGGCACGGCTACTCCTCATGCGCCTATCAAACCGAGAGCCTGCCGGAGGCGATCTTTCACCTCTGGCAGGCTCTCCCTTTTTCAAGGCGCGGAGTCAAGACCCCTGAGCAACCAATCCGCCGCCCATTGAATCTTGGCAAACCAGCATCTTCTTCACCGAGCTGGTGCAGCAACTGTTCTGGAGAGGCAGCTTTACCCTCTCCCTTTGGAAAAGGGAGACTCAGAGGGATTTTCCCACTGCTGTCTGTGTAACAGGAAAATCCCCCTTTCGTCCCCCTTTTGCGAACTGAGCATGTCCCACATCTCGGGCTGGACACAGAGGGTCACACTTCGAAAGGAAGCTGCAAGAGGCACAACGGAAC
>JACQTY010000246.1 GCA_016210545.1 Chloroflexota bacterium
CAGATGTTATGAGAGGAGTCTTGGACGTCCGCATATGGTGGGGAAACAACTTCGTCCAATCCCTCGCTTATCCCCTAAACGACTTCCCAAGAGTTCACTTTTGAACCTTAAAGGAGTTCACTTTTCAACTTTTCCCAACAAAACGCCTTGACAGCATTCCTGTGATATGCCATAATTGTCGCGTATGCCCCCAGGGGGCATACTGATCAAATTCAGCCATCCTTTGAGACCGGCTATTTTACTTCTGCATCTGCGCAGGGTATAATTGTGATGGAACTCACAAATATCTTCCGGGGAGGCGAAGCTTGCTGAAAAAGAAGAAGTTCTGGATCGCTGGCGTGGTACTGGCCATCGCTATGGGCGCCCTTGTCTACAATAGCGTGGCCGGGTCTTCTGTCTACTACTACACCGTCAACGAGCTTAAGGCACAGCCTGTTTCGCCAGACGGACAGGATGTCAGGGTCAACGGCATAGTCACCACCGGCCCCATAGAATGGAACGCACAGGCCAGGACTACAAGCTTTACGATGCAAGATAAGGACGGCGCGGAGACTCTCTTTGTCGTCTACCAGGGTACCGTACCCGACGCCTTCAAAGCCGACGTAGAGGTAGTGGTAAGGGGAAAGCTGGACTCCAAAGGCGTCTTCCGTGCCAATGAGCTTCTGGCCAAATGCGCCTCAAAATACACCCCTAAATAACGGCGATCTCGAAAGGGGAACATGGCAAGCCTAGGTAGCCTCGCGCTATTTCTGACCTTAGCAGTTTCTATTTATGCCACGGTAGTTTCCTGGTTGGGCGGACGGACGGGACGCCTGGAGTTGGTGGCCAGCGCCCGCAACGCGATCTTCGCCATCGCGGGACTCACCAGCCTCGCTACCTTCCTTCTTCTGTACGCCTTCCTTACCCACGACTTCAGGATCGAATACGTGGCCCTGTACAGCAGCCGGGACATGTCACCCACGTATGTAATCGCTTCCTTGTGGGCGGGCAGCGAAGGCTCGCTCCTTTTCTGGGCCTGGACGATGTCTATCTTTGCCAGCATCCTCGCCTTCCATAACCGCAATCTAACCAATCCGCTGATACCTTATGTTTTTGCCGTTGTGATGACTGTGCAAGCTTTCTTTTCCGTTTTGATGGCCTTCGTCACTAACCCATTCCAAACGGTCCCTTTCCCACCACCCGACGGCCGGGGACTCAACCCTCTCCTGGAGAACATGGGCATGTTCTTTCACCCGCCCACGCTGCTGCTGGGCTACATGGGATTCACCATACCCTTTGCCTTCGCCATCGCCGCCATGGCCACCAGGCGATTGAGTAGTGAATGGCTAACCAGCATCCGGCGGTGGACCCTGATAGCCTGGCTTTTCCTGGGCGTGGGCAATATCCTGGGGATGCAGTGGGCTTACGTGGAGCTGGGGTGGGGCGGCTTCTGGGGCTGGGACCCGGTGGAGAACGCCAGCTTCATGCCCTGGCTTGCGGCTACCGCCTTCCTTCATTCCGTCATGATCCAGAAGCGCCGGGGCATGCTGAAGATATGGAACATAGTCCTCATCATCATCACCTTCAACCTGTCCATCTTCGGGACCTTCCTTACCCGGAGCGGCGTTCTTTCATCAGTGCACTCCTTCGGCCAGTCGGCGCTGGGGCCGTTCTTCATAGCCTTCCTTGCTGTGGGACTGCTCGGCTCATTGGGGCTGCTCTATTCGCGCCGCAATTACCTGAAGAGCGAAGATGAGTTGGACTCGCTGATATCGCGGGAAAGCTCTTTCCTGTTTAACAACCTTATCCTGGTCGGCGCCACCTTTGCCACTTTCCTCGGAGTGATCTTCCCCCTAATATCGGAGGCGACCAGAGGGGTCAAGATCACGGTTGGGCCTCCCTTTTATAACCAGGTAAACGGCCCTATCTTCATGTTTCTTCTGCTGCTCATGGGCATTTGTCCACTCATTGGATGGCGGCGCGCCTCGCGGGCCAACCTGCTGAGAAACTTCCTCTATCCCTCCATAGCAGGCGTGGTCGTGGCAGTGGCCATGATAGCGGTGGGGCTGAGGCAAACATGGTCGGTGATCGCCATCTCCACTTCCGCGTTTGTCCTGAGCACCATATTGCTGGAGTGGTTCCGGGGCGTGCGGGCGCGGCGCCACACCAGACAGGAGAACTACTTCCATGCCTTCATAAGGCTTGTCCTGAGCAACCGGCCGCGGTACGGCGGCTACATAGTCCACCTGGGCATCATCATCCTGGCCTTCAGTATCGCGGGCACAATGGGCTACAACACATCCAAAGAGGTCAGTATCAAGCCCGGAGAAAGCTTAAGCATCGGGAAATACACGTTGCGCTACGATAGCATGTCCCAGTATAAAACGGCAAGAAAAGATGTAGTGGTCGCCAACCTAACGGTATTCAACGCAGGGGAACGGATAGGCACGATGTCGCCCGAGAAGTTCACTCCTATCTATTACAATCAGGACGTAACGGAAGTGGCAATCCGCAGCAACCTGGAGGAAGACCTCTATGTTATCCTCATGGGCTGGGACCGAATAGGAGGCGTCACCGCTTTCAAGGTCATCATTAACCCTTTGATGGCGTGGATGTGGATAGGTAGCATAGTGCTGGTTGGCGGCGGCATCTTCGCGCTTTGGCCTGAGCGCGGGAGAAGGCCCGTTAGGCGGGGGACCTAATCCGGAGGCCGTACTGGGGCGCGCTGGAAGCGCTGGCCCCCCACCGGGCGACGTCCCGCCAGGTCAGCACACCGACTCTCGAAAGCGAGTCGGGGCGGAGTTAAAGGAATACGGAGACAAACTGTGACAGTCGTACTGGCTTTGCTTATTATCGCAGTCGTGGGTTTCGTGGTCGTTTTTCCCCTGCGGAAGACCAGGCCTTCCCCTAAGGTGGCCAAGACGGGTCCGGACGATGAACTCGTGTCCCGGAAGGAGACAACCTTTACGGCGCTCAAGGAATTGGACTTCGACTACGCCCAGGGGAATCTGACTCCGGAGGACCACGAGGAATTGCAGAAGAAATACAAAGACAAGGCTCTGACCCTCCTCAAGCAGATCGATCAGCAACAGACCAGACAACCGGCGTCGCGTCCATCCGAAGAGGGCATTGAGGCTGAGATACTCCGATTGCGAAAGACGGCGCGAAAGACCGAGCCGCAAAAGGCTGGGGCGGCCGGGACCGCCCCATCAAGCACGCGGCAGCCCCGGGCAACGCCCTCACCCCAGGCAAAGTCCCCTTGCCCGAAATGTCACTCTCAGATTCCGGTGTCAGCCAAATATTGCCCGTACTGTGGGTCTGCCTTGAAACCCGCAGTCTGCGCGAAGTGTTCCACACCTTACACGCCAGGGCAACGGTTCTGCTCCCAGTGCGGCGCCACCCTCACGGAGGAAAAGGGCAAATGAGCAAACTGAGGCTGCATCTGAGCCTGTTCTTCTCCCTGGCCCTGCTTCCCCTCATGCCCATTACGGCAATGGCCCAGGCCACAGAACAGGGGGTCATCCAGGGGCAGGTGGTAAACAGGACCCCCAACGGCAAGAGCGTAGCTGACATCCCCATTGAATTGAAAACCGCTGTGGAAGGTAAAGAAAAGAGCCTCGGCGCCGTCAAGACCGATGCGCAGGGTAGGTTCCGGTTCGCAGGGCTTTCTACTGAACACTCAGCCCCTTACCAGGCATCCTTGACCTACCAGGAAGCCGACTACTTCAGTGATGTCCTGATGTTCGCCCCGGGGGAGGCCAGTAAGAGCATAGAACTCCCCGTCTGGGATGCCACTGAGGTCGACCCCGGTATAAGGGTGACCGCAGCCCACGTGATAGTGCAGTTCGACGGGGTCGACCTGAAGGTGACCGAGTACTATCGCATTGAAAACCCCGGAGACAAGACGTACGTCGGGTCGAAACTGGTGCAGCAGTTGGGCAAGAAAGAGACGCTGCGCTTCTCCCTCCCCCCGGATGTCCAGGTGGAGCAACTCGCCCTGGGCTTGATGGACTGCTGTGTAGCCTTCGAGAACGACTACCTCATAGATACGATTGGGGTAGAGCCGGGCGTCAAGGAGATCGCCTTTGTATACCTGTCCGCTTTCAACTCTCCCAAACACGTTTTGCCCATCGTGGCGAACCTGCCTACCGACACGCTGAGCCTGGTCGTTGAAGACAAAGGCGTCCGGGTATCGAGCCCGCAACTATCCGCGCCGCAATCGATGAAGATTGAAGACATGCCAGTCCTGGTGCTCAGCACAGGCAACCTGAAGAAAGGCCAGACCATCCAGGCCACTCTTGCCGCTCCATCCTCGCCCAGCCCGGTCAAAGACCTGCGGTGGATCGGCATCGGGCTGATGGTCATAGCCCTCGGCTTCGGCATCGCCTATCCCTTGATGCGAAGGAGAGCCTCCGCTGTGCCCACAGAGACGCCGGCTGGTAACGAACGACAACAGCTTCTGGAGGATGTCGCCCGGCTGGACGATTCCTACGAGGCCGGCCAGATAACAGAAGACGACTATCGTACGCTGCGCTCCGACAAGATGGCGCGGCTTATGGAATTGGCGCGGCAAAAACAGTAGAATGAAGTTGTGACTGAAGGGCCATCTTCTAAGTGGGCGGTTGAGCTGGACGGGTTGGTCAAGAGCTTTGGCTCTCAGCCCGTTTTGCGAGGTGTTGAACTGAGGGTCAGGGAAGGCGATTTCCTGACTATCTTCGGCCCCAACGGCGCCGGCAAGACGACTTTACTCCGCGTCCTGGCCACTTTCATGCGCCCCAACAGGGGCAGTGGAAAGATAGCCGGCTTTGACATCACCAAACAGGCCACGGAGATCCGCCGACGTCTGGGCCTGGTAAGCCACGATAACCTCCTCTATGACAACCTCAGCGGCTACGAGAACCTGAAGTTCTATGGCCGCATGTATGACGTCCCCCGCCTGGAAAGCCGAATTGCAGAGATAGTCAATCAGGTCGGCATGGAGGCTCGCCTGCACCAGCGAGTGGGGACCCTCTCCCACGGCCAGAAGAAACGTATCGCCATCGCCCGGGCGATGATCCACAGGCCCTCCATCGTACTCCTCGATGAACCCGAGACCGGCCTCGACCAGGAGGCCATTGCCATGCTCACCGGGATATTGGACTCCCTGGGACCCCGGCGGACAGTAATCATGACCACCCACAACATCGGCCAGGGGTTGAAGCTAGCCAACGAGGTGGGCATTCTGGTACGGGGCAAGATCGTCTTCCAGGGACCCAAGCCTACCGAGGACCCGGCTGCTTTCTCCGACGTCTACTACCACTACGTGGAGGCCCACCGTTGAGGGGATTTGGGGGCAAGGTCTTCGCCATGCTGGCAAAGGACCTGCTACTGGAGTTCAGGGCGCGGGAGATCGTCGTATCCCTTCTGGTCTTCGCCCTGCTGACCATAATCATCTTCAGCTTCGCCTTCGAGCCGGGACCGGACCGCATCGGCATTGTAGCGCCGGGCGTCCTGTGGGTAGCCTTCACCTTTGCCGGCGTCCTCGGACTCAACCGCGCTTTCGTCCAGGAGAAAGACAGCGGCTGCCTTCAGGGACTAATGTTATGTCCGGTTGATAGAGAGGCGATCTATTTCGGCAAGATGTTGGCCAGCTTCATCTTTATGTTCATCATGGAGATCATCATCATGCCCGTGTTCTCCATTTTCCTCAACCTGCCCATATTCATGCCCTGGCTCTTGCTCATTGCCTTTCTGGCGACCATTGGCTTTGTGGCCGTGGGCACCATATTCTCGGCGATAGCAGTGAACACGAAGGCCAGAGACTTGATGCTGCCGCTCCTCTTCTTTCCAGTCGTGGTGCCGGTGTTAATCGCCGCGGTGAAAAGCTCTGCAATAGTGCTCGCCGGTTCTTCACTGGACGACCTATGGCCCTGGCTGCAGATGATCGCAGCCTTCGACGCCATCTTCCTCGTTATCTCGGCGCTCATATTCCAGTACGCTCTGGAGGAATAGGTCCACAGAGCACAAAACGACGGAGGTAGGGGCGAACCCACGTGTTCGCCCGACGTTTAGGCCGACACCCTTCAGCTGGCTCAGGGGGGACCATAGGTCACCTGCTCCAACAAAATGCGGTCAGAAGGCGCCGCGACACAAATCAAGCGAAGCGCCACGCAATTCATCATTCCGGCCTCCGAGCCGGAATCCACCGGGCAGACCCTGCGGTGGTTCCGGATTCCAGCCGGAGTTTACCCCGCACACCGATACCGGGCTGGAATGACACGCCCCGCCAGGACTATTTCCGCCAGAGTCTCAGATTCGTTCCCGTTTGTCCGGCCAAGATCATGTTGGAACGAGTGGACCATGGATCGGCCCCTACAGACGAGGCGTCCTTTTGCCAAAGCGCCACTGCACGCCCGTTCCCAGGTATCCCCATCTTACATCGTCCATCCAAAACGACTATAATAGCTAAGTATAAGTAGTCGTCGATCCGATGAAAAAGGGGACTGGATGCTCCTAGCGATAGACATCGGAAATACCAACATTGTAGCTGGCATATTCGAAGGAGAAAGGATCAAGGCTACGTGGCGCATTGCCACCAGCGTCCACCGCACCGCCGATGAATACGCTTCGATCCTGCTTAACCTCTTGCCCCGTAAGGGCATCATCCCCGAACACGTCAAGAGCGCCATCCTGTGCAGCGTAGTGCCTCCCCTGGAGCCTACCTTTGAGATGATGTGCCGGAATTACTTCGGCATTAACCCACTGATAGTCGGCGCCGGCCTGAAGACCGGGACTCGCATCGCCACCGATAACCCCCGTGAGGTGGGAGCAGACAGAGTGGTAAACACGGTAGCGGCCCATCACCTCTACGGAGGGCCGCTCATCGTCATAGACATGGGCACTGCCACCACCATCGACGCCGTCTCCAAAGAAGGCGATTACCTGGGAGGGGCTATTGCGCCAGGCATTGAAATAGCCGCCGAAGCCCTGTTCACCCGCACAGCCAAGCTGCCACGCGTTGAACTCCAGGTACCCCGGCGGGCCATCGGACGCAACACCGTGGCATCCATGCAGTCGGGCATTGTTTTCGGATATATCGGCCTGATAGAAGCGATCGTGGCCCGCTTCCGGCAAGAGTTGGAACAGCCGGCCCGCACCATCGCCACCGGGGGTTATTCCCAGTTGCTCGGTCAGGGAACACCCTGCATCGACGTGGTGAACATGGACCTGACCCTTGTCGGGCTGCGGCTGATCCACGACATGAACCAGCCCCATCAAGAGACGAAGGCGTAGAAGCAGGACACAAGAGGTAAGGGGAATTGCTGAAAGATAAGACGGTTGTCCTGGGGGTAACCGGCAGCATAGCCGCCTACAAAGCCGCCGACATTGCCAGCAAGCTGGCCCAGAGCGGTGCGAAGGTGCTTACCGTCATGACCGGCTCCGCCCGCGAGTTCGTTACCCCCCTCACGTTTCGCTCCGTCACAGGCCAGCCCGTAATCACCGACATGTTCGACTCGCAGTCCCAGTTCAGCGTGCAGCATGTCTCTCTGGCCGATATGGCCGACGCCATACTCATAGCGCCGGCCACGGCGCAGATCATGGCCAAACTGGTCGCCGGCCTGGCCGACGATATGATCTCTCTCACGGTGCTGGCTACCAAAGCGCCGGTAGTCATCGCTCCGGCCATGGACCACAACATGTGGGAGAGCCCCGTAACCCAGAACAACGTCACCAGACTCAGGGCCCGCGGCTTTACCATCGTGGGACCCGGTAAGGGCCACCTGGCCTCGGGCAAGGAAGGCTGGGGCCGTCTGGAAGATACGGAGAAGGTCCTGGGCGCCCTGCGCATGACGATGGGCAGGAAGGGCGATCTGTTAGGAAGAAGGTTCGTGGTTACGGCCGGCGGCACCCAGGAGCCCATAGACCCGGTCCGCGTTATCACCAATCGCTCTTCCGGCAAGATGGGATACGCCATTGCCGAGGCCGCCCGCGACCGCGGGGCCGAGGTAACGCTGGTTACCGCGCCCACGGCCTTGGCCCAGCCGGTGGGCATCAACACCATCCCCGTGAACACGGCCCGGGAAATGAACCAGGCCGTAGCCAAAGCGGTTTTGAACGCCGACGTCCTCATCATGGCTGCCGCCGTGGCCGATTACCAGGTAGCCTCACCCTCTTTGAGCAAGATAAAGAAAGAGGCGACGGGTCGCCTGACGTTGGAACTGGAGCGGACTCCCGATATCCTGGGCGAGACCAAAGGCAGCTTCCTCCGGGTAGGTTTTGCCGCCGAAAGCGAGGGCCTGGTCCGGAACGCCGCCCAGAAGCTCAAGAGCAAGGCGCTGGACCTCATCGTCGCCAATGACATCACCCAGGCCGATAGCGGTTTCGGTACTGATACCAACCGGGTGGTGATAATTGACAGGGCTGGCAGCGTAGAGGCGCTGCCCTTGCTTACCAAGTATGAGGTGGCCGAAAGGATACTGGACAGGGTGAACGCCCTCTCGAAGGTGTGAGGGAAAAGAAGCAAGGACTGGATCCTCGAAGCTGAGCGGGACATAGAACACGCCAGACAGGACCGCGATACCGGTTACCACAACCGGGCATGTTTTTCTGCGCAGCAAGCCGCGCAAGAGGCTGTCAAGGCTGTTTTTCAGCGCCTCGGAGCGGAAGTATGGGCGCATTCCGTGACCGCGCTGCTTGGGGAGTCGAAGGATGGGCGGCCTGCGGGGTCACAGTTTGGGTCCCATTGCAGGCTCTACTTGACGGCAGGCGCAACCACCCCCTCCATCACCAGCCTGCCGTCGGCGATGGTCACCTTCTGAACCTCGACATTGGGATTGACCTGGACCACCTGGCGGAACATGTCCTGCACCAGCCCGGCGATCTGATCCTTTATCGCGGCCGGCAGGGGCAGCAGCCCCAGGTCCACCTTTTGCACCGCCAGCTTAGGTTTTCCCGCCTCCACGGTCACCGTGGCTTCCATGTTTACGCCGGCTTTGAAACCGCTTATCTCGCCCTGGGCAACGGCCTTGATCTTGCCGTCGCGCAAAGCCATCTGAACAGACGAGATTGTGAGCGAGCTTCCCTTCATCTGCTGGTTGATCTGGGGTAGGTCACGGAGCACCATCGCGTTGGCCTCGTCCTCCGTGACCTCCAGACGGAAAGGCTGCGGAGCGGCCCCCTGCTGGGCCTGAGAAATCTGTTGTTGAAGTGTGGACAGCTTGTTCTCCAGCGACTGGGCCTGCTGCTCAACAACCTGAGGCGGAGGCGCCACAGTAGCAGCGACTCCGGGCGGAGCAGGCGTCGGGGCGGCCGTCGGCGACGTTGCCTGGGTGGGGGGCGCGACGGGGCGGGTGAGCAGATAGTATAAGACTCCGCCCGCAATCAAGGCGAAAGCCATCATCCCGCCGAGAGACAACAGGAATATCTTCAAGAACTTAGCCACAGACACCTCCCTAGCCAGGCCATTGAACCAGGACTACCTTGTTAACGGATTCCCCTACCGCCAGGATAGGCCCGGCCTGATTTCGTCGGGGGCGACCCGCCGTCCAGACTCACGAACGACTAACACAACCGGGCCATCCCTCCAAAATAGACCTCACCAAGTCCTCTCTCCCCGCCGAGGGAGAGAGTTAGAGAGAGTCCCGATTCATCGGGATCATCCCAGCCTTCTCCCCTCAAGGAAAAAGGAGTTTGCTGGGGCTAATTTCGTCCTTCGCGTGCCCTGTGCAAGCGGGCGTGATGGATTACTCCCATTCCAGGCTGCTGATAGTAAATGGCGCCAGCTCCGAGAGGGACGGGTGAATGTGAACGCCCTCGTTTATCTCCTTGATGTGTCCGCCGGAGGACATGGCATTCACCACCTCCTGGATAAGCTCAGGGGCATACGGCCCTACCATGTGGAACCCCAGTATGCGCTGGCTGCCGTTCTCCACTATGACCTTGGCGAACCCCTCTTTCTCCATCATAGCCTGTCCCTTGGCCACTGCGAAGTACTTGACCTTGCCGACCAGTACGTCATGATTCCGGCGAGCCTTTTCCTCTGTCAGACCCACTGATGCGATCTGGGGACGCGAGTATATGGCATGCGGCATGGCGCTGTAATCGGCCTTCAGTTTTTCTCCGTTTAACATGTTCTGCGCCACGAGAAGCGCCTCCATATTGGCCTTGTGCCGTAACATGGGCACCCCAATGGCGTCGCCGATGGCGAAGATATTCTTCTTGCTCGTCTGGAGGTACTCGTTTACCTTTATGAAACCGTTTCCGTCGGTCTCTACGCCCGTGTTCTCCACCCTCAAGAGGTCGGCGTTGGACCGCCTGCCCGCGGCCAGCATCAGATCCTGTGCAACGAACCTGCTACGTCTCCCGTTCTTCACATTCCGGGCAACTACGACGACCGCGCCCTCGCTCCGTTCGATGCCTTCAAGACGGGTGTTGACGCGGACTTCCATGCGCTTCCCCAGCGCCCTTTCCAAAAGGCGCGAGATTTCCGGTTCTTCCGAAGGTACAAGACGGTCCCCCATCTCCAGGATGGCGACCTTAGCGCCCATCGCGGCAAAGAAGTGGCCGTACTCCACCCCGATGTACCCGCCGCCAATTATGACCAGGCTGTCCGGCCTCTCCCTGAGCTCCAGGACCGTCTCGTTGGTCAGGTAATTCACCTTATCCAGTCCCTTGATCGATGGGATCGATGGCCTCGAACCAGAAGCTATGAGGACCTTCTCACCCTTGATCCTCTGCCCGGCCACTTCCAGGGTGCAGTCCCCGACAAAGCGGGCTTCGGCTTTGTAATAGTCCAGCTTCTGCTGTTCCTTGATATCCCCCCTGATATGAGACCGCTCCTTCTGTCTGTTCCGTCTCATCCGCTGCATGATAGAAAGAAAGCCGACGCCTTTGATCTCGGCTTCGATGCCCAGCTTCCTGGCTTCCCGTATTTCCATTAATCTGTCGGCCGGGTATATTAGCATTTTGGATGGTATGCAACCTACGTTGAGGCAGGTACCGCCCAGCGGCCCCTTATCTATCAAAGCCACCCTGAGACCCTGCGCCACCGCCTCGTCGGAGACGATCATGCCGCTCCCCGACCCGATGACAATCAGGTCATACGTCTTCACCTGGCGGCCTCCTTGATTTCTGTGTTCGACAATACCCCTAGACCCTTTGCACGGCGGACCCGGCTGTAGGGGCGACCCTGGTGGTCGCCCAGGGCAGGCGCCGGGCCTGCCCCTACGCTGTGCATTGACTTCTTTCTGACTATTCGCGCCGCGCGAAAGGGACATGGCGACCTGTGCCGTGAATCCATACACGAGGCAAGATGCCGCCTGCGCGCGTCACTGCCCTATCAGAAGTAAACACGATTGGAGGGCGGGAGTCAAGAGGGTGCGGGGCACAAAAACATCGCCCTATGCAAACATGGAAAAGAAAGTGGTCAAAAGGAGGGCTACGCGCTTGCCCGCCGCTGGCGGTCAGCAAACAGAGATGCAATGGCAGAGCAAGATTACCCGTACCACCCCAACCAAGAATAAGAGGTGAATCAACTAGACAGCATGGCTTACACGTCATTGGGAGGCGGCCTCAACAGGCGAATGATAATCGCTTCATCAACCTTCGGCTACCGTGCGGCTGACTCGGATGATGGTAAAGCCGACCAGCTTGCCGGCAGCCTCATCATATCTGGCCAATGTACCTTTCTATGTAGAAAACCCCCAGACCCCCTTTGCGTAAAGGGGGCAGTCACGATTCCCGACGGGAATCGTGACGGGTGTTTTCGACCTCTGGTCCACCTTTAACGTGCTTCTTCCAAGTTCGTAGTCTACATCAGCACTTGGTGTACCCACACGACCCGCAATAGAAGCACCCCTCTTGATACACCAGCAATGCGCCGCAGTCGGGGCACTGCCCCGCCAGGTTCACGGGCGGCCCGAACTCCACTTTCTTGGGTTCAGGCGCCTTGCTGGTCTTCTCGATCTGGGGCGGCGCCACAGCAGCTCCCTGCTTCAAGTAGTTCTCCAGGACTGTGCCGATGGCGTCAGCGCAGGAGAGCACGGCGCGCCCGTTCTGCCAGTTGAGGGAGGGACAGCGGATGCCCTTCAGCATCTTCACCATCGAGGCCGGCTCCAGCCCTGACCTCAGAGACACCGAGATCATGCGGCTCAAAGCCTCAAGTTGCGCCGAGGCGCAGCCTCCCGCCTTTCCCAGCGTAGTAAACACCTCGCAGATGCCCTGCCCGTCAGAGTTGACGGTAACATACAAGTTGCCGCAGCCGGTGTTCATCTTCCGGGTGTAGCCGGTGGTGACCTCCGGACGCTCTCTGGGAGTGAGAGTCACCGTGCTCGCGTGTAGCTCCGCGTGTTCCGCTTCTTCGGCGGGCGCCCCGCTCCCGACCGTAAGCACCTGGCCTTCCTTGCTCCGGTCCCGGTAGATGGTGATTCCTTTGAGGCCGAGCTTGTGAGCCATCCTGTAGACCTTGGCCACGTCATCCAGGGTGGCATCGGAAGCGAAGTTCACCGTCTTGGAAACGGCGTTGTCCGTGTATTTCTGGAATGCGGCCTGCATCTTCACATGCCACTCCGGCGTGATGTCATGGGCGGTGACGAATACCTTCCGCACCCACTCCGGCACGCCGAATATGTCTCTCAGACACTTGCCCTTGGCCAGTTCTTGCATTAGCTCGGGGCTGTAGAAACCTTCGCCCTTGGCCACTTCCTCCAGGAAGGGGTTGACCTCCAGGAATCGTTCGTTGTCCAGAATATGGCGCTCATACACCAGCGCGAACAGCGGCTCGATGCCCGACGACACACCGGCGATGATGCTGAGCGTCCCCGTGGGGGCGATGGTAGTGCGCGTAGCGTTCCTGACCCGCAGGCCGCCCGGCCGGTCGTACACGCTCCCGTGGAAGTTGGGGAAGACGCCGCGGGCCGTGGCCATCTCCACCGACGCCTCATTCGCCCGCTGGCTGATGAAGCTCATCACCTTCTCGCCGACGGTAAGGGCTTCTTCAGAGTCATAGGGGATGCCCATCTGTACCAGCATATCCGAGAACCCCATAACGCCCAGCCCTATCTTCCGGTTTCCCTTTGTCATCTTTTCAATCTGAGGTATGGGGTAGCGGTTCATGTCGATGACGTTATCCAGGAAGTGCACTGCCG
This sequence comes from Chloroflexota bacterium, assembly GCA_016210545.1. Taxonomy (GTDB): domain Bacteria; phylum Chloroflexota; class Dehalococcoidia; order JACVQG01; family JACVQG01; genus JACVQG01. The sequence goes on from JACQTY010000246.1 coordinate 13,104, forward strand.
TCTTCACCACCCGGGCGATCCGCGCGCCATCGATTTCCAGCTTGCTGGAGGAACCGGCCTTCACCATCTTGGCCAGATTGATGGACCCCAGGTTGCACGATTCGTACGGAAGAAGCGGCTGCTCACCGCAGGGGTTAGTGCTCTCTATCTTGCCCAAGTGCGGAGTCGGGTTGGCCTCATTGATGCGGTCGATGAACACGACCCCGGGATCGCCCGTCCTCCAGGCCATTTCCACAATCTTGTTGAAGACATCCCGGGCATTGAGCTTCCCCGACACCTGGCCAGTCCGCGGATTGATCAATTCGTAGTCCTCTCCCCGCTCGACTTTCTCCATGAAGTCCAGGGTGACGGCCACCGAGATGTTGAAATTCACGAAGGCGTTGGGGCCTCCTTTGGCATTAATGAACTTCAGAATATCGGGGTGGTTTATGTTCAGGATGCCCATGTTGGCGCCACGCCGCGTCCCACCCTGCTTCGTAACGTCGGTAGCCGTATCAAAGGCCCGCATGAAGGACACCGGCCCACTGGCGACACCGCCGGTGGAGCCAACCTTGTCGCCTTCCGGGCGCAGCCGGCTGAACGAGAACCCGGTGCCGCCCCCACTCTTATGGATCAGAGCCGTCTGCTTTACGGCCTCAAAAATGGCCTCCATGGAGTCTTCGACGGGCAGCACGAAGCAGGCCGAGAGCTGCTGCAACTCCCGACCGGCGTTCATCAGGGTCGGAGAGTTGGGCAGGAACTCCAGATCGGCCATGACCTCAAGGAACTCATTTTCGGCAGCCGCAACATCTGCCTTGCTATCATAGAAGAGGTCTGCCGAAGCAACGTTCCTGGCTACCCGGCGGAACATATCCTCGGGCGTCTTCTCAACCAGGTTTCCCTGGGCATCCTTCATGAAGTAGCGCCTCTCCAACACGGTGAGGGCGTTCGGGGTCAGTTTAACGCGCTTTTCGGGAACAGTCTGGGTATTGCTCACAGGCGCCTTCTCCTTTTGACTCAGAATCTCTTTTACCAGCGCCATGATCTCCGGTTCCGATTCTTTGCTGGCCCGGTGAGGGGCCATGTCCTCCATTCCCGGAAACGGGACAGCCCGGTCCAGACGCCGGATGACCAGCTCAGTAAGGTTTTCAATAAGAGTCCTATCGGTAATCCCCATGGCCTCCGCGGCCGCGAAAATGGCTCTGGAGACCTGCTGCCGGTTCATGTGACCGGAATTGTCGCTTTTGCGATGAGGAGGCATCTACATTCTCCTTCAGTGTCTCTTGGCGCGCCTGCGCAAGCGACGGGCTGGGGCTGCGGCTGCCGCAGGAGGGGGGATCAGAGGCAACTGCCCGGTCCCGACCAATCGGGGCTTTTCACCAATCATCAAATCGTCAACAGCCTGCTTGAGGCTGCCTATGTCTGCAAACTCCCTGTAAACGCTGGCGAACCTGATATAGGCGATGTGGTCCAGTCGTTTCAGGCGTTCCATCACCATGTCGCCGATGGTAACGGTCGACACCTCCGCCTTCCCCAACCCGTAAAGCTCCCTTTCGATCTCGTCCGCCACGCTGTCCACGGCCCCGGTGGGCAGGGGCCGCTTCTCGCAGGCCTTGCCGATACCGCGCGCCAGCTTCTCCCGACTGAACTCCTCCCGCCGCCCGTCCTTCTTTATGACGAAAAGGCTCCGCTCCACGACGCTCTCATACGTGGTAAAGCGCGCCTCGCACTTCAGACACTGCCGCCTCCTCCGCACCTTCTCATCCAGCTCGCGCGAGTCAATAACCTTCGAATCGACGAAACCACAATACGGACATCTCATGTCCTTCTCCAGCGTCATGGGATTCTACCACAACCTGTAGGGGCGTGTCAAGAGTCAAACACCCATATATTGTAGTACACGCAGTGCGGCCTCGACGCTGTCTCCTTCACCTTTACTGCCCCACCTTCAACCTCTTCCCATCCGCCAGCCACCAACTTTAACCAAAAAGGCCGCCCCGTATCGGGACGGCCTTCTCAAATTGTCGCCTGACACACTGTATTCAATTGTTAAGGACCAGTTTCCCTGTTGCCTACATCCTCAGTCTTGACCTTGATCGGTCAGCCGGGCCGCTGGCGGCGCCCGCAACGACTGAGGCAAACAACTGGCAACTACTAGGATACGTAGAAGACGTTCCACTTACGGGCCATGGCTTCGATGGCGTCCTTCAGCTTCTCATCCTTCTGCCCCAGCCGGTAAACGTCGCAAAGGTAGCCGTGAAGCAGCTCACCACCGGTGGAGTTTATGTCGGGGTCCACGGGGCCATCCTTCTTGATGAACACCCGCTCGGTGAATACCTTCTGATAGTCTATGGCTGCGCTTGTCGTTGGCGTAGTGGCCGTTGGCATTTGACCTCCTCTTATTTCCTTCCTGACCTCGGTTTGCGCCCCTGTTTGTTGCTGGTCGAGCGAAATGAACATCCGTTACACCCTTACCGCAGATTTCCTCGATTTGGCATTGGCGCCGCGCGGGTAGCCATCGACTCCCTCCGGAGATTTATCGGCCGCCGCAAGAAGGACGGAACATCAACCTCGGAGTCGGTGTCCATGCTCTTTACCAAATGTTTCACGTCTTCCAGCTTGGGACCTCCGCTAGTCTTGGTGCGGAAGCCGGTCGCCACCAGAGTAATCTGGACCTCATTGTCCTTCCGCGGGTCGAACACTACGCCGAATATGATATTCGCCATAGGGTCAACAGCCTTGGCAATTATGGCCGCGGCCTCATTGACCTCGTTCAGGGTGAGATTCGAACTGCCGGTTACGTTGTACAGGACCCCTCTCGCCCCCTCGATCGCCACGTCCAGCAGCGGGCTGGCCAGAGCGGCCTTGGCAGCGTCGGTAGCGCGGTTGGTGCCAGTGCCTTTGCCGATGGACAGCCATGCCGGGCCGGCGCCCTTCATGACCGACCTGATATCGGCGAAGTCCAGGTTAATCAGGCCGGGCATGGTGATAACGGACGCTATTGAGGCAACCGCCTGCCGCAGAACGTCATCGGCCATCTTGAAGGCGCTGTCCACCACTGTCTTGGAATCGCACAGTTGCAGCAGACGATCGTTCGGGATGGCGATCAGGGTATCCACATGCGGCTGCAGCCGCGACAGAGCCTCCTCGGCCTGTATCCGCCGGTGCATCCCCTCGAAACCGAAGGGCTTGGTTACCACGGCAATGGTCAAGGCGCCTGTCTCCTTAGCCAGTTCCGCCACCACCGGCGCCGCGCCCGACCCCGTTCCGCCACCCATACCGGCGGTGATGAAGATCATGTCAGCCCCGCTGACAATCTCGCGCAGTTCATCCCGGCTCTCCTGGGCCGCCTTGCAGCCCATCATTGGCTCTCCGCCGGCGCCCAGACCGCGGGTCAGCTTCTCGCCCAACTGGACCTTGGTTGGCGCTTCAGACAGTTGAAGGCTCTGGGCATCGGTGTTCAGGGCAATGAACTCAACGCCGGGGATCTCCTCGCGCACCATGCGGGTCACCGCATTAGAACCACCGCCGCCCACGCCAATGACTTTTATCCTGGCCTGGACAGCGGAGCTTATCTGTTTTGACACGTTTTCCTCCTCTCTTTAGTGAGTCGTCTTCAGAGATTAACCCAATGCTTCGCTTTGTTGACAAAGCGGCGCAGGCCCTTCGACATGTTAGCCGCGGCGCTTTCGGCGGGAGTGCCCTCGTCCTCGGAATAACGCCGCGCCCCCCACATCAGGAGGCCGACGGCTGTGGCATAGGCCGGGTCATAGAGGATGTCTGCCAGACCGTAGACATCCTTGGGTACGCCGATGCGCACCGGGGTGCGGAACACGTCCGTCGCCACGGCGTCGATCCCGGGCAGATTCGAGGTGCCGCCCGTCAGTACCATGCCGGCGGGGATCAAAGCCTCAAGATTGGCGCTGGGCATCTCGAGCTGCAGCATCCGCAACAGCTCATCGATCCTTGCCCGGATAATGTCGTTGACATCCTGGACAAGTATCTGCTGCCCGTTATCCAGACCGAGAGAAGCCCCGTCGATCTTTTCGCCGCTGCCTTCTTTGTCCTGGGGAACATCCAGAAGCGTACCATATTTCTTCTTGATCTCTTCCGCAATCTCGAAGGGGACTCCCAGTCCGATGGCGATGTCCCGGGTGATCTGGTAGCCGCCAACCGGGAGCACTGATGTGTGCCAGATGCTGCCTTCCTTGAACAGCGCCACGTCGGTGGTGCCAGCGCCGATGTCCGCCATCAATACGCCGGCTTCCCTTTCGTCCGCCCTCAGAACAGCTTCGCTGCTCGCCAGGGGCTCCAGGACCAGGTCCTCCACATCGACGCCGATCCCCCTGACGCACTTGAGCAGGTTCTGTACCGAGGAGGTCGCGGCCGTCACGACATGGGCTTCTACATCCAGGCGGAAGCCATGCATGCCTATGGGGTTCTTCACCCCGTCCTGGCCATCCAGCGTGTACCCTCTGGGTATGACATGTAACAGCCTCCGCTCAGCGTTGGAGTTTACCTCCCTGGCGGACTCCAGGACTCTCTTCAGGTCGCCTGCAGAGACAACCCTATCGCTTCGGGTGACGGCTACGGCGCTCTTCGTATTAAGTGAATTAACATGCCTCCCGGTAATGCCTACATACGCCGTCTCCATCTTTATGCCCGCTGCATGTTCTGCCTTCTTTATCGCTTCGTGTACAGCTTCCCTGGCCTCGTCGGGATTGACTACCACGCCCTTACGCAGGCCCTTGCTAGCCGCCACACCGACGCCAAGCACTTGAAAGCTGGCCTCGTCGGCGGCGTCGGCCATGATCGCGGCGATCTTTGACGTTCCTACGTCTATGGCTGATACAGTGGACTTCTTTGGCATCTAGTCTCCTCCTTTCTTAATCATGTCTTGATCACACTGACCACCGAACATAGTTAGCTTTGGTTACATAATTCCCACCCCCCCTTTCGCATAATATCTTTGAACTCTATTGGCCTGGATGTAACCCCTGCCCCGGGTCAGAGGCAACGTCGCCTGAGCGCGCCGCATGTTGCTCAGGTTCGTCCCCTTGCCCATGAGCCGAGACGCCACATCATAACCTCCAAGCACGCTATCCGAATGACGGCCAAGCTTGGAAAGCCCCATGCGGCAATAGTCACAGCGACAGGTCCCCGATGTTGGCCCCGGCAGCCCCAGATAATGGATGATTGCCCAGCTCAGCAGCGCCACCCCTATTCCCGTGGTGACCGGCTCCGGAAGGACGATGAGGACTGCCGCCAGGAAGAAACTTACAACAAATTTGAACTTTCTCATGGGACGGCCTTTCTAGATTCGCTCGGCTGCCCGCAGCCTGGCGCTGCGGCCCCGCGGATTTCTGGCTATCTCCGCTTCGGATGGCCTGACCACTTTTTTCGTGATGAGTTTCAGGGTGGGACTGTGACCACACACGCACACCACCCGCCCTGGCGGGCACAGACAACCCCGGCTCTCCTGCGCCAGAAACTGCTTCACCGGACGGTCTTCCAGAGAATGATAGCTGATGACCACCAACCGGCCGCCCGTTCGCAACAACCCCACCGTCTGTCGCAAAGCCGCCGACAGGTTATCTAGCTCCTGATTGACTGCTATGCGCAACGCTTGAAAGGTCCGGGTTGCCGGGTGGATGCGCCCCAACCTTCTGGCGACAGCTTCGCGCACCAGATTAGCCAGTTGCTGGGTAGTCTGGATGGGGCGACGCCGGACAATCAGCCGGGCAATCCTCCGGCTGGAAGGTTCTTCCCCGTACTGGAACAGCAGGCGGGCGAGGTCAGATTCGGAGTAGGTGTTTACAATGTCCGCCGCGGTGAGTTTCTGGTCGGGGCTGAACCGCATGTCCAGAGGAGCGTCATGGGAGAAGCTGAAACCCCGCCCCGACTCGCTGAGCTGCATCGACGACAGCCCGAGGTCGAAGAGGATTCCGTCCACGGGCTTGAAGTCGTGAATAGAGGCTATGATTTCAAGCTGGGCGAAATTGGCGTTAACGAGCGTGACCCCGCCTGGAAGAGCTGCACGAGCCAACTCAATGGCTTCGGGGTCTGCGTCAATACCCAGAAGTTGCCCGCCAGGGGAACTGCGCCGAAGTATGCTGAGAGCATGGCCGCCGGAGCCTAGAGTGCAGTCAATGTAGCGCCCCCCCGGGATGACCCGGAGGTATTGGACTACTTCCTCTCCTAGGACTGGCGTGTGGACTACGGCAACCATCTGGGCGCTCATGTCCAGTCTTTCTGCCCCGACGTATCGGGGAGCAGTGCAATACGAGTTACATTGCCTGGTCCGAGAGTTTGCCGGTAACGGTTCTATTTGGTGTTGGTCATCTCAACCCGTGTAAACATCATTACACCCTCTTTATCAAACTTTCTTTCTCCGCCTGCCAGCCTGCTCTATTCCAAATCTCAACATACTTGCCACACCCGGTAACGATGGCCTCATCCTGTATGCCTGCGTGTTGTCTCAGGCTTGGCGGCAGCGTAATCCTATTCTGCTTATCGATCTCCAAAGGGTAGCTGAACGCATTCCGAGCGCGCAAGTCCTCTCTTACTTCAAACAAATCATCCGGTTTCGCATTTAGTTGTTCGGTCCGCCTGTCCCACTCTCCAGTGGCATAGATCACAATGCAGTTCTCCCGCCCGGGGGACAACACTCCACCTTCGGCTAACAGACGTTCCCGGAAAGCCGGCGGCAAGGGTATCCTGCCCTTGGCGTCCACGCGATATTCATGTGTGCCGAGAAAACCTGGCGTCATCTATGACCTATCCCCCGAAGATCATGCTATTCATAAGAATGCTTAAGCCTCAGCCAGCACGTGGCTGGCGGGCCATTGATGCGACGCCAGGTAACATAGCTTCCGCGTCTGGTCCCAATCGAGTCTGGCCAGCGCCATGACCGACTCCCTCTTCTCGGGGTTGCCTGTCAAAGAGTAAAGGGCCACGCCCCGGGGGGTCATCTCTTCCTTCACGATCCCCTCTTCCACAAGCATCCCCAACGCTTCTCTGAGATCAACTTTCTTCCCGTCAACAGCGCCGTTGATGCAGGGGAGAGAGAAATGGGTCTCGGGATGTTTGCCCCAGAACTGCAAGACCAGGAAACGCCCCAGGGAATTACCGTGTTTCCTCGCAAATTGAAGCAGTTTCATCCGAGTCTCCTTGTCAGCATTGGTCATCACCACGGGTCATTACCTCCTTGTAGAAGCCCGCCCCCATCCACCATTTTTCCCCTTTTTACTCCCCTTTTCACTACTACGTCCCACCGTAACATCTTTCTTACCCACTGTCAATACCTTTTTCGGCACTGTTTTGAAATTCTTCCAGAGTTTCTCCGGCCAATTGCGAACACTTGTGCTAAATCTAGCCGGCCCTTTAAGAGACCACCGCCCAGGGAAGCCATGAACGACATATATTTGGAAATGTTCTGAACTTATTCTAAACTTACCGGGTGTGAGAGGGACCGTTCAACCGCAGAGGGCGCGGAGGACCGGAGGCGGCGCGATTCAGGGACCCTTCACCCAATCCCGAAACCCCTTTGCGAGGGGGGGCGCAGGCAATTGTACTTTTTCGGCAGACGCTAGGGGCGGCAAGGGGATAACAGTGTGCGTTACCGGGTTGTCTTCATAGTAGATAACATCGTCCACCACCAGCCGCAACAGTTGCTGCCACTCTGTGAAGTTGAGGTTGTTCAGCATGGCTTTAGTCTGCTCGGCGAAAGCCGGGGCTTGAACTTCCCGTTCCTGGCTCACATCCGGTCGTGTCAGCTTGCGTTCCAGGTCGGCCGCCCTAACTCAACTTCCGCACGTTGGGGAGGCAAAGATTTCTCCGGATAGTTCTTCCAGATTTGCGGAGAACGTCGTCAGGGCAATACCCAGATGTGAGCGCCGGTGAGAAGAGTGTGAAGAACAGCCGCTTGAATCAGGGTTATGATCTGGGCATGTATCTGAGGCGATGCGGTCCGGGCAAGACGAAACGGACGGCGCCTACTGGGAGCTGGTAGAGTCTTACCGGACAGAACGGGGGCCTCGCTAGTGGGTAGTCTCCTATTTGGAGGATGCGGGTGAAGCCAGGCGACCTGGTGTGCAATACACCTTCGGCGGACCAAGGGGTGAGGCGGGTTGCTGGTAAAGCCGCCTGTCCGATGAGGAGAGGGAGCCTGAATGGATGGTTGAGATCTGCCCCAAGAAGAAGCAGGTGAGCACCCTGTATGCACTCTCTCAACTTACTCTCTCGGGCGCAGGAGGCCGCTGTGCAACAAGATCGGGTCCCTATCTCTCCATGAGCCTCTTCAGAGTCGCGAGCTCCTGCTCATTCTCCTCAATTGACTTTCGGCGCTGCTGGGGGTCTTCATACAAGGACGTAGCTACAGAATGAATAACCTTTGTCCCCTGAAGTGCAGGCTCAAAAACATAGCTAACCAAGGCCTCCCCGATCTGACCGCGGCTTAGCCAGACGATCTTACGGAGGGGTATGACTTCAGTAATTTCTGAATTGATTTCGGCGACACTGCCATCCCGCCGTTGCCGCTGAACAAAAGTCACTCCTACACCGCACCGGACCGGTGATGTTATTTTGACGCTTTCCACGAACTGCGCGTACAAAGGATGAGTGTCAACATCACATACAAAAGCGAAGACCTTTTCCAGAGGCGCCCTTATCTCTGTCTCTACCATTATTTCTGGCGTTGCCATTGCCTCACCCCTTCACGCCCGGCGGGCGCGGTTGTTTTCACTAACACGTCATACCGTGGAAAAAATACATACCAGGCTTGCGAACAAGAACCATAGCTTCGGGTCCGTACGCTCCCATAGGGCAGCCCCCTATCCTTTCCCCATCATCCCGATCGCCTGATCGGTGGAGCGGACGCGGGCCATCCGGGGGAAGATGAACTTCATGAACTGGTCATGATTGCCTTGATGGGGGCTGCCACAGGCATCGTGAACAATCACCAGGTTGAAGTCCCTGTCTCTGGCCGAATAAGCGGTGCTGGCTATGCCCACCTCTGTGGCCCCTCCCGCCAGCACAATTGTATCGATGCCCCTTGTGCGCATCGATAGCTCCAGGTGTGTCTGGTGGAAAGCACTCCACCGGTGCTTGAGCACAACGTAGTCGCCTGGCTCAGGCCTTAGCTCGTCGATCACCTCCGCCTGCCAGCTCCCCTGGGTAGCCGCGGGGCGGAACGGCGGCTGGTGTGACGGGTCAGGCCAGGGTTGAAGCGAGTGGTCGGTATCGGTGGCCAGGGTAACGCTATCGGCCCAGTCCGGTCGGTGGTCCGCTTTGGCGTAGAAGATGGGGATGCCCACAGCGCGAGCGGCTTTCAAGATACGGACGCAGTTGGCCACAATGGGTTCCATTCGCCGCTGGGCGGCTCCATCGGCGCCGCGAAAGTACACGTTCAACATGTCGAAGAAGAGGACGCCGGTACGGCTGGGATCAAGGCGATGAGAGGACATGGTCGGCTCCTTTCTGACGACGCTTTGCGGGACTGGACAAACCTACTTCTTGCCAAATATCTGCTCCGGAAGTCCGGCCTTCAGGTCCTTGTTCGACTGCTCGGCAGCTTCCCATGTCCTGTTCCATATCTTCTTGGGCTTCAAGCCCACCTCTGGAGGCGTAAAGTCCGGCATGTCTTTCCGCAGGGATGGAGCGCCAACGGTTTTGTTGTAGGCTTCCTGGCCCTCTACAGAGAGCAACCAGTTGATGAAAAGGCGGGCGGCGTTGGGGTGCGGCGCGCCCTTGGCCATCAGCACCGGTTCGACCTGGGCCGGGTTGCCCTCGTCCATGGCGAGTATCCTCAACGGGGACCCCTCCATGATAATAGGCGCCACCGTGTTTTGTCCGGCGGCGAAGTTGATGGCGTATTCTCCACGGCCCGTCATAAGGTAGGCTTCACGGTCATTGCCGGCAAAAAGGGCTGGTTTCTGCTGCGCTAGCCGCCGGAAATACTCGTGGTCCAGCACCTTGTGATAGGTCAACGTGGAGAAGAAATTGAGGCCCACACCGGTCCCCCTCGGGTCTTGCATAATTATCTGGCCCTTCCATTTCGGGGCAAGGATGTGCTGCCATGATGTTATCTCGTTCTGAGCCACCATTCTGGTATTTACCAACGGGCCGAGGAGCGTAAAGCTAAAGGCCACAATCTGTTGCTGTGGTCCATAGACTGGGTCCAGGTGGAAGATCGACTTGTCGTTCAGCGCCGGTAACCCGTCCACGGCTTTCTCCGCCAGGTTCTCCGTGACGATCTCCGTGGCGCTGGTGACGCCCGTCTGGACGACGTCAACGATGGGTTGGCGTATGGAACGCTCCACCTTCAGCTTCTCTACCTGCTGGCGTCCGCCCAGGATGAGAAGGTCCACCGGGATGCCGTAACGGTTGGTGAAAGCCGCAGTGATGACCCTCCCCGCGTTGGCGAACGGGGTCGACCCGTAGACAACCAGGCGGCCCTCTTTTCGGGCTGCCGCCACTATCTTGCCCCAGGTATCTTCTTGCAGCGCCGCGGCAGGGGCGGACTGGGTGGGCGCCGAGGCCGCCGCCGGGGGAGCAGCCGGCGCCAGCGACGGGCCGCCTTTTGGCGCACAGGCAACGGCCAACAGCGAGAACACTCCCAAAGCTGTTAAGTGGGCTCTACCAATCACGTTAGCCCTCCGTAACCCTGAATGTAGTTGAGATGCAGCCCCGACAAAAATCAAGAGCCTGGCATCTTCCCGGGAACCAGAGCTACCTCTTCCCGAAGATCCTGTCGAAGTCCCTGTCAGCTACGACCTTGTTCTGCACCATGGATATCTCCCAATCCACAGGGATAAGTTTCCGTATTGGCTCTTTGCGCATATCGGCCGGGAGAAAGTCCTCAACGTCTTTTCTCAGCGGCGTGGTGGCGCCCGCTTTGTGGTAGACGGTTTGGCCCTCGGCGCTTAACAGCCAGTTGATGAACAGCCTGGCCGCGTTGGGGTGGGGAGCGCCTTTGCTGACCAGGATAAGCCCGGGCAGACCCATGGTGCCCTCTTGCATGTAAACAGGGATAACAGGCGCTCCCTCGCGGAACAAGGAGGCGTAGACGACGTCAATCGCCGCGGCCATATCTACCAGATATTCGCCGCGAGCTATCATCTGGGCCACCTCGGATTCACCCCCGCCCCACATGGCCACACTCTGTCGTTGGTGAAGGGTGCGCAAGAACTCGTCGTCAACCTGCTTGAGATGCCGCAGAGCAGCGAGGATGAGTAGGGAGCCGCCTGAACCCAGGCGAGGGTCTCGCATGATGATCTTTCCCGTGTACTTTGGCTTGAGCAGGTCTTTATATGACTGTATCTCTCCAGCCTGGACGACCTTGCCGTTGGCCGCCGCCCCGACCAGCGTGTACCCGAAGGAGATGGCCTCTTTCCCCGGTGAATAAACTGGGTCCATCAGGAACACGCTCTTGTCCCTCAGCACAGGCAGTTTGCTACCCACCTCCTCGGTTAGCCCCAGGGAGATCATCCGGGGGCCACTGCTGCTCCCCGCCGCGAAAAGGTCGGCTATGGAAGCTCCCATCTTCTGCTCGACCTGTAGCTTCTCGATGGTCGCCGAGCTGCCTCCGGTCACCAGGATCTCCATGGAAATGCCGTACTTGTCCTTGAAAGCCCTGGGTACGGCTATGCGCCTGTCACCGGTGAAGAACGTGGAATCATACAACACCAGCTTGCCTTCCTGCCGAGCAGAGGCGATTACCTCCTGCCACTCCCGGTCCTCCGGAACGTCCGCCGTCGAGGACGGTTGTGGCCTCGTTGGGGCCAGGGCCGCCGCCGGCGTCGTGGGAGCAACCGCTGGAGGCGGTTTGGGGGAACATCCGAATGCCACAGCGAGCGACACCAAACAGAGCATGACTACGCCTGGAATTCCGTGTTTCATGACTTTCCTCCTCTGCCAAACGACGCCGGTTGGATCAGTCCTCCTTCGGGCGCAGTTGGCGCAGGTTAAGAATCGCAGTATCCCGTAGGGGCGACCGGTGGTCGCCCAGTCAATCCGGCAGTGTTCCAGGGCCCATATCGGGCCCAACGACCAGCATTGACTGTCCTTTTCATCCTGTATGGCGCCCCGTCCCACGGCGTGGCTGCCTTCAAAGCGACTCGAGGTACGTTCTGGCCTCCGACAACGATATGACGTCGGCGTATTTGGCATTCATGTCGAAAAGGTTTACCTTGTGGGGTACCTGCGCCCGGTCAAAGGTGCACTCCTCGATCACAGCTACGCGGAAGTTGTAGGAGGAGGCATCGATAACGCTGGCCCTGACGCAGCCGCTGGTGCTGGTGCCGCAGCATAGCAGTGTGTCCACGCCGAGGGCATTGAGCATGCTGGCCAGCGGCGTGCCGAAGAAGGCGCTGGCCTTCGGCTTGGCGATAACGATGTCGCCTTCCTGAGGCGCTATCTCGGCCACGATGTCCATCCCGCCTTCTATGCTTGCCATTTCCTTTCCCCGGCCCAGTTTGGAGCCTCCTGAAAGACCTATGGCCCGCACGTCTCCGGTGGTATAGATGGCCCTGGCGGCCTTCTGCCTGACCAGGGGAAGGAAATTAGCCAGCAGGTCCACGGCCTTCCACGCGGACGGGCCACAGGCAAAGGGATACCGCTCTATCGACCTCAGTACGGGCAGGCCCCGTTGACCCGTCCAGTTATAGTTTACGTCTATGATCAATAGCGCCGGCTTCTTGCCCAGTCCCATCCTTTTCCCGTGGCCGGATTTCTCGTAGACCAGCCTGTCGCTTTCTGGAATAACGTCATCCCATATCCGCATTGGACTACCCCTTTCAGCGCGAAAACCTGGCCGGCTATGGTTTCACCAGCGCTCCGGCCCAGGCCTGCTTCACCTCGGTGGAGGAAGAGATAACGGCGAGACGGGCCATCCTGTCCATGGCTTCTTTGTGGGACTCGACAGACAGGTCTGCTGTGCAGTCGTCCAGGATCACGACCTCGAAGTCCAGCATGGCAGCGTGCATGACCGTCGCCTCCACGCAGCCGCCCGTAGCCACTCCTGTGGCCAGGATACACCTGGCCCCTCTAGCCCGAAGACTCAACTCCAGCGGAGTGCCGATAAACGAGTTCCACCGGGGCTTCATCACCACCAGTTCATCGGCACGCGGCGCCACCGTGTAAAACTCCCAGCCCCAGGTATTGGGCCGGCAGAAATGATCCGTGTCGCGCTTGCCCTTGTGTCGGGAACGCCAGTTTGGGGTATCGGTCCAGATTGAATGCGTCGCCTGAGTGTACATGATGGGGAGGTGAAGCTGGCGGGCAACGGAGATGAAGTCCACCAGAGTGGGTACCATCTGCTGGCAAAAGGCGACGTCCTTGCCCGACCGGGCCATCTCCCCCTGGCTGTGGACGAAGTCGTTTTGAACGTCGACCACCAGAAGCGCCGACCGCTCGGGAGCAACTACCTTTGCCACTTCGGAGTCCATTTGAGCCTCCTCTTGTCCATCTCTCGTTCGCCGACCACGAGCAAAACGTACTAGCTCATAAGGCTCAAGGATACCCCCCGTTTGCGAGATGAGGCACTCAATGATGTGCCCATTATATACAGCACGAGAAGTTTGTCAACCAGCGTCATTTGCCCAAATCCACTACCCTCAATCTCGCCACAGGGGGGCATTTTCTCACCCAGGGTAGATACCGGTGACAGCCCTGCTCACCAGAGCGATGAGATCATCTATGGCCAGGCGCTCTTTCGTTTTGGCCATGAATCCGCTCTTGTGAGCGAAAGCAATCTCCGGGCAGTCTGAAATCAGGGAAAAATCAACCGGTGTTCCGTCGTAGCGGAAGAGGCGCCAGCCCTCGCCGCGGCGGTCCAGGGAAATGACGATATCGGGCGGATCTTCATCCAGGCGGCGAAACTCCTCCAGTCCGGCGGATTCCCTTGTTTCACCGATCATGGCAGGGACCCCCGCAATTACCAGCCTGGAGCTGGTCTTCCAGATATCGATCTGGCTTTTGAGCATGCGGGCTTCCTCAATGATATGAGTTCCAAAAGCCCTGAGCAGAGGGAGCGATGCTTCCGGCTCGGAAGCGAAGCTAGCCGTTAGCCACGTTTCCACCGGATTCCGGTTTACGAGATGATCACCGGCATGATATTTTATGGAGCTCCTGGCTGGCCCGAAGCGGTCCACACTGTCCTTGAAATGCCACCAGGGCATGACGGACATAGTCTCCAAAAGCCCCAGGTATTCAGCCACCAGGACAAAGGCGGCCGGGCAGTCCGTGTTCTGGTGATGATCGAAGTTGCGCTTCTCCGGCTCATGTCGATCGCCGATGTCGACCACCCAAACGTCTGGATTATCCAACTCGGCGGGTGCAGGCTCACGCCGCTCGACCCTGAATACGGTATCGGCATGCACGGCCAGGATCAGGCTGACGGCTGCCACATCATCAAAATGCGCACTGCCGGGATGCGTGATGACCAATTGTGTCTTCATTGCTACCTTCCCATCGTATCCTATTGATCTCCCCCCAATAATGATACCACCTACAGATCCCGTATTCTTACTTCAGGAGCAGGCGGGCGGATTGCCCAGGGCTGCACATAGGCTTTGTTCGTCGCTCTTTAGATAACAAGTGGACATATTGTGACGTGTGCCGGGTTTGACGCACGTTACCTGTGAGCCGTCCCCGATGTTGGCTCGGAGGAGGCCGCACACAGGTCGAGAGATGTCAGCAGAAGAGCCTGGTAGTGCGGTCTGGCAAGATCGGCATACATATTTGGCTGAAGACCCGAATGAAGGCTAGCTAAACTGTTACTTACGCCCGGTTGGTCAGTATTACAAGATTGAAGCAAAGCCATCTCACAAGGCTCAGTTTGCCGCCACCCAAGGCGTTCCGCCTTCGGCCAAGGCGAGGCCATGCCACACCCAGGGGACCACGATGTTCGATTGCATGCGATCCATCCTTTGGGACCGGACTGAGAGTTAGGTCCAGTATGGTTTGGGGGGATGTCAATGTGGAGAGATTCGGACCTCATCGATAGACGGACGGTCTCGGAGTGCGACCGGCGGAGCAGGTAAACAGCGACAGCCTGAATCCGCAGGGTCTTTGCATTGTCATTCTGGAGCGTAGCGAAGAATCTCAGGGTGGGGCGCTCCCCGCTCCCCAGATGCTTCGCTTTGGCTCTCCGAGTGAAACATCGGAGTCCGATACTTCGTTCGGACAGCATGACAGGTGACATGGCCTGTCCGATATGGGACTCTCCTATATAATGCAAAGACCCTGCCTGAATCCGCCATCAAATCCCTCTCAATCTCCCTTTTCCAAAGGGAGAGGTGGGCTGGCCGCCTATTTGCCGCAAGGCGCCCACGGACCAAGTTGCTGCTCCAGCCAGGTGAAAGAAGCTCCGCTTTGAAGAGATTGAATGGGCGGTGGATTTCGGACAGCACCGGTCTTTGACTTTGACGCCGCCGGGGTCTACAATCCTCTCAATTAGAGCAACAAAGGAGGCGAGCCGTGAGCCTTCTCTTCAAGAGAATCTCTATTAGGGGACTGGAGCTTCCCAACCGCATCGTTATGCCGCCCATGGGCACCCAGTTTGCCACAGCAGAGGGCTTTGTCACGCCAAGGCAGATCGAGTACTACGCCCGACGGGCCCGCGGCGGCGCCGGGCTGGTGGTGGTCGAATTTTCAGCGGTGGACCCCGTCCAGGTAGCAGCGGCTACTCAGGTCCGCATCTCGGACGACCGGTTCATCCCGGGGTTGAGCGCCCTGGCCTCAGCCATAAAGGCAAACGGCGCCAGGGCAGCCATACAGATACACCACCCGGGGCGGCAGGCCTCAGCAAAGACAACCGGCGCCCAGCCGGTAGCCCCATCGGCGCTGGCGGGACCATCGCCGGAGGTACCGCGAGAGCTTTCGGTGGCCGAGATACATGAGATCGAGGCCCGATTTGCCCAGGCTGCCATCCGCGCGAAACGGGCTGGATTCGACGCTGTAGAGTTGCACGGCGCCCACGGATACCTTATTTGCCAGTTCCTCTCCGCTTACTCCAACCAGCGCCAGGACGCCTACGGCGGCGACACGCAACGCCGGGCCCGCTTCGCTCTCGAGGTGCTGGGCCAGGTGAGACAGGCCGTGGGAAGGGATTTCCCCATTATCTTCCGTTTCTCCGCTGACGAACACGTTCCTGACGGCCTGTCCACAAAAGAGACCTCCCTCATCGCCCGCTGGCTGGAGGAGGCGGGGGCAGACGCTATCAGCGTGTCCGCGGGCAACCATGCCAGTATGGAATGGGCCATCCAACCGATGTTGATGTCCCCAGGGTGCCTGGCGCCCCTGGCTGCCGTGATAAAGAAAGCGATCAAGGTCCCGGTGATCGTCGCCGGGCGCATCAACGACCCGCTGGTCGCAGAGAGGATCCTGGCCCAGGGCAAAGCCGACCTGGTGGCCATGGGGCGGGGCTTGCTTGCTGACCCCGATCTACCTGAAAAGGCGAGGGAAGGCACAGGGAACAAGATAAACAAGTGCATCGCCTGCAACACCTGCTACGACCAGATACTGCGGTCACAACCCGTGGCCTGTCTGGTAAACCCGGAAGCGGGACGAGAGACCGAAAGGGAAAAGACAACCACAGATCCGAAGACAGTGCTGGTGATAGGCGCTGGTCCCGCAGGACTGGAGGCGGCGCGAGTAGCCAGGTTGCGCGGGCATGACGTCACTGTATGGGAGGAAGGCCAGACGCTCGGCGGGCGCTGGTCATGGCTGATTCACGGGTACGTCACGGTCCAACGTTCCAGGTTGAAAGAGATGGGCGTCAGGTTGCAAACGGGGGTCAGGGCCGATGTGACATCGGCCGGGGCGCTCCACCCCGATGTGGTCCTGGTCACGCAGGGGGCCACCCCGAAATCGCTTTCAGTCGCCGCCGGGGCTCACCATCTGTGTGACGCCGACGAAGTCTTGAACGGACGAAAAACGACGGGTGAGAGGGTGGTCGTCATTGGCGGCAGCAACGCAGGGATCGAGGTGGCCGACATGCTGGGCCGCCAGGGAAAGAAAGTGACGGTGGCGGAGCCAGGCCCGAGGGCAGGCTCAGGACTGGAATGGCATGCGCGAAAGATGCTTCTGGCCAAGCTTGCGCAGCGGGGCGTAGGGATTGTCACCAACGTTACTTTTGATAAACTGGAAGAGACAACGCTCACTTGCCGCCAGGGACCAGGACCGGGCAGTCTAGTCCGTCTGGACGCTGACAGCTTTGTGCTGGCTCTTGGCTCGGATACGAACGAAGAAACGGCCCAAACCCTGAAAGCCGACTTCCGGGTCATCAGCTTGCCTTATTGCGAGCGGCCCGCCGATGTCTTCAGGGCCGCCCAGGAGGGCGCGAGGGCCGCCAGAGGGATCTAACTAGCCATGACTGCCGTCTTGCCCAAACAGGAAATCCGGTCTCTCCTTTCCCGGACACCGCCTCTGCTGGAGGGGATGGTCAACGGCGAAGAACAACTGCAGCCCAACGGAGTGGACCTGACACTTCGCCAGGTAGCAATGTTTTCGAACTCCGGGAGGATCGGACAGAGCAATGAGGAACGCCGCCTGTCCGACACCGCTCCGCTGACGTTCGATGGTGTCGGAGACATGGACTTGATCGCCGGACCGTACCTGATAACGTTCAACGAGATAGTCAACCTGCCTCCCGACGTAATGGCTATCGGGCAGCCACGTTCCAGCCTCTTGCGTTGCGGGGTGGCGATACACAACGCCGTCTGGGACGCGGGGTACTCCGGACGCTCGCAGGCGCTGCTGATCGTATACAACCCCTACGGCTTTCGCATCAAGAAAGACGCGCGGCTCTTGCAGCTCGTATTCCTTCGCCTGACCGCGGCCACAAATGATGTCTACAACGGGAGGTTCCAGGGCGAAAACAAGTAGCACCACGGCTGAGCGCCAAGTTCCAAGTCCCATTCCCCAAGCATCTTCAGAGACTCGGACCAGCGTGTGAAGACCGAATCTGCCGAATGCTTGCGATTTGTACCTCGGCGCTACGTCACAAAAGCTTGGCGTTCCGCAGGGGCAAGGTGCTGCGTGCCCTGCCATTCTCAGCCCCCGGGTCGGACTTGCCGTCGCCCGACTTGTTGTGGCAACCCAGAGACCCCCGGCGCAATGAAGCGGCTCACCGCCGCATCGACCTTCGCCCCTTCGCGCCCGGTGAGGACTTCAACAAAAGCCTCCACCAACTCAGGATCGAACTGAGTTCCCGCGCAGCTTCTCAACTCTGCCACGGCCTCCGCCTGTGTCAGGATACCATTGCGATAGGAGCGCACGGTGGTCATAGTATCGTAGGCATCGATTATGGCGATGATTCGCGCCTCTAAAGGGATGTCCTTACCCCTGGTCCCCGAGGGATACCCTGTGCCGTCAAAACGCTCGTGGTGATGCAATATGGCCGGAAGGATAGGCGCCAGTTGCGGGATTCTTTCGACGATCCTGACTCCATGTTCAGGGTGCTTCTTCACCTCCTGCCACTCCGCACTGGTCAGGTCCTTGACCTTTCTCAGCACATCATCGGAGACGCTAAGCTTGCCGACATCGTGCAACAGGGCGGCGGAACTGAGGTTATCTACCCGCTTCGGAGGCAGCCCGAGGGCGTAGCCCAACGAAACACATAAAGCAGCTACCCTTCCGGAGTGACCGAACGTGTTGTGGTCCCGAGCATCAACTGCGGCGGCCAGAGCATACACGCTATTCAATCTGAACGCCTCCCATTCCCGGTCTGCGGGCCTCCCCAGATCGGAGGCCCTCTGGATGCAATTGCCGCCGAGTTGCTTGGCCCGGAAAAGGGCCACGTCGGCCATCATGACCAGTTCCTGGCTGCTGACAGCGTCCGCGGGGAACGTCGCTACCCCGGCGCTCATGCCCGACCTCAAGCTGAACCTCGCCGTCTCTTCGCCGACGACGGTCTCCACCAATAACAGGATGCGCTGCACGGTGGTTTCCGCCCCATCATAGCCTGTCCCCGGAAGGATCAACGCAAATTCATCTCCGCCATAGCGAAAAGCAGTGTCATATTCCTTCAGCCCTTCGCGCACCACGCGGGCTACTTCTTTGAGTACCTTGTCGCCGGCCAGGTGACCCAGGCAGTCATTTACCTTCTTGAAACTGTCCACATCCAGTATCACCAACGAGAATGACTGAGATTGCCGATGCGCCCTGACAACTTCCTGCTCCAGGCGTTCCCGGAAATGGCGGTGATTGAACAGCCCGGTCAAGTAGTCAGTGACCGCCTTGTTTTCCGCGATTATTCTACCTGCGGCCGTGCCTAACTGCAAAGCCGCCGACTCGAGCACCTGGATTGTCTCCCAGGGGACCGTGTTCTCCCGGGAGTCAGCCACGTGAATCAGTCCACGGACACGCTGTCCAATTCTAATAGGCACTAGCGCCACGGACTCATGTTCAAAACGGCTGCACACTCCCAGCGCCCTTCCGTTCCCCATCTTAGAAATAGCGGCCAGCAGGTGCGTCGTGCTGTTTGAATAGAAAGAGCCGCCTGGCGTGTAGAATGGAAGGCTCTTGTCGGTCGTTCCCCGGATGACGTTGGCGCACATGCACTGGTCGGTCTTGACGCACCGCGCGCTCTCCGTTTCAATAAAGGCCTTGCTCGACCCACAGTAAGCCTCCTGCAGGTCACTGCCTTCCTCGTCAAATATTCGAATCCCCACGGCGGCGCAGCCAGTGAACGCCTTGACCTCCACAGCAAAGTCTTTCAGTAAGGGCGCAACCTCGGTGTGAGCGTTGGCTATCTCCAGTAGACTGTGCGAGACGCGAATTGCACTCTCAACTCGAACGCGCTCTGACACATCCCTCAAGAGCAGTCCGGTCATGCAGCTCCCCGAGGCTGATTCAATAGGGAAGGCGGTTACGTCGAGGTCGGTCCTGGGCCACCCTGGCAGTTCGATGGCCCCCCTCGCGGGCCGCTCGGAAGCCTGCCGAACGATTCCCTCAAGCATGGCGCCGGCCTTTGAAGCAGTCTCCCCAGCAATCGAATATGCAGGCGCAACGTCCGTATCAATGCAGGTAATGTGTCGCCCCACCACGTCATGTTCACTGCGCCGCAGGAAACGGCACGCGGACGGATTCACCCATTGGATGAAGCCATCGGGTCCGACTACGAGGAGAGCATCATCCATGCTCTTGAATATCTGCTCCGTATACTCTTTGGCCGCCAGCAGTTCTGCCTTCGAACCACGAAGGGCAGCGACCATGGCGTTAAACGAAGTCGCCAGCCTCCCTATCTCGTCCTTCGAACCCACCTCGACGTCGATATTCAGATTTCCCTTCGTAACCAGATCTGCGGCGGCGCTCAGACGCGACACCGGCCGCGAGATGCTTCGCCATATGAGAAACCCCAGGACCACAGATAATATCAGGGCCAGTGTTGTAACTCCCAGGACCACCTCATCGAGGTCGGCGGCTATCTTCCTGGCGTTCACCCCGGGCGCGGCCTCCTGCGCTATCTGGAACTCGGTCAACCGTAGACCATCCCCGGCGATTCCGCTGGCAACGCTGGCGAAGGCTGCCATGTGGTCTCTGTGCGCAGCCACGTCCCACGTGCCGTTTCTCGTCTCCCGGTCGTAGTCCTGAAGCAATGATGCAGCGATAGCGTAAGATTGGGCAACTCCGGCCGTGACGTTCCCGAGAAGGGCCTTTCCCTCCGGCGTCGTCATTCTCTCGCTAAGGATAGCGATTTGCTCCTGAAGCGCGTCGTACCTTCTGAAGAACCTGTCCCTGTCGGCCCTGTCTTCCAGAAGCAAGAAAAGGTCCAGGTGGGCGTGCGCCCTTCGAGCATAGCTGGTTACGTTCGTAGCCGCAGCAATTGTCGCCTGCTGGTTCAGTCGAGCAAGCTTCGTCCCGCTTTCACGCAGAGCAGCGCCGGCGACACACAACGCCCGTAACGTCTCAGCCGACCTCCGTGGAGAAAAGCCCTGGCCTCTGCTCGAGGAGAGGTCATACTCCTCCATGAGCCGTGAGGCCGCAGATGACAATCGTTGCAGGGCCGCCTCGCCTTCATCGAGAATGGCCATCGCTTCTGCTCCTTCAAGGCTCTGTCTCAAGGTGGAGACGCGACGACGCAGCGACTCCTCCGAGACGTAGAACTGCGACCGGTGCACCGGATCCCCTGCCATGAGAAAAGCGAGGACCTGGCTTTCAGCTTCCCCGGCTTCGTTGCTCAGGCGCGTAGCCTCCATGACAATAGCCCGGAAGCGTTCTTCGCCTCCCTCAAAAGACTTAACTATCCTGTGATTGGCGACCGTGGCAATAACTCCAAGTGAAGCAAGGAGGAAAGACAGCCCGGCAAAAGCTGCCCACAACTTATGCTGTGTCTTCATGGACGCACCCCCTCCCCGCCCCGCGCCCCACGCCGGCGGCGGGTCATGGCAAAAGACATACCACAAGAGCACCCCGATTGCATGTTGTCAGAGGCAGTCGACAGTGACATGCTACTCGTCATCCGTTGAGCCGAGAAGCGCAACTCAGCATAAACTAAACTTACAGAAAGCCGACCAGCCTGTCGAGAGGGGCAACACCCATTTCCGAGCCAACTTTCCCCGGCCAACCGACAAAAGAAAGGCCGCCTGGCCCTTCACATGAAGGGCCAGGCGGCCTTCTATTCTCGAAACAGCCAAACTCCCCAGCCACCGGGCATCCTGCCCTGACCGCCGGCACAGCCGGCGTGTCCCTGCTGCCTACTCCAGGTAGTCTTTCAGTCGACGGCTGCGACTGGGATGACGCAGCTTGCGCAGAGCCTTGGCCTCGATCTGCCGTATACGCTCCCGGGTTACGTTGAACTCCTTACCCACCTCTTCCAGGGTACGGCTCCGGCCGTCCTCCAGGCCAAAACGCAGCCGCAGGACCTTGCGTTCACGGTCGTTGAGGGTGGCCAGGACCTCGTCTATCTGCTCCTTGAGAAGTTGGAAAGAAGCTGAGTCCGAGGGAGCCGGGGCGCTCCGGTCCTCGATGAAGTCCCCTAGATGGCTATCCTCTTCCTCGCCTATCGGCGTCTCCAGCGACACCGGCTCCATAGACACCTTGAGGATCTCGCGCACCTTCTCCACGGGGATCTCCATGCCCTGTCCCAGTTCTTCGTTGGTAGGTTCCCGCCCATGTTCCTGGATCAGGCGCCGGCTGACCCTTAGGAGCTTGTTTATGGTCTCCACCATATGCACAGGGATGCGAATAGTCCGCGCCTGGTCAGCTATGGCCCGCGTGATAGCTTGCCGGATCCACCACGTGGCATAAGTGCTGAACTTGTAGCCCTTGCGGTATTCGAACTTCTCCACAGCCCGGATCAGTCCGATGTTCCCCTCCTGGACCAAGTCCAGCAGAGACATCCCGCGCCCCATGTATTTCTTAGCGACGCTGACCACCAGCCGCAGGTTCGCTTCGATGAGGTGCCGTTCCGCCTTGTCGGCCTCTCGTTCAATACGCGAGATATAGCTTTCCCAGGTGTGGTCCAGTGACTGGACCACAGACTCTATCTTCGCCTTTGTCTCAGGATTCTCGGTGGAGGCGGGGATAGTCCCGATAGCCGTGAGTAATTCGGGGCCGAGGATGCGGCTGGTCATCGACAACCGCAGAAGGCCGTGCTCTACCTCGGACGAGGCTTTGTCGGTCCCTGAAGCAATGGTCTCTACCATCTCCCGGTTCAACTCACCATCTATGGACTGGCGTACTTTGGTGTCAACCAGGACCCCCACCAGGCTTCTGTGATGAGGCAGTTTAAGATGTTTTTGCAGCGGTCGTACGAGATAGGTATACTGCACGAGCTCTTCAAAGACTCTCGTCGCCAGCTCTGTAAGATACGGCGGACGGCCATGCTCCTGGAAACTCTTGTCCTTAAGAGCCTCCAGGTAGCGGCCCTCTTCCATTTTCTTGGCCAGCTCCTTTTCCTCGGCCGCCGACAGAAGATGTACCCGCCCTATCTCCCTTAAATAGAGCCGGACCGGATCGTCTATAGCCTCTTGCTCTTCGATCTCAGGCTCGGCCTCCATCTCGGCCTCGGCCTCAGCCTCCAGTTTTTGTATCTCCGCCCATTCCTCAGGAGGTAATGTCTCCATGTCGCCGGAAACCCCTTTGTCACCATCAGCATCCACGTCGGCGGCCACCAGGGGAGGGAAGAGTTCGCTCAGGGGCCCTTCCACCCGGGCAACGGAGTCCGGCGGCGAATCCGATATGTCTTCGGGGCCTAGCTCCGCTGCTCCGCGCTTCCTGCGGGGTGATAGCTCCATTATTGGTTCTATGTTCTCAGGGTCCATTATTGGGTTCATATTGTTTTACTCTCCAAGGCCAACCTTGCGCTGTCGCTGCTTGAATATCTTCTGCATTTCCTCGGCTGGTTCCAGATTCTGCTTAAGATGTTCGAGCCCCGGCGTTGCCGCCTCTTTGGCCCTCCACGCCCGCCGTATGGCGATCTCTCTCAGACGATTGATTACCCGTCCCAACTCAAGCTGCCGTCGGTCTCCCGCTGCCGGAGGCAGGGGCCAGGCCCGCAAGGACTCGACCTGCCTGTGTAGTAGTGGGTCCAACTCGGCAAGAATGTCCTCGCTGCCATCGCCGATGACCCGCCACACCCTGAATATCTCCCGGCACTGGCTGCTCTCGAAACAGTCCGGTGACATGCTCACCGCCAGGTCCCGAAGCTCAGGGCATTGCAGAAGCAAGGCCAGACAGTAAAGCTCCGTCCCGGACTCACGGGAAATCACCAACGGGCTCTCTTGCTCATCGGCGTTCCGGGACCTGGGCAGAGAAATCGCAGGGCGAACACTTCCCGCGGCCGCCTTCTTCAGACTTTGGGCCAGCACCGGCTCTTCTATTCCAAGCAGTCTGGCAAGTCTCTGCAGGTAGTGGGCCTGACGCACCGGGTCCTTGATCTCCGCCAGAAAGGGAAGCATCTCCTGGGCCGCCTGAGATTTCCCCGATGCCTGGCTCACATCGTGGCGTGCGGACACGGCATCCATAACAAACTCAACCAGAGGACGGGCGTTGTCTATCAGCCGCTGCCACTCCGATGAGTCATCCCGAATGACTTCATCCGGGTCTCTCCCGCCGGACGGCACCAGCACTCGGACCTCGGCATCCAGGACCGTCTCATATCTAACTATTCCCCTGGGCAGGACAAGAGGTACAACCTTTTCCTCCCTGGCCCTGGTTACCGCGTCGTGAGCACGCATCGTTGCCTCGGCGCCGGCGGCGTCTGCATCAAGGGCCAGTATGATATTCTTTGAGTACTTCTTCAGATGTCCAACCTGCTTATCGGTCAGCGAGGTGCCCATCGACGCCACCACCTGCGCATAATTGTGCTGGTGCGCCATGAGCACATCCATGTACCCTTCAACTATTATAGCCTGATTCAGGCGCCGGATAGAAACCTTCGCCCTATCCAGGCCGTAAGACAGGCCTCCCTTATCGAAAATCTCTGTCTGGGGGGTATTTATGTACTTTGGAAGAGAACTGTCCATGGCGCGCGCCCCGAAACCGCACACCCGCCCCTGAACATCTCGTATCGGGAAGATAAGCCGACCAGGGAAGCGGTCCCGCACCCCCCCACCCTCGACCTCATTTACAAGACCGGCGGTGATCACATCGGCCCGGGAATGACCGTTCTCCGCCAGACGGGCGAAAAGCCCCCCAGCAGCAGGATTGAACCCCAACTGGAAGTCCTCAATTGTTTTCTCATTGAGACCTCGCCCTTCCAGATAGCGCCGGGCGGCGCTGCCGCCCGGTGTATGCAGCAGTTGGCCTTGATAGAACTGGGCGGCGGCTTCGGCGGCCGCGTAGAGCTTCCCCAGTCGCTCGTCCGCAGCCTTGCTCTCCATGGTTTGCGAGGTCAGGGTCACTCCCGCTCTCCGGGCCAGAAGACGCAGCGCCTCGCCGAACTCCAGGTTATCCTTCTTCATTACGAAGGAAAAAACGTCTCCCCCGGTTCCGCAGGCGCCAAAGCAATGCCACGTCTGCCGATCGGGAGTAACAATGAAAGAAGGCGTCTTCTCCATATGGAACGGGCACAGGCCTTGCAGGTTGCGCCCGGCCTTCTTGAGATGGACGGACTCCGAGATCACGTCCACTATATCAATCTTTTGTCTGACATCGTCAACGACGCTCATCGGCCCATCACTCACGCTTCTTCCTGGCTAAAGCATTATATCACGGGGGTTCCACAGGGTGTACAACATGGGCCTTCTGAGGAGGGGGAGTTATCTGCCGGTGAAGCTGAGCGGCCCCATATACTGGCTGTCAACGCGGTTCTGGAGGTGACACTTGAACGGGCTCACCTCGGCGGCCACGCGGAACGCGTACTGGTCGGTCATGCCAGCTATGAAGTCGACCACCCGTCGCTCCGCGGGTTCGTTACGTTCGGAGTACAGCGTGGCAGACAGGCTGGCTAAAGCCTCATCTGGATGGTGGATGAAGTAACGGTAAAGGATACGGACTACCTCTCGCGCCTCCTCCGCCACATCCAGGGTAGAGCTCCAGCGATACACCCGCTCGAAAAGAAAGTCCCTGAGACAATTGGCCGCCTCCAGTACCGGCGGGCTAAGGCTAATGCCCGGCCTGTCCGACGTAGAAACGGGCCCCCTTGCCGCCCAGGAGCTGTCCACGATATCGGTTATCAGCGTATTTATGCGTTCCGTGGTCGATCTGCCCAGCGTACTTACGGCCAGGCGAGGCAAGTCCCCTTCGCTGATAAGACCGGCACGTATGGCATCTGCCGTATCATGATTTATGTAAGCCACCGCGTCTGCCAGCTTGCAGACCTGCCCTTCCAAAGTACCCGACACGTCCGCCGGCTGCGCAGTGATCCCACTCCTGTCTTTGGAGTGATGTAAGATGCCTTCCCTCACCTCGTGGGTCAAATTCAGACCCTGGCCATCCCTTTCCAGGGAATCCACAACACGCAGGCTCTGCTCGCTATGTTCAAACCCGGGGGGATAAAGCTCACTCAGGACTTCTTCCCCTACGTGGCCGAACGGGGGATGCCCCAGGTCATGTCCCAGAGCTATGGCCTCAGTGAGGTCTTCGTTCAGCCTGAGGGCCCGCGAGATGGAACGGGCTATCTGGGACACTTCGAGGGTGTGGGTAAGGCGGGTAACGTAGTGGTCTCCCTGCGGGGCAATGAATACCTGCGTCTTATGTTTCAGGCGGCGGAACGCCTTGCAGTGGACTATCCGGTCCCTGTCCCGCTGGAAAGCGGTACGCATGGGACAGGGTCCTTCGGGACACAATCGACCGGCGGAGGAGCGGCAGCGGGCCGCATAGGGGGACAGGCGCTCCTCTTCGACTTCCAGTCCTTCACGGATTCCCTGGTGGATCATATCTAGTTGTTCTCTGACTTCCGTCGTTGTTAACGGGCGATAACGGGCTGCGTGGAGCGGGCACTCAGCTTCTCTTCGGCAGTAGCCACGATCTGCCGGGTCTGGGCGATCATGTCCGGGCTTACCGACACCGAGGTTATGCCCCACTCCACCAGCTTTTCGGTTAGCTCCGGGTAAACAGAGGGAGCCTGGCCACAAATAGAAGCGGTTATGCCGCGGCGGCGGCACGTCTTCACGGCAGTCTCCAGGGCCATCATCACCGCTTCGTTCCTCTCATCAAACTCCTCGGCCAGCCTGGCATTGTCCCGATCAATCCCCAGAATAAGCTGCGTAAGGTCGTTGCTGCCGATGGAGATACCATCGATGCCAACGTCGATGAATTTGTCCAGCAAGAAGATGTTGGACGGTATCTCCGTCATCATCCATAACTTGAAGTCGGGACCCTGGCGCAGGCCAACCGATTCCAGGACCGTTTTGGTCTTGGCAAGTTCTTTCACGGTCCTGACGAACGGAAGCATTACCCAGAGGTTGCGGTAGTACTGCCGTACGCGCTTGATGGCCTCCAGCTCCAACTGGAAGGTCTCCAACTCTTGAATATAGCGGGAGCAACCGCGGTAGCCTAACATGGGATTGGCTTCCTCGCCCTCGTATTCCTTGCCCCCCTTGAGCTCCCGGTACTCGTTGGTCTTAAAATCGGTGGTCCGGTAGACCACAGGACGCGGCTCGAATGCCCTCACGAAAGAGGTAATACCGCTGGCCAGCCTTTCGACGTACTCTTCACCGCGCTTTTGGGCCAGCATATAGCGGGGATGTTCTCCGATCCGGGCAATGATGAACTCTGCCCTGAGAAGCCCCACACCATCGGGCCCCAGCGCCGCCACCTTCTCCGCCAGTTCCGGTTCAGCCAGGTTCACATAGACCTTGGTGCGGGTCTTGATGCCTACCTGACACGCCACCGGCGCCTCGGCGGAAGCAGCTCTGGCCAACCGGCCCTCGTACACCTTGCCGCCTTTGCCGTCGACCGTTATTACCTGTCCCTCTTTGAGGATATGACTTCCGCTCTTGGTGCCGACTACGCACGGTATCCCCAGTTCCCGGCTCACTATGGCGGCGTGACAGGTGCGGCCGCCCTCGTCGGTGACAATAGCCGCGGCCCGCTTCATCGCCGGTACGAAATCGGGGGTGGTCATCTTGGCGACGAGAACGTCGCCGTGAAGCACCTTGTCCAGCTCTTCGGGGCTGAACAGGATCTTAACCGGGCCGCAACCGATTCCCGGGCTGGCAGCCGCTCCGGCAACGAGGCAAGATATGCCTTCTGCCACAACGACCTCTTCGGCTTCCTTGGCCTTTACGCTCGCCGTCAACGTAGTTATGGGGCGAGCCTGTACAATATAGAACTTGCCGCCTTCCTTGGCCCATTCAATGTCCTGGGGAAAACCGTATATTCCCTCAATCTTCTTGCCCCAACTGGACAGCGCCAGGATGTCCCTATCGGCCAGCTTGGGCCGGCTCTGCAACTGCGGCGGCACCGTTACCTTTATGTTGGACTCCAGACGGCCGAGACTGCGGACCGGGCTTTTCACCAACTGCCACTCCTGGCGGCCTATCTTCTTTTCTAGAATCCTTTGTTCGGCCTTGTCTATGACGAACAGGTCGGGCGTTACTTCGCCGGAAACGATCGCTTCTCCGAGACCCAGAATAGCCTCGACCACGATCTTGCTCTTGTCGCTGGTGATAGGCTCCACGGTGAGAATCACGCCCGAGGCATCGGACTGTACCATCCGCTGCACCGGAACGGCAATTCCCACCTTGAAATGGTCGTAACCCTGTTGCTGTCTATAGAAGATGGCGCGCGGTTCAAAGAGCGACGCCCAGCAGTCCTGCACGGCCCTGACCACCTCGGTCTCGCCCTGCACATTGAGAAAGGTGCGTTGCTGTCCAGCGAAAGAGGCGTCAGGGAGGTCCTCGGCAGTGGCGGAAGAGCGGACAGCGACCAGACCTTTACCCATCTTGCGGTACGCCAGCACGATCTCCTGGCCTATCTCAGGCGGCAACGGCGCCTGGCTGATGAGGTCTTTGACCTGGGCGGCGATTACTTGCAGATCCCGGCTGTTGCTCGGGTCCAGGCCCCGAAGCAACCGGCTGATCTCCTTTTTCACCCCCGATTTCTCAAGGAAATAGAAGTAAACGGGAGCGACAACTACGAAACCCGGAGGCACCGGTATCTGGTTCCTGGTCAGTTCCCCGAGATTGGCGCCCTTCCCGCCCACCATGGCGACGTCGTTCTTGCCGACCTCGTGGAACCACACAACGACCTTTGAAAGTTCCGCCGTACTCACCGCGCCTCCTTAAGGCTAATTAGTGTAGGCTGACTGCGGTCCATCGTTAACCATCGAGCGGCTCCACAGCTAAAGCGCGCGTATATTATACCAGCTATGTTAGACACTTGCCACACCCGTAGAAGAGCGTCCCCCCGGCCCTCGCTCACCAATAGGCCGCTTGGACGGCATGCCCGCCCTTCGTGGGTACTGCGGGGGGGTAGACGCCACCTTGGAGACAACCACGAGTACATGCCCCTCCAACCCCGCCAGTTCAACCTTCCTGGCCTCCTTCAATTGCCCACCAAGGACCTCCAGCGCCGGCCTGGCCAGGTCTATCTCCTTGATGACGTCGCCGCTCTTGGGGGCGACAATCATCCCCCCCAACCGGCAGAAGGGTACGGTCAGTTCCAGCAATACAGGCAAAGGGGCCACAGCCCGCGACACGACTACAGGAAACTGTTCCCGGAATGCCAGGTCGCGGGCGACATCCTCCGCTCTGCCCATCACCACTTCCACCCCGTCCAGCCCAAGGTGGGCCAGCAGGTGATGGAGGAAAGTGACCTTCTTGGCTATGGACTCCAGCAACACCAGTCGAAGGTCCGGCCTGATGACCTTCAAGGGCACACCCGGGAAACCCGCCCCGGTGCCCACATCGATGACCCGCGATTCAGGAGGAACCCCGTTCAGGACCGTGGCGATGGCGATCGAGTCCAGGAAATGCTTGACCTGGACCTCTTCCGGGTCCGTGATAGCCGTCAGGTTCATCCTGACGCTCCAGTAGGACAGGACTTGAGCGTAGAGCTCGAAAAGCCGCAATTGCTGAGGGGAAAGTGTGTACCCCAACTGCGATGACCCCTCGGTTAATAGCTTCAGTACCATAAGCCCCATTTTGGCCGGCTATCTCAAACGCCGGCTCGTTATTCACAGGACTACTTCCACCGGAACATCGGTTCGCGCTTCTCAATCCACGCCCTGGGTCCCTCCATGGCATCCTCGCTGGCACAGGCCAGTACCACGCTCTCGCGGTGGGCCACCAGCGCCTGCTCCAGATCCATGTCCAGGCACCGGTAAGCAAGACGCTTCATGAGTCTGATGGAGTACGGCCCCCTGGCAAGCTGCCCCGCCAGCTCGAGCGCGGCCGGCATCAACTCATTCAGCGGCACCACCCGGTTAACGTAGCCGATGCGCAGAGCTTCTTCGGCGTCGAACAAGCGGCCCGTCCACATAAGCTCCAGGGACATGGGCAGCCCGACGATCCGGGGCAACATGTAGCACCCCAGGACGGTAGGTACCTCGCCCATACGGACAAAGGCCACCGAGAACTTTGCCTGGTCTGAAGCAATGCGAAAATCGCACAGGTTAACCATTTCCATCCCACCACCCACGCACGGACCGTTGATGACGCCAATATATGGCTTGTCCATGTCCAGAATATGATGGGTGATAGCTCCCGTGTTCAGCATGAAGGGTGGTTCTTGCGCCTTCCGGTAGTATTCCCGGGAGGCGAGGAGATCCCGTGGATTTCCGCCCGCGCAGAAGGCCCTGCCCGCCCCGGTGACCATGACCACCCTGACATCAGGGTCATCCTTGGCATCCCGGAGGGCAACAATCCACTCGTCTCCCATTTGTTTGGTAAAGGCATTGAGGGTCCGGGGCTGGTTGAGGGTAATCGTGGCGATGCCCTGCTCTTTGGTATAGATGATATGCTGAAAGTGCAACTCTACCCTCCTTGGTCTGACTGGGCAACGCATTTGATTTTACCCCGCGTGAGGAGCGATGTCCATCGCGCCGCAAACAGGCGCTGCCCCGATGCACCGGCGCCCCTGCCGTAATCCGTGAATTGTGACCGCTTGGAAGATATCTGTTAGACCTCTCGCCCTTGACGAAGAGCGGCTGGTGACCTGACCCTCGGTCCCTTTCCAAAGTGGGGAGCGATGTCCACGGTCCATCCCGCCGCGGGTCTGCCCTTGAGCCAAAGCCCTGAGAGTTTGTGAATTCATTGGTGTCTCAGCTTCAACGATAGTCACCACCCAGATAGCAGCAAACCAATTTCTTCACACCTTCTGAGTGTAGCGAAGGGACATGCCTAACTCTCTCTCTACAAGGGGCGAGGGGAATCGCTTGGAAGCTTCCTCACCCAGGAGGCGACCATTTTGGATTAGGATCGGATCGTAAGCCTGCGGGACATAAGCCTGCGGCCAGCATTGACGCCAGTTGCCAGTTCTGATAGAGTTGAATACGTGTTCTCGAGACTGATCGGCAAAGCCCGCCGATTGCATTACGCCTGGGTCATCCTCGCCGCAGTAATGGTGATAAATACGCTGAGCAGTGGGCTCAGGCTCTCCTTCGGCGTCTTTATCGACCCTCTTGAGGAACAATTCCACTGGAGCCGCGGGGACATATCCTTCGCCTTCACTGCCTCCTTCCTGGCTGCGCTGCCGGCCACTTTTCTTGTGGGGCGGCTCGGCGACGTACTGGGCGTTCGTCGTCTGGTCGGTCTGGCAGCCATTACCACAACCGTTGGACTCATCCTGACTGCATACGTCTCCCAACTGTGGCAACTGTACGTCTTCTACGGAGTTATAGTCGGCGGGCTGGGCAACGCCCTTTATCAGGTGCTGCTGCCAGTGACCATCACCCGCTGGTTTCACAAGAGACTGGGCCTGGCGATGGGCATCATGTGGACATCCCTCAGCATCGGTCCTATCATTCTCTCACCGATCATGAGATGGATGATCGAGACCCGCGGCTGGCGGCCCACCATGATAATCGTCGGTGTTATCCTCGGCGTCGGCCTCACAGGCATGTCATTCTTTCTCCGCTCCCGCCCGGAAGACAAGGACCTTTTGCCATACGGGGCCAAGCCGCAACCTGCACGCCAGGCATCCACCTCAGCCGGCCAGACGGCAAAGGCTCCACCCACACCCTTTTCCGAGGTGAGGCGCAAACCCGTGTTTTGGGCGCTCATCCTGACCCATTTCTTCGGTTGCGTCAGCCATTCCATCCCCATGGCTCACGTGGTCTCAATGGCCACTTTCAATGGGATATCCGGGGTCTCGGCAGCAACCGTGGTCAGTGTCTTTTCCGCGACCGCACTGGCCAGCCGTTTCTTCATGTCCCTGCTCTCAGAGAGAAGCGGTAGCCGAGTGACCCTGTTCCTATCCTTGATCTTTCAGACCACGCCGTTGCTTATCCTTTTCTGGGCAAATCAGTTATGGGCGTTTTATCTCTTTGGCGTGCTTTTCGGCATCGGCTTCGGCGGCGAGATGGTCGGATACCCTATTTTCAACAGGCAGTTGTACGGAGAGAACGCGCCTTTGAACAGGGTCTATTCCTTTGAGATGATCGGTGCGCTCACCGGAATGGCTCTGGGAGGATGGGTGGGCGGGTCCTTATTTGACGCCACCGGCAACTACACGTGGACCGTAATGGCAGCCGTGGCTTCCGGATACGTGGGACTGGCTGTCGTTTTTCTTCTACCCCGACACCGGCCCGTCAGCACGCCAGCGGGAGTCTCACACCGACAGCCCGCCCAGCAGTCATAAGGCGCGGACAGGTTTTGCCCGCCCTCAACTGTGTGGGACCTGGCGCCCTGTGCTCATCCCCCGGACCGGTTATGCAGGGGACATCACGTAAACCGAAGGGCGAGGCCGTTCTCATTATGGCCTCGCCCTTTGCTTTGCGCCACGGCCCGTGCCCCTGCAATTAGTGGTGGTTATTCACGCCGACGGCCATGAGCTTGCGGAACTCAGCCAGCAACTTCTCATTGGGGGAACCGTCCGGCAGCCGGGCGATCATGTCTTCCCGGGGAGGGTGCGTGTACCATTCCCTCAATATGCCGGCCGACCGCTCGGGCATCACCTCGATGACATTGGTGTCAAAGCCGATTTCAGCTCCGGCCCGGTCAATGGGCAACTTGGCCCGCCTGGGGTAGATGTGCATATGCCAGCGATAGTACCCCCGCGCCTCCTCCATCTCGCGGAACGGCGCCATGTGGACAGCAATATTGATATTGGAAACGCCGCGGTAGAAGAACAGGGCGGGAAATATGCCCAGGATGGGACGCATCATCGCTTTCCTCTCCGCCGGCGTGGTCTGCAATATATGAGATATGGGCGCCCTGGGGAAGATAGTGACCTCATCGGAGCAGCACGGAGCAAACGACGAAAGCACCAGGACGTCGTTGTTATAGATCACCCTCCGGCCATCGCGGATCTCTTCCTCCGCCAGCAGGTCGAAAAGGTTGGCGTTGTACATCTCGCTGAACGTACGGCAGCGCTCCAGTTGCTTCTGCTGACCGGGGTCCGGGACGAACGTTACGGAACGCCTCTGCGAGTGCGGATGCTGCTGAGAAGCTCCGGCGAACGGTCCCCAGTTGGTGAAGTCCATGAAGGAAATGACATCCGGGTCCTTCGAGCACAGGAGAGCCAGGTCATATGAGGACTCTATCATTCGCTCCAGGTCCTCAAAATACAGGTCCGAAAGGAGGAGCTTGTGGTGGCC
This sequence comes from Chloroflexota bacterium, assembly GCA_016210545.1. Classification (GTDB taxonomy): domain Bacteria; phylum Chloroflexota; class Dehalococcoidia; order JACVQG01; family JACVQG01; genus JACVQG01. Next base: position 46,231 of record JACQTY010000246.1, read on the forward strand.
GTAAGGAGGATAAATAGTTATCCAGTCATGTTTTTCCCAGGGGTATTTGTTGGGGACGGAGATGCAGCCACAATCGTGGTCTACCCTTTCCACAGGGGTATGCTTCTCAAACTCACAGAAGTCGCACTTCTCGATGGGACGTATTTCAAAGTCGGCGACGATACCCATCGCCCGTTGCGCCCTCTCAACTGATATCTTGGATAGGCCACCGGAAATTGGATCCACCCGGGTGAGGTAGGTCGTCTGGTGGGCTAGGGAATCCACGTGAAACAGGCTAGATTTCCCCCAATATTCCTTTAGCAGCATATGTTTCCTTTCTGACCCTCCTATAGCAGTCTTCCCCTCCTGCTCCAGGTTTTGATACATTTTAGCACCTCTCGCCGCCCTGTTCAAAGAAGACTGCAAGCTAACACCCAAAGAATTTGGAATTTGTGGTCTATGGAAGGGTATCGGTTGTCGGAACTTCGCATGACGGCCCACCAACGACTCACCAACGACTCAATGTTGCGCCCATACTTGTGGAATGCTATAATTTCGCTATCTTCGGCGTCCCACAACCAGGAGGCTTTTCGATGGCTAGAGGCGAGATCGTCATAAACGAGAGTTTCTGCCGCGGCTGCGGCCTGTGCGAGCATTTCTGCAACCAGGGTTGCATTGAGATACTGGGGGACAGGTTCACCCCCCAGGGTTATATGTTACCTCTCTTTGCCCATCCGGAGAAATGCAACGCCTGCGGCATCTGCGGCAGGCTGTGCCCACATTTCTCGATCGAAGTGTACAGGCTCGTGGAGAAGAAGACGCCCGCCGCGGCTGGCTGACCTCACGAGAATCCCCCTAACCCCCTTTAATGAGGGGGGCAGGCCCGACTCGCCGGGGCGAGGGGATTCCGTTCTCACCTACACAATCTAGTACTTGATTGCACAAATCAGCGTAATTATTAGTGCAGGCCGCACAGGCTCCGACAAGTCGGAGTGCCACCAGATATGGAGAATTCCAAAACAAACATACGCAAACTTACCCAATTTAGTACTAGCGTCCCGCCAGGTCATCAGATGCCAATATTAATCAGTTTTTGCGTTCCATCGAAAACCCCCGAACCGATTCACGCGGGAATCGGTTCTGCCCCCTTTACGTAAAGGGGGTTAGGGAGTTTTCTTCTGCACGTATCGGCCGGCAAAAGGC
>JACQTY010000027.1 GCA_016210545.1 Chloroflexota bacterium
CCCTTGGTGTATCCCTTCGCCCTCTGGGCTACCTCCACCCCTGCCGGGATGGAAAAAGCGTGGATCATGCTGCCGATGACAGCCAGGTAAAAGAAATAGCTGGTGTTCAGGATGCGGTCGGCGGTGTGCAAGCCCGGGTCCACCAGGAGATGGTGGATCGACCCGAGGTTGATGAACAGCATGTAAAGCAAGAAAGCCATTCGGGAAAGCTTCTCATTGACAGGCTTGGCCCCCACTGTGAGAGTGCTCAAGGCGTACCAGATCGAGACCATGGCAGCCAGGTTCACCTGTTGAGCCGAATGGCCAAAGGACCAAAAGAACACCCGGTAGGCCCCGGGATCGTAGGTCGGAAAGATTCCCAGGGACCAAAACAAAGCAGGTACGAAAGTGATAACTCCGCCCACCAGGGTAAACACGGCGATCACAGCGGCAGCCATCAGGCCATACGTAAACAAGGGTAACGAACCTTCATATCGCCGCTCGACCTTGGCCACCACCAGGCTGGCAAAGAATATGCCCACCGCTACGAAGGCCCCTGCGGCAAAGAACACGACCCCCAAATAGTACAGGGGGTGAGCCTTCAACGGGACGTAAGCCGTGAACATCACTGTGGCGCGCCCGGTGAGCACCATAACGTCGGCCATGATGGCGCCGATTAGCATGAGGGCGAACGCCAGCCAGCCCAGCGCTGGCTTGGGCAAACGGGAATTGAGGACTACGGCTCCCCCGAAATAAAGCCCGGCTACCTCGAAGAACACGATCCAGAAGACCAACATGGTCATGCCGTGCGCGCTAGTCAGCCGGTAATACCAGTCTGCAGGCAGGAGGTGGACAGCCTCCCAGCGGGTGAGCGCTATGAGTAGAGCCATGATACCGCCCAGAGTCAGCATGACCACGGCGGTCACGGCGTTGGCGATGATAAGCTTCTCCGCTCGCAGGTGGACCTTAAGTCCAGTTACCGGACACGTTCGGAAAGCCAGTTGCTGCGTTGCCATCCTGGACTACTCCTTCACGATTATTTTGCCGGTCATCGTGTGATGACCAAGGCCACAGAATTCATTACACACAATATAGAAGTCTCCGGACTCAGCAGGCGTAAGCGTTATTACGTAATCGTATTCGGGGAGAGCTTGGAAGTTCATGTTCAGCGGCGCTTTCGCTGACTGTAGAGAGAAGCCATGCTGAACGTCAACCGAGGACAGGTGGACTCGATATGTCTGGCCTTTCTTGAGTTCCAGAATAGGGTACCACTGGAACGTGCGGCCCATAAGGTAGACGTCACTGCCGCCCGGAGGGCTGACGACAGGCAGACCGCCTTCTGTCCTCACCTGATATTTCTGGACAAAGGCGTTGGTAAGCTGAGTGTACTGGGTCGTAGATATCCTGTAGGTCTCGGTCGGCGTGTCCTGCCTGGCGGCCGCGCCCCAAACGATCATCATGAAGAACATGACCACCGCCCAGAATATGGCTATGCCTAGCCATATCTTTTCCTCTTTGCCCAGTGGTTTCCACCATATCCGCTCGGGAGAAGCTAGTGTGCTCATCTCTATCCTCTCTTACTTCCACACCGGGACATTGGCCAGGTCAAGCATTGTCCAGAGGAGATACAGCAACGATGGTACAGCCACTCCCAGGGTCAGCATCAAAAAGACATCGTCCAAGAATATCTGCCCGTAAGGTACTCGCTCCTCGGTTGGGGTCTTGTCAGACCGTCCTGATTCAGGCATATTTGGCTCCCCCTTTTAGATTTTTTGTTGCCAACGGCATTATCAGGCTTGGGCGGCATCGAGCACAGTGACTTTTGTCACATGACCGCAACATGGCCCGAGCAAACACGCTACCTGCCGGGACAGCAAGACGGGAGAATGGAGGAAATGGCGTAGACAAGAAGAGGAGATAAACTACTATACTACTTAAACCATTTCCTGGCTTTTGTCAATAGGCAAAGGCAACCAAAATCCGCCGCCCGTTCAAGCTCACGAAACGAACAGTTATTTCACCTACGTGGTGCTCGACTACGACCGTCTTCCGCTCCCGAAGAGCACCTAAGAGCCGCTCATCAACCCCCTAAATCCCCCAATCATGAGGGACTTTGGAATCTGTCCCGACAAGTCGGGAAGACCCCTGTCCCCGATTTATCGGGGAACCTCTTTCCCCTCACCTCGTCCAGGGCCAAAGGGCATCTTGATGGTGGATTACGGGCGACAATAGAGACCCGCCAATAGTGAAAATGGTCTGTCGTCGTTGCGAGCCAAAGCCTATTTCCCTGGATAGCTCCAGCGCCCTTTCTCACGCCTTTAGATGGCGGATACGGGACAAATGCTATCGGGCAGCCTCTGCAAGGCCGACTATGAAAGGCCGTCATTTGAGGTTGTAGCTATTCATATACCTTGACCCTGGCCTTCATATAGGGGTGGATGGAACAGAAATATTCGTATTCCCCGGCCTTCGTGAACTTGAAAGTGAATTGACCGGCGTGGTTTAGCAGGGGCGATGCGAAGGTATGGGCAGCATCGACAGCCACAGCGTTGTGCTTGCCAGTGCGCTCACCGTCCAGGAAATCAAACACCTCCTCATTGACCCATGTCACGTCGGTACCGACAGGCACTTCCGCTATTTTGGGCCAGAAGCTGTTGCCCACCATCTGAATCTGCACCTTGTCTCCGCTGCGGTACCGCATCGGCCTGTCCAGGTCAGCGCTTCCGATTTCAAAGGGAGCTACCACGCGGGCAGGGGAGGCGAGGACCAGCTTAGTAGGCCCATCGCTGCGCACCTCCTTTGCCTGAGGAGCGTTCTTGCTGGAACTGATGACGCCTATGGCGCCCTTTGCCGCCTGGGTGCCAAAAGCGTGACTCACCAGCAGGAATGGCCCCTCGGCGGGTACCCGCCAGTCGACTACCCAGGAATCAGTGGGACCGGCGATGGCCGATTGGGTACCGACCATGATGTTACCTGGGTTCCCACCATAGTAGGCGTACTCCCAGATCGCACCCACCGCGTGGAAGGTAGCAACGAGGTTGGGGCCAACATTCAGGTAGTAGAAGCGGATGTAATCGCCTGGCCGTGTGGTGATGGGTTCGGTTACATAGCGAAAGTTATAGCCATTGAACATCACATAGAGGGGGCGTCCGTCGAAGAAGTCTCGGCCGTTGGAGTAAACCTCCTGCTGGAGGATGTAAACCCTGGTATCGGGGGTTTTCCCTAGCTGCTGTTCGAGTTGGTATTTCTTTGTTTTAGGCTCAACTACGAACATGCCAAACATCCCACCCATCGTATGGGTCATGATGCCATGGCCACCGGGAGCACAGTGGTACATGAAAACACCCGGGAAGTCGGCCCTGAAGGTCAGTGTCGCCGTTTTCCCAGGCGCTATGTTGCCCGTGAAGAGCGACGTCTGTGTGTTGGCAGCGTGCATCGAAAGGCCGTGGGCCACGGTATCCTCGTTCCGCACGGTTATCGCTACGGTGTCGCCCTCATCCACTGCCAGAAGAGGTCCAGGGCTTTTGCCGTCGAAGGTAAATGCTTTGAAAGTTACCCCTTCGTCAATCGTCAAGTCCGCTTTCTTGGTTACGAGTTCAAATTTCTTCACCGGTGCTGATGGCGAGGGTAGCGCCGTCGGGTCGGCAAGGGGTTTAGGCACAGCCCCCGCTATCGCTCTTTCCACTAGAGCCGATATCTCCTGCGCGCTTGGCGCTTTACCAGGAGATCCGGCGGGCCCTTCAGACCCTCGTTGGCCCGCCGGCCCGGCTGCGCCTGCCGGTCCTGGCGCTCCGCCTGGCCCCGGGGCGCCGGCCTGGCCTGGCGGCCCCACCGGCCCCTGGGGACCCTGCGGCCCAGCACAGGCAACAAGCAACGGGACAAGCACGACTAGCGACAGCCATTTGAGATGACGCATCTACTCCTCCTTATGCATGTTCTGCATACATTTCTATCTTTTCACATCCCGCAGAATCTGTCTGTCATTTGCGTGACAAAAAGCACAAACTATGATAGACTTAGTTCCGGTCTTCAGAGGATTCGCAACAGTCGAGACAGGTCACTTCCCGCTCAGTCGAAGGAGTGATCATGCAACCCGAACCGAAGCAAGCAGACCATAACGCCACCGGCCAGCCCACAGCCCTGAGCGCGGTGAAGCTTGTCCCCTGCTTCTGCTGCCTCGCACCTCAACTGCTCGATAGGGCTGTCAGCGCCACGACCGTGAGGCGCTATCAGAAGGGAGAGGCCCTCTTCCACCGGAACGAACCATGCACCGGGTTGTTTGTTCTGCGAAGGGGAGTGGTCAAACTGTTCCGCCTTTCCCCTGACGGCCGCGAGACCACCGTCCGCGTAGCCCACCGCGGCGAATGCCTCGACTGCGTCCCCCTCCTGGACGAAGGCCCCAATCCCATAACAGCCCAGGCCCTGACGGACGCGGAGGCCGATCTGCTACCCAGGGATGGTTTTCGGTGGCTGTTGGACCAGGATCCCCGGTTGGCGCAACACATATCCCGCATGCTCGCTGTCAGACTGCGCTATTTCCTCACCCGCATAGATGACTTCGGGAGCGACATAGAAAAACGGATGGACAGACTGTTACTCGATCTGGCCAGGCCCGACGAAAGCAAGACGCCCGTAGTCCCGTTTAGCCAGGAGGAGCTCGCTTGCCTGGTAGGGGTCTCCCGGCAGAGGCTGAACATGCATTTGGGCCAGCTCCAGAAGCGCGGCATCATCACGAAGAGCCGCTGTGAGATTCGTGTTGCCGATTCTAGCCTTCTGGAGGAGTCTGTGGCAGAATAGGTCAGCCTACGCAGACCGATAGCCCGATCCTCGTTCAGGATTTGCCTTCCGTAGCTACCTCGAAAGTACACCCCACCCCCGTCAACGCGCGGGTCCCTTTGCGTCACTCACCGGGGGAGTCGCTACATGATCGCCGTGTGACCGACAACCGGCGCCTGCCCGGCGTAATCAGCTTCACCTCCAACTTGATAAACCACATGACCCGTAGTAGAATACTTGCGAAGATAGCCATAGTCTAGCAAGGCGAAGGGGTGTCAACATGGAAAAGGGCACTTGGACCGTCAAGACAGGCCTCGCCCAGATGTTGAAGGGTGGCGTGATTATGGACGTGGTCACTGCAGATCAGGCGAAGATTGCGGAAGAGGCGGGCGCCTGCGCAGTCATGGCCCTGGAGCGAGTGCCGGCCGACATTCGCGCCGCCGGTGGCGTTGCCAGAATGGCCGACCCTACCGTGATCAAGGCTATCATGGAAGCGGTCACAATCCCGGTCATGGCCAAGTGTCGGATCGGTCACTTCGTTGAGGCCCAGGTGCTTCAGGCAATGGGGGTCGACTTCATAGACGAGTCCGAGGTCCTCACCCCCGCCGATGAGAGCCATCATGTGTGGAAACACGATTTTCGTGTGCCGTTTGTCTGTGGCTGCCGCGACCTGGGGGAGGCGCTGAGGCGCATATCCGAAGGCGCTGCCATGATCCGCACAAAGGGTGAGGCAGGTACAGGGAACATAGTGGAGGCCGTCAGGCACATGCGGGCAGTGCAGGACGCCATGCGCCGCCTCACAAATATGCTGGATGACGAGCTTGCCGCTGAGTCCAAGACCCTTGGCGCGTCGCTCGACCTGGTGCAGCAGGTGCATCGCACGGGCAAGCTGCCCGTAGTGAACTTCGCCGCCGGCGGCGTGGCCTCTCCGGCCGATGCGGCCCTCATGATGCAGTTAGGCGCCGAGGGCGTGTTCGTCGGCTCCGGGATATTCAAGTCCAGCAACCCTACCGCCCGGGCCAGGGCAATAGTCAAGGCCACGACGCACTATCAGAATCCGGATATCCTCGCCGAGGTCTCCCAGGGCCTGGGCGAAGCTATGCCCGGACTGGATATTAAGGCTATCCCCAGCGAGGAATTGCTGGCCAGGAGGGGATGGTAGAACATCGGCTATCACACCGTTATCGGCCAAACAGCAAGCCGGTTAATATTACTCAGGCGGTGGAATGTTGTCAACCTTCAACTACCCCATCAGGGTCTACAGCGCGGACAGGAGTCGGGGTGTAAAAGTGGACGTGCTGGTGGACGCAGCGTCGACGTACACGTGGATCCCCCGGTCAATCCTGGAGAAATTGGGCTACCGGCCAGCTTTCAGAGCGGGGTTCGAAATAGCAAATGGGACAACAGTGGAAAGTGATGTTGCTGAGGTAGTGGTGGGGCTTAACGGCGAAGTTGGCGCCACTAGAGTGGGCTTTGCCGAACCGGGGGAACCTTCGTGCCTGGGCGCAGTGACTTTAGAGGAATTCTTGCTTGCTCCGGACCCCGTACATCAGAAGTTGATACCGGTCACGGGCCTACGAATCTGATGAGGGGCAGAGGCGCCTGCTGGTCGGGGCGACGGGGCCAGAAGAGTCATTTCAGGAACAGAGTGGTGGGAGTCGGTAAGACGTGAAAATCGGCGTACTCGCCGTACAGGGCGATTTCATAGAACATATTGAAGCGTTACGAAGGCTAAAGGCAGAGGCAATCCCGGTCCGTTTGCCCGCTGACCTGCAAGGACTGGACGGCCTCATCATTCCGGGTGGGGAGAGCACTACCATAAGGCGACTCGGCCAGGAATACGGGGTTTTGCCGGCGATCAGGGACCTGCGACAGAAGGGCGCGGCTATGCTGGGCACATGCGCTGGCATGATCATTCTGGCAAGGAAGGCCACCCAACTGGAGAACGGTTCGCTGGGCATCATAGACGTTGAGGTGAGACGCAACGCCTTCGGCAGGCAGTTGGAGAGCTTTGAAGTGGACCTGCCCATCGCCGTCCTGGGCGGCACGCCGTTCCACGCGGTCTTTATTCGGGCGCCGCGCATAGACAAAGTGGGGCCGGGAGTGGAGGTACTGGCAACATTGCCTGGAGGGGAGCCTGTAGCCGCCAGGCAGGGGAAGGTCATGGTGGCCTCCTTTCACCCGGAGTTGACGCCTGATTTGCGGCTCCACGAGTACTTTCTCCGGCTGGCGGCAACCAGCCAATGAAAGCTTTGCGTCGCGGGATGCACATGCACGACTTTATTAACGGGACACGTTTTGAGATAATAATCGTGAGAGGTGTCAGATACGTTCTGACCGAAATGCATCCGACTTCTGACCGTTGCCAGAGCAAGAGGCGCAGGGTTCAGGGCATAATCGTATGATGGTTCGTTCCCTGGGTGTAAGTGAATGGGTAACCCTGGCTCGCCGCGGGGCCGCTGGTCTCCAGGAACATGTCGTCGGGCCTGGAGCCTGGAGGTTTCGGATGGCTCTCCGTCAGTCGGTGGTGGGCCAGTTGCTTCCTCGTGGCGAGCACTGGCACATCTGGGTGGCGATGGATGACCAGCGTTTGCTGGGTCTGATCTGCACCAGTCCGCGCCGCAGCCACCAGGTCTGGCAGGTAGCCCATCTTCTGTTGGCCGAAGAAAACAGAGAGATAACCCAATCCCTTCTTCAGCAGATCACTACTGCGTCGTGCCATCATGGCATCGAGAAACTATTCCTCCGATTGCCTCAGGACAGCCCCCTCACCCAGGCTGCCTATGACTCGGGATTTGAGAGATACCTTGTGCAGCACCTTTACCGCCGGTCGGAGGCCCGTCACTATTATGGGGACGTTTACCAGGGGGCTCACGGGATCTGGCGGCCGAGAACAAGACCCGACAACTGGCAGATCTTTCAACTGTACAGCGCTACGACGCCGGCCGTTATCCGACAGGCGGAGGGCCTGGCCTATTCCGAGTGGCTGCAATCGCGAGAGAGGATCGATGGCGGGCAAGAGCAGGTATGGGAGCGGGAGGGCCAAATCCACGGATGGGCCTCGGCCAGGCCATGGTGGGATGGCGTTCTTTTGGAGTCTATGATGCCGCCTGGCGAGGAGCAGGCCTTTGCCAGCCTGGTAGACAGCGTGGCGGCCCGGGGCCTGCCGGTCTATAGCTTCGTTTCTTCCTACCAGACGCATATACTGCAGGTTGCTCAGGAGGAGGGATTCGTCCCGATTGCGGAATGCTCCCTTTTCCTCAAAAGGCTGTTGGTGAGGGTAACTCAGAGCTATTTGATGCCCATGAGGGCTTGAGAATCGACAAGAGATGCAGAACAGAATCACGGACAACCTGGACCTGTTACTGGATAGCCTGCCCGTATCTGTAGCCAGGCCTTTACGGGACCAACCTGACAGCCACAATCTTCTTGAGGTAGTCCTGGACCTGGGACGCCCACCGGAGGCCCGTTTCCCCGACCACGAAGTAGTGCTCAGGGAGCAGGAAGTCACCGATGAGGATATCCAATATGCGGTCTCACGGATCGGTACCTTCGGCGACGATAACCGGGCGGGGATCGCTCGCACGTTGCACCGAATATCAGCCATTCGGAACCGGCAAGGCCGAATCGTTGGCCTGACTTGCAGAGTGGGCCGTGCTGTCTACGGTACCATTCAGATTATTCAAGACCTCATCGGGCTGGGACAGAGCATCCTTCTTCTGGGCCGGCCCGGCATCGGCAAGACCACCATGTTGAGGGAAGTCGCCAGGGTGCTCGCCGACGACCTGAAAAAGCGGGTGGTGATCGTCGACACGTCCAACGAGATCGCCGGTGACGGCGACATACCGCATCCGGCTATCGGCCACGCCCGGCGTATGCAGGTGGCGACGCCGGCCAGGCAGCACGCGGTCATGATCGAAGCCGTGGAAAACCACATGCCCGAGGTCATTGTCATTGATGAAATCGGCACCGAACTGGAGGCGGCAGCGGCCCGCACCATCGCCGAACGCGGCGTACAGCTTGTAGCGACGGCTCACGGCAACACGCTAGAAAACCTCATAATGAACCCGACTCTCGCCGACCTGGTGGGCGGCGTGCAGACCGTGACCCTGGGTGACGAGGAGGCCCGCCGTCGCGGCACCCAGAAGTCCATATTGGAGCGCAAGGCCCCACCGACCTTCGACATAGTCATAGAGATACAGGACCGGAACAAGGTAGCCGTCCACCCCAACGTGGGGGTCGTCGTCGACTCCATACTTCGAGGTCGTCCCGTGGCCCCTGAGGTGCGCTGGCAGGACGAGACAGGCCAGATCAAGCAGAGTCGGGGGACTCTGGGTATCCCGGGCAAGGCTCCGGCGCGTCCGGCCGCGGCGCCGGCCTATGGGAGAGAATATGAACGGATCGAGGCGCCAGCAGCACCTGCTGCGCCGGCGGCGACGCGGGTGTACCCTTTCGGCGTGAACCGCCACTGGCTGGATGAGGCCATACAGGAGGCCTCCGCGCCGGTGTCCGTAGTGGAAAACGTGGGCAATGCCACGGTCCTTGTCACCACAAAGAATTTTTACAGGCGCAAACCCCAAATAGTACGGGACGCCGAGGACATGGGACTGCCCATATACGTTCTCCGCAGCAACACGCTATCACAGATGCGGCAGTTCTTGCGCAGCATGACCGCAATCGGCGACAATGGTGAATCCATGGAAGAGGCGCTGCGGGATGTGGAAGATGGAATCGGCCAGATCATGAGCGGCGAGAAGGGCGTGGTGGAGCTCCGGCCCCAACCGCCGCAGTTGCGCCGCATGCAACACCAGCGCGCCGACAGTTATGGACTGGCGTCACAAAGTCTGGGTAGAGAGCCGCAGAGGCGTGTCAGGCTGTTCAAGGGGTAACGGGGGAGCGAAGGCAATCCGAGGGTTCGGCCGCGGCCCTCATTCTTTTTTAAGGGAGGTAGACTTGAGCCTGGAGTTGTTTCAACTTACGAACAAGGTGGCCATTGTAACCGGCGCCGGCAAAGGCATCGGCAGCGCCATCGCCCTGGGTTTCGCCGAGGCGGGGGCAGACGTGGTCGTGGCGGCGCGCACGCAGGCCGACATCGACCTGGTGGCTTCGCAGGTCCGCGCCCGTGGGAGGAAATCCCTGGCCGTCGCCACCGACGTACGGGACAAGGCCGCGGTAGACAACCTGGTGAGCAAGACACTCCAGGAGTTCGGACGGATTGACATACTTATCAACAATGCCGGGACGTACATCTACCAACCGGTAGTGCAGATGAGCACCGAAGAGTGGGACTCGATGTTCGACGCCAACATGAGGAGCGTTTTCTTCTGCTGTCAGGCCGCAGCCAGGGTCATGATAGGGCAGAAATCCGGCGTGATGGTCAACGTCTCATCCATGGCCGGCGTGGTGCCCGACCCCGGTCGCTCGGCCTACAGCGCTTCCAAGGCCGCGGTCAACAACTTCACCCGCAACCTCTCACTGGAGCTGGCGCCTTACAATATCAGGGTCAACGCCATCGCTCCCGGGCTGTTCATCACTCCCGGCATCGCCCGGGAGGTCAAGCAGACGCGGCAGCGCGTGCCCAATTTCCGCACCAGCGTGGTCGATAGAGTCCCTTTGAAGCGCGTCGGAAAGCCGCAGGAGCTGGTCGGGGCCGCCATATTCCTCGCCTCCGACGCCTCCAGCTACATCACGGGGATAACCCTCGAAGTCTGCGGCGGGCTGCTGGCGTTGATGGACTAGGAAGAATGGCCTTTTTCATCGTGTTCGAGGGGGGCGATGGCTCCGGCAAGACTACCCAGGTACGGAATTTGTATTCCAGGATTCGGAGGCGACAGACCCCGGTAAGGGTAGTCCACGAGCCGGGGAGCACCGTCCTGGGCGAGTCCATCCGCCGGCTGCTGAGCGCCCGCAGAAAGACAGGCAGCAGCCTTCCACCCATAGTCCCCGAAGCAGAGCTCTTCCTGTTCGAGGCATCTCGCGCCCAACTGGTGGGAGAGGTCATCAGACCGAGCCTGCGACAGGGTACTTCCGTCATCTGCGACCGCTACGTGTACTCCACCGTGGCTTACCAGGGCTACGGACGGAACCTGGAGGCGAGGCTTATCAAGCAACTGAACGAGGCGGCCACCGGCGGACTCCACCCCGACCTTGTTGTCTATCTGGATGTGCCTCCTGAGGCGGCCCTCCAGCGAAAAACGGAGACAACAGATATGGGCCGCTTTGAGAAGGAGGAACTGGCTTTCCACCAGCGGGTCCGCCGGGGATACATGGAACAGGCGGCTGCCGAGCCCCACCGATGGTTTGTGGTGGACGCCCTTCTCCCCACGGCGCAGGTATCCCGACTTATCTGGGAGAGGGTCGAAGGGCTTATCAAAGACAGGATGTAGCCCCTGGGCAAGCCTACCCGTTGGCCGGCGCCTTCTGAGGTCTGAACTCCAGCAGCAGGACGTGCTGAGTGCGCTCCGTTAGCTTTACGATATCGGCCAGGCGGTAACCCACTACCCACAGCACGCCCAGAGGTGAACATACCACAGGCACCCGGTCTCTCCAGCCCCGCGGGACTTTCAAGTCCACCATCAAGTCCTGGAGTTTCTTTTCGCCGCCCAATCCCAGGGGATAGAACCGGTCTCCGGGCCGGCGGCTTCTCACTGACAGCCCTCGGCCAGCGGCCTCTAAGTCCATGCATGCGGATAACGCCTCAGACGGACACCGCGCCATTCCCGCACCCCGGTCCGCCGCCTCACTCGGATCAACCACAGTAGCCAATACAGTCCAGCCGGGCAATTGGGTTTCACCAGGGACCATCAGCGGGTATTCCCCGGGAATCGCCGGGTAGGGACAGGGGACGTGGTCCCGGCCGCGCTGCCCGAGACCGACAGTCTCATAGCTTGTCCAGAACACCAGCCCGCCCGGCAAGTCCAGACTCGATCCCACGGGACGGCTCAGAGAGGACAACATGTCTTCGATATGCACCGACTCGATATCCTGGGGATTGCCCCGGACGCGTTCCCAGGCTTTCAACAGGAGGTGTTTCTGCAACGGGGGGGCCATGCATTCCAGCCGTTTCCTGTCCATGACCAGGCCTTCAGCCCGCTCCTCGCGGACTATCTGGGGCCACTCCTGAGCAACTAGCTGGTCAAAGAACTCGACAACTTCGGCAGCAGCCTTTCCCATCCGCAACAGGGCCGTGTCCACGGAGGGGTTGAGAGTCTCAAGTTTAGGCATGACCTGTCGCAGACGGTTCCGCAGGAAAGCCGGCGAATAGTTGGAGACGTCCACCCGCGGCAACAGGCCGTGATCAGCGCAGTACCTGGAAGTATCCTGGCGACTTACCTCCAGCAGGGGCCTAACGACCAGCAGAGAGGCTCCCCCATTGCCGCCCCAGCGGGACAGCGGTTGCATGCCCCGCAGCCCGCGAAGCCCGGCGCCCCTCAGGATGTGCAGCAGGATGCTTTCCACCTGGTCGTCCAGGGTGTGCCCCACAGCTACCCGCGAAGCGCCCACGACCGCTGCCACCTGAGCAAAGAACCCATATCTGACTTCTCGGGCTGCTTCCTCCAGCGACTCACCATGTTGGGTCCGGTGTGCCAGCACATCGCTGCGTTCCACGGTACAGGCAAGACCCATGTCTCGCGCAAGCCTTGACACGTAGGCGGCATCCGCTTCTGCCTCGGCCCCCCGCAGACCATGATTCAGGTGGGCGACGTGCAGCCTTATCCCCAGGCTCTCCCGCATCCCGGCAAGCAGGTGCAGGAGGCACACCGAGTCCGGTCCGCCGGATACCCCGACCAACACTATCTCTTCGGGAGCCATGAGGCCAAACTTCCCAATATAGCCAAGCACACGCCTGGAAAGACAGGGGTCGTACTTCATATGTCCCATCAGAGCCATTATATCAGGCAGACACCGCCGGACGTAGTGGCCTGGATGTTGCAGTTGCGTTTGTATCTACCGTAAGTCCATGTTACAATATGGTAAAGATTGGCGTTAGCAATATAAATAGACGGAGGCTCACCAATGAAGAACACTTTCCTCATGGTCGCTATTCTGGCGCTGGCCATCGTCTCCGGGCCAGCAGTGCAATCCCAGGTTGTCGGCGCCCCGACTGTCCAAATCGTGTCCCCCATGCCCGGGGCAATGGTGATGGGTCCTGACGTCACCTTCACCTTTCAGGTGACCAACTTCGTTCTGGCCCCGGCCGAGATAGGCATGCCGCCGATACCCGGTCACGGACACTTCCACGTTCTCCTCGACGGTACCCTGGTGGGCATTGTGGGAGTGGGAACGCACGCCTTGATGGGGTTAATGCCGGGGATGCACACGGTGAAAGTAGAACTGCACCAGAATAATCATCTGCCCCTGACACCCCCGGTCGAGGCGTCAGTCACCTTCACGGTAATGTAGGCGTATCCCACGGATGAGTTATCCGCCCTGACGCGTTGGGGCGGATAACTTCCCCGTAGATCCATCAGACTGCTTTGGCGCTAATGTCACTTGAAGTGCGGCCCTATGAGCGTGCGTCTTGCCCATTCCTCCCCCTTCCTTTGACACTCATACAGCACAATGTTAATATGATTCCAGAATGCGGCCCGTCTTGCGCGACCGCAATCGCTCCCAGGAGTAGGTGTGGAAATCAGCAACCAAACATATGTCTTCTTGTTCTTCATCTTCCTTGCTTTTTCGGCGTTCGTCGGCATCGTGGAGGTAGCGTATCTCTCTGTTCAGAAGAGCCGTCTCAAACACCTGACGAGCACAGGCGTCCGCGGCGCGAGCGAGGCAGAACGCATAACTCAGTCTCCCGACCGGCTTCTGGCCACCACTTTGTTCATCAACAACGTGGTCCAGACGGCAGCGGCCGCGGTTGGGACGGTAGTGGCCGTCCGCTGGTTGGGAGAACAGTGGGGCGTAATCGCTTCAACGGTAGGCATCGCCTTCGCCACGCTCATACTGGCGGAGGCCATCCCCAAGACATTCTCGGCCCGACACTCCGAACGTCTGGCGCTACTGTTCGCCCGCCCCTTCCGCCTGATGGAAAGCTCCCTATCCCCCGTGGTATCGGCCATTAGCTGGCTCACCACCCGGGTTACCGGCGGTGGGCTCCCCGCCCCAACCTACAAGGTCAGCGAAGAGGAGATCCGCTCTATCATCTCCGAAGGCGAACAGGTAGGCGCTGTCGAGGAAGACCAGGCGGAGATGCTCCACAATGTGTTCGAGTTTGGCGACCGCCGCGTGTCGGAGGTCATGACCCCCCGCACCGAGGTCGTATGGCTGGAAAAGGGCACCAAATTCAAGGACTTCCTCAAGCTCTACATGGAGCATCCGCACTCGCGTTTCCCTGTGTATCACGACTCCACAGACAACGTGGTGGGCATACTGGCCATCCGCGATGTGCTCATCGCCCAGGCCAGGAACCAGATCACCCCGGAAGGCGTCATTGACCCTCTCGTACGCCCGGCTGCGTTTGTTCCGGAGACAAAGCAGCTCAGCGAGCTTCTTAACGAGATGCAGGCCAGCGGCAGCCGGATGGCGGTCGTCGTCGACGAGTACGGCGGCATTGCCGGCGTTGCTACTTTGCAGGCCATGATAGAGGAGATCGTTGGTGAGATTCGAGATGAATTGGTCCACACCGAGGAGTTCCAGGCCATTGACGAGCACACCTTTGAGGTTGAGGGCGGGATGACCGTAGACGTGGCCAACGAGGAGTTGGGCCTGAAGCTCCCCCAGGGAGAATACGAAACCGTGGCCGGTTTCGTGCTTAGCCATCTGGGACATATCCCGCGGGTGGGCGAGCAGTTCAAGTATGACAGTTTCAAGTTATTCGTAACGAATATGCGAGGTCTGAAGGTTGAGAAGGTCCGCATCACCCGGTTGGAACCCGATAGTCCGGTGGCGAATTAGGTTCTCCCGACAAGACGAACTGAAGTATATTCCCCACCTCAGCATAATGCGCTTTTGGGAACGGGCATTGCGCCGGGCGGCCCTTCCCCTGGCCTATACCCAGGGGTTCAGCCCGCATCCCAGGCTATCGCTGGCCGCCCCCCTCGCAGTCGGCGTCACCAGCGACGACGAGATGTTGGACCTTTACTTGACACGGCCAGTGGCGCCGAACCTGCTCCAGAGTGCGCTCGCAGCCCAGATACCCAGGGGAATATTGGTCCTGCAGGTGCAGGCCATTCACCCATCTGCCCCGGCGTTGCCCTCCCAGGTCCGCTGGGCCGAGTACAAGGTGGAATTGGATACGGGAAGGGCCGACGCGGACATCGAGACGGCAATTCGCGCCTTGCTGTCGAGGGATACTTTGCCCTGGAAGCACAGCCGCGACACGGGGGAGCACTATTACGATCTCAGAGCCCTCATCTCTACGCTGGAAGTGATGGAGCGGCAGACAGGCCAGGTCGTACTGCACATGCGCCTTCGCTGCGATGGCTCGGGCAGTGGGCGGCCCGAACAGGTCACTGCTGCTCTTGGCTTCCCGGATCCCCCAACTTCTATACACCGCTCGCGGCTCGTCCTCGAGGGTGAACCACCTTAGAAATGCCCTTCAGACGGGTCTTGACAAAGGGGTCCACTATAGCTATAGTCATGAAAACCTTGACAACCACGCACGACAGAGGAGACGCACATGACCGGCCCGCCCCCCTACCCCGACACCGGCGACGACACAGGCGTGGGGCCTGACCGCGAATCGACCGCCAGCACGCCACGCTGGGTCAAAGTGTTTGGGATCATCGCGATCGTCCTTGTGCTGCTGTTTGGCATCCTGCACCTTACCGGGCGTGGACTCGGTGGCCACACACCGCCCATTGAACACGGGGTGCAACAGCCATGACCATGACACCCGGCCTCCGCAAGTTCGTGCTCACCGCGCATGTCACTTCCTCGGTCGGCTGGCTCGGCGCGGTCGCTGTCTTCCTGGCTCTCGCCGTCGCCGGTCTGACCAGCCAGGATGCTCAGATGGTGCGTGCCGCCTATCTCGCGACGGACGCGATCACCTGGTCCGTCATCGTCCCGTTGGCCCTCGCCTCGCTGTTAATCGGGCTTGTCAACGCACTGGGCACCCCGTGGGGCTTGTTCCGGCACTATTGGGTCCTGGCGAAACTCGTGCTAACCATCCTTGCCACCTTCCTCTTGCTGGTGCACACTCAGCCAATTGGCGTCGTTGCCGACGCAGCAGCAGAGACGACCTGGTCCAGCGCCGCTCTCCGCCATCTGAGGATCCAACTCGTGGCCGACGCCAGTGCCGCCCTGGTGGTGTTGCTTGTGGCCACGACACTGTCGGTGTACAAGCCGAGGGGAGTAACCCCGTACGGGTGGCGTAAGCAGCACGAGCCGCGTACGGTGCTCGTGCCGTAGATGCCGCGACTTCTGCTCGGCCTCGACCCGAGCGAACCGGTCAAGCCGGGCGACGCCATCGTCGCGGCCATGGCCGCAGGGACAGCGTGACCGCGGTACTCGCGTCCGCCGACGATGCGACCAGGACGGAAGGGAGGGTGAACCACCTTAGAAATGCCCTTCAGACTGTTTTGACAAGGGGGTCCGCCGTACCTGACGGGGACTTGTTCAGCCGTCTCCCTGCTGTTTCGTTTCTTTTCTCTTATCTCAAACCATAGCATCAGCTAGTTGTTGTTTCCTCAGTCGACCCCATTCATCGGGGCGCCTGCTGGAGGATGACAGTGGACCCGGCCCGCGAGTCCCTGGCCAAACGATACGCCAGATTACAGCGAGCCTTCTCCGTTTCAGAGATGGCTCTTGCCGCTTCGTATCTGGTCGCGGCCGTTCAGAGTGGACTCTGGTTCCGCCTGAACAACTCTCTCGCCTTGCCGCACCCGGCATCGGTCGCCCTCATGTTCACTGTACTGCTGGCGGGGTATGCTGTGCTCGACCTCCCTTTGAGCTACTACCGCGGTCTGACGCTGCCCAGGCGTTACGGGTTATCCAAACAGGACTTTCTGGGCTGGCTGGGGGTAAAAGCCAGAGAGTCATTGCTGGAATGGCTCCTGGGGACCGCCGCGGCGTCAGGCATCTACACGTTGCTGTCCATCATGCCGGACTGGTGGTGGCTTGCCGCCGGCATCTTCACCGCGTTGGTCAGCGGGGTCCTTAGTTTCCTGGCGCCATGGGTGTTGCTGCCGCTATTCTTCAAGACCAAACCCTTGCCGAAGGGTGACCTGCGGCAGCGCCTGGAATCATTGGCTGCAAGGGCAGGCTTCCAGCCCGCAGGCATATTCTCAATCGACATGAGCCGGAGGGGAACGACGGCTAACGCCATGTTCCTGGGCATGGGACGCTCACGCCGCATCGTCCTGACTGACACGCTGGTCGACAAATACAGCCCGGAAGAGATCGAGACCATCCTGGCCCACGAGCTGGGGCACTATCGCATGCGGCACGTCGCTAAGCTCCTGGCCTTCCAGTCCGGGTTGGTCCTGGTGATGTTCCTGCTGACCCACCTCACGCTGCGGGCGCTTGCCACGCCCGGAGGCCGATTTGGTCTTCAAGGCCCCGCAGACCTGGCCGGGCTACCCCTGCTCATGCTCATCATGCTGGCCTCTGGGCTTGCGCTCTCCCCTGCTCTAATGGCCTTCAGCCGCCTTCTGGAGAGCCACGCCGACACGTTCGCTCTGCGCCTCACTGACAACCCCGCTGCTTTCGTTCAGGCATTACGCCGCCTCCACGAACAGAACCTCATAGAAGCCAACCCCAGCCGTGTGGTCGAGTGGCTGTTCTACGATCACCCACCCCTGGCAAGGCGTCTGGAGCGGGTACAGCGTGAGCAGGGGCGTTCGCCAGGCGCCTTTACTAGCCCACCAACTCCTTGATCTTCTTCGCCAGGGCGGGGATCACCTGCTTATAGTCCCCTACCACGCCGAACTGAGCCTCTTTGAAGATGTTGGCTTCGGGGTCTTTGTTAATGGCTACTATGGTCTTGGCCCCGGAGCAACCAGCCATATGTTGGCTGGCGCCGGAGAGGGCTACGGCGATGTAAAGGTTTGGGGTCACCACTTTTCCTGTAAGGCCTACCTGGATAGTGCATGGCACCCAGCCATTGTCGCATGCAGACCGGGTGGCGCCTATTGCCCCCCGCATGAGTTTTGCCAGCTCCTCCAGTTGCTTGAATCCTTCCGGACCGCCGAGGCCTCTGCCACCGGCAACTACTACTTCGGCGTCCTCCAGCTTAACGCCGGTTACCGCCTCTTTGACCCGCTGAATGAACTTGACGCGCGCCGCCGCTGGGTTAAGGCCAGGGTCGACGGCAGCTACCTCTCCCTTTCGATCTGGATCGCGGGCTTCGGCCGACATTGCTTTCTGCCTTACTGTCGCCATCTGTGGCCTCGTATCGGTGGCGAACACCGCCCGGGCATTGCCGCCGTAGACGGGCCGTGTCTGCAGGAGGTTCTTCGTCTGCCGGTCAATTGACAGATCTATGCAGTCGGTAGACAACCCCACTCCCAAGCGGAAGGCCAGCCGCGGCGCCAGGTCACGGCCAATGCCAGTCTGTCCCATAAGCAATACGGAAGGGGACGCCTGTTTGACCAGCCGTTCCAGGACGTCGACATAAGTATCAGAGACATAGTTGGCAAGGCCGGCATCGTCGGCTACGTACACCTTATCTGCCCCGTGGGCGATCGCCTCACTGGCCAGCGCCCTCACGCCGCTGCCGACCAGCACGCCCGAAACCGCTTGGCCAAGGTCTTTGGCCAGCTTGCGGCCAGCCCCGAGCAATTCCAGCGAAATACCGGATAATTTACCTTCCTCCGCCTCCAGGAAGACCATTGCTCCCTGATAGTCCGCCATTCTACGTTCCTCCTAAGCGATCAAGATGAGGTCCTGCGCAAGAAACCTCAACTAGATTATCTTGGCCTGGCGCAGTCGCAACGCCAGTTTCTCCGCCGCCTCGGCGGGCGTTTCTCCCTCCACAATCTCACACTTGGCTTCCTTTACCGGCTGGAACAGCTTCAAAAGCTGAGTGCGCCTGCCGGAGGCCCCTATCTTCGAAGCATCGGCGCCGATGTCCTGGGGTTTCCACACGGTGGGCTGTTTCTTGGCCGCTGCCATGATCCCCTTCAGAGTTGCATACCGTGGCTCGCCCAGCTCGTTGGACACGGTGACAACGGCTGGCAGGGACACCTCCAGCACCTCGTAGCCATCGGCCAGGACGCGTTCCATGCGGGCCTTACCACCGTCCTGCATCTCAATCTTCTGGGCCACCGTTACGCAGGGTACGCCAAGCAACTCGGCCAGACCGGAGCCGACTTGGCCGGCGTCCCAGTCGGCGGCCTGACGGCCGCAAAACACCAGGTCGAACTGGCCCATCTTCTTGATCGCCAGAGACAGCACGTAGGCAGTGGTCCAGCTATCTCCGCCTTCAAAGGCCGGGTCCTCGAGAAGAAAAAGCTCATCGCACCCCATGGAGAGAGGCTTCTTCACCACATCCCGCTGCAGATTATTGCCGAGGCTTATGACACTGATCTTGCCCCCTTTGGCCTCTTTCACGCGCAGGGCAGCCTCAACAGCGTACAAATCGAAAGGACTGATAACGGGGGGCACATTGGCAGGGGGCACCATCCGGTTCGTCGCCGTATCAACTTTGAAGCTGGCCGGGGGCGCCTCGGGGTCAGGTACCTGCTTGACGCAGACAACTATGTTCAATCTTCCGCCCTCCTCAAGATTTGGCGCCACATGTGCAAACGCCAAGTGAAATTTATCACCGAGCCGAAGCGTTGTCAACGGGGTGGGCAAATTCACGATCCGTGGATTCTAATCCAAAATGGTCACCTCCTGGGTGAGCAAGCTTCCAAAGCGACTCCTCTCGCCCCCTGGAGGGAGAGAGTTAGAGAGCGGGGGCAACGGAGTGACCTAACCCTGGGTCCCCTCCCGGTGCGGGAAGGGGTTTGGTGTTAGGTCGCCAGCCGCTCTCCGTGAAGGGCGATGGGTCTCACAACTCTCCTCAAAGCTGTCACAATTCACGGATTACGGCAAATTCACAGAATATGGGGCTAGCCCGCCGGGGTGCACGAGGTCCCAACTGCGACTGGAATTTGGACATTTGGGAATGTAGGGTGGGTCCTCAAATGTCCAAAGTCTAGCTAGACCCCCTTTATGCAAATCCCGATGAAGCGGGAGATCAATCAATTGACACCCCATGTTTCCTATCGTATAATTTCCATTGCTAGGAAGGTAATATGCCAAAAAGAGTCTACCAACCCAAGAAGCGTAAGCGGGTGAGGCAGCACGGATTCCGCGCCCGCCGTAGCACCAGAGGCGGGCGGCTCGTATTGAAACGACGGGCTTTGAAGGGCCGCTGGCGGCTGACCATATAAGCGCGCCGTTAGATTGCTTCAGGAATACGGCCCGGTGAAACAATGGCAGCGCCTCAGGGAGAGAAGCCGCTTCCAGGCTGTTTTCAGTCAGGGAAGGACTTATTCCAGCAACCTGTTAGTGATGAAGATGCTGCCCAATGACCTGGAACATAGTAGGTACGGGTTCGCCGTCGGCAAGCGACTTGGCAACGCAGTCTTGCGAAACCGGATAAAGCGCCGGCTCAGGGAGTGCGTAAGCAACATTCCGATAAGAGGTGGATGGGATCTGGTGTTCATAGCACGTCAAGGCGTTGTTTCTATTGATTTCAGGGGGCTTCGAGAAGCGACAACGGAGTTGGTCAGAAAGGCCCGTTTGCTCGGAGTAGTAAGTTGAGATCACTGGCCCTCGCACTAATCCGGCTGTATCAGCTATGTATGTCCCCCCTTCTCCTTTCCTCTTGCCGGTTCACTCCCAGTTGTTCCCGTTACGCGTACCAGGCTATAGAGAAGCGCGGCGTGTGGCGCGGATGCTGGCTGGCGGCCAGGCGTCTGTTCCGGTGCCATCCCTGGAACGCCGGAGGCTACGATCCTGTCCCCTGACGTCGCACTCCCCTTCTGGGCAACGACCGAGCACCAGGAGACGCCGGGGACTGCACGCCATGTGTAAACCGGAAGCCGGTGATGTTTCCTGGCACAGGGCATAGCGGGGGACCGTCACTCACCTGAAGGGGCCTTTTCCAGGATGACTCGTAACAACACGAATACGGCCGCGTTAACAGGGAAGTTTTTTAGGGAGAGCTAACATAAAGAAGAGAATACTCTACACCATCTTCTCCGTCTTCACGGCCAGCGCTTTGCTGGCAGGCTGCGCCGCCACCCCCACCAGGGGCGGGACCGCGCCGGTTATTTCCGGGGACACCGTATACGTCGGTTCCATGGAGGGCCAGGTGTACGCCCTCAATCCCGCGGCGCGAAGAGACCGCGTGCCCTTCCCCGGACCTGGAGAGTGGGTGTTTCCCACAGAAGCCCGACTCAATTTTCTTTATGACACACCGGTCCTGGACAGCGGGACGCTCTACATCGGCACTTTCGATGGTCTGGTCTATGCCTTGGACGCGACAACCGGGCAAAAGCGCTGGCCAGAAGCTAAGTCCCTGAACAGCAAGGCGCAGATCGTGGCCGCCCCGGTCGTGGACAAAGAGGCCGTATTTGTGGCCGCTGACAGCCGGGTGTTCGCACTGGACAGGTCATCAAGCAAACCCCGGTGGCAGAAGCCCTTTGAAGCTGAAGGCAAGATATGGTCAGGCCTGGTCCTGGCTCAGGACACGTTGTATTTCGGGGCGATGGACCACAACGTATACGCCATAGATAGAGCCACGGGGCAGCCACGCTGGTCGCCGTTCACTACCGGTGGGGCGGTGGCGGCAGCGCCATTACTTGTTAACGGCATCCTTTACGTAGGCTCTTTTGACAACAATTTCTACGCCATCGATGCCGCGACGGGACAGCCCCGTTGGGCGCAGCCATTCCCCGCGGGCGCCTGGTTCTGGGCGCGAGCCGCAGAATACCAGGGACGCGTGTACGCGGCCTCTCTCGACGGAAAGGTATTTGCCCTGGATGTGAAAACGGGCAGCCCTGCATGGCAACAGCCATTTCAAGCTACTTCAGAAATCAGAGCGTCTCCGTTGATCGCAGATGGCACACTCGTCATCGCCTCGATCGGCGGCCAGGTCTACGGACTGGAACCGGATACGGGCAGGAATCGATGGACAGCTCCGTTTGCGGTGGGTGGGGCGGTCATTTCCGACCCGGGTACGGCAGGCGGAGTCGTCTACGTCCGCGCCCAGGACAACACCGTTTACGCCCTGGAGGCAGCCACGGGCAGGTCTCTGTGGTCATTCCTGTTGAGGGTACCGAAGAAGTGAGGTCGGCGTAGTGATAGAGTTGTGGAACCTGATATTTATCAAGCCTATGTTGAACAGCTTGATCGTTATATACGACATTCTGTTCAACAATTTCGGGCTTGCCATTGTGTTCTTTACGCTTGTTGTCAGAGCCGCCATGACGCCTCTGACGTTAAGGCAGATTCGTTCCTCCCAGGCGATGGCAGCCATACAGCCAAAGCTGCAAGAGCTTCAGAAGAAGTATGGCAAGGACAAGCAGAAGCTTTCTCAGGAGACCATGCAGCTCTATAAGGAGCACGGCATGAATCCATTGGGATGCCTGGGACCCATGGTAATACAGATGCCTATCTGGATCGCCCTGTACCAGGTTATACTGAAGGCCATCGCCGCCACTCCTGAGGATCTCCTGGACCTGAACAGGTATCTCTATTCCTGGCCTATCGTGCACCGCCTCGTCCCGCTCAAGGAGGACTTCCTGTGGCTGAACCTGGGCCAGCCGGACCCGCTGTACTTGCTGCCTATTCTGGTCGGCGGTAGCATGTGGGTGCAGCAGAAGATGACCCCGATGACCTCCGGCGACCCCCGGCAGCAGTCCATGAACAAGATGATGCTGTGGATGATGCCCATAATGTTCGGCCTGTTCACACTGCAGTTTGCCAGCGGGCTGGCTATCTTCTGGGTTGTATCCAACCTCGTCGGTATCGCTACGCAGTACTTTGTCACAGGCTGGGGTGGCCTGTTGCGGCAACCAGCTACTCCAGTGGTGGAGTCCCGGCCTGAGAGAGAAAAGAGGACAGAATATGGAGAGCCAAGAGAGCCCCAAAAACCAGGAAAGCCAGGAGTTCAGCGCCAAGACCGTGGAGGAAGCAACAAAGCTGGCCCTGGAAAAGCTGGGCGCCAAACGCGAAGACCTGGAGATAACCGTCCTAAAAAAGGGTAAGTCCGGCATCCTCGGGCTGGGGGCGGAGGAAGCCAGAATCTCGGTGCGGTCGGTCAGCGCGGCGACTACGGCAGATGTCCCCAAAGTGGCGCGAGATATCCTCTCGGAACTGCTGGAAAAGATGGGCGTAAAGGCCTCAGTTGAGATTGTAGAGCCGCCGCTGGCAAGCATGACGCCGGACTCCAAGGTCGTGGCGCTGGACATTACCGGCGACGACCTCGGCATTCTCATTGGCCGGCGCGGCCAGACCCTCATGTCCCTTCAGTACCTGATAAACCTGCTTGTCAGCCACAAGACCAAGGCTCGGGTCCCCGTGATGGTGGATGTGGAGGGATACAAGAGACGGCGTTACGAGGCCCTTCAGTCGCTGGCTGAACGCCTGGCCGATCAGGTGAAGTCAACGAAGCGAGCAGTCACCCTCGAACCCATGCCCGCCAACGAGCGCCGCATTATACATCTGGCGCTGAGCAACGACCCCGAGGTGACGACGCAAAGCGTTGGGGCCGGCGAAGGACGCAAGGTTGTCATAGCCCCAAAGGGTAGAGAGACCCACCCACAGACCCCGCGGCGGGCAACCGAGTCTGATTTCCGGCCAGAGTCCAGGGAAAGGCAGGCCTAAGACGATGACGTATAGCCGCATTATTCTGGAGAAATCGGAGGGCGTAGCCCGGATCACCCTCAACAGGCCCGACGTGATGAACTCTCTGGACATGGACATGTTAAAGGAGATCGACTCCGCCCTCACCGACATAGAGGGGGATAGCTCACTGCGGGCGGTCGTGATCACCGGCAAGGGCAAGGCTTTCTGCGCCGGGGCCGATCTAAAGCAGATAGGCAGCTTCGCGACATCCCCGCAGGGGATGCTTGGTTTCCTCCGCATAATCCACGGACTCTATAATCGTATCGAGGCATTCCCTAAGCCCGTAATCGCGGCCATCAACGGCATGGCTCTGGCAGGCGGGCTGGAGCTAACGTTGACCTGCGACATAGTCTACGCCGCCGCCGACGCCAAGATAGGCGACCAGCACGCCAATTTCGGCCTGGTAGCCGGGGCTGGCGGCAGCCAGCGGTTGCCACGCATCATCGGCATGCGCCGGGCCAAGGAGCTTCTGTACACCGGGGACTGGATCAGCGCCCAGGAGGCGGAACGCATTGGCCTGGTGAATAAGGTGGTCCCCGCTGACAAACTGGACGCCGAGGTCATGGCGCTGGCCAAGAAATTGGTCGGGCACAGCCCGATGGCCACCAGGACCGTGAAAACCCTCGTCAACCGGGGCATGCAAATGGAGCTGCCCGATGGCCTGGAGCTGGAGATGAACATGGGCGCCCTGCTCTTTACCACCGAGGACCTGCAGGAGGGCCTCAAGGCATTCCAGGAGAGGCGAAAGCCCAACTTCCCGGGGAGGTAGTCAACGTTACGCCCGTTCCCCTCGCCGTGGACGGAGGGTGGGGATTGAAGACGCAGCCTTCAAGTTTGAAGCCGATTGCAATTGTAGCAGAAAGGCCCGTCCAATTGTTGGACGGGCCTTTTCACATGTTCACACAGTAAGCCAACGTGTGAGCGCTCGGCGATGGGGCATCAGTTCCGGAAGCTGCTGTTACACGGGGCTGCAAGTCCCTGTCAAGCTCATGTCTCCAGTCCAACCGACAATAGTCTACTGTCTCACAATTTGCTTACAATTCGCAGGCCCAGAAGAAGAGGAATCCGAAAATCCCGCTGGCCCCCTTCAGCAAGTCCCGACGAATCGGGACGGGGGATCTGCTCCTGTCTCTCACGAACGCGCTTCCCATGTCACAAGACCAGCATTGTAAGGCTATTTACGAGTCACTACCTAGATCATTGATTCCATAGTATCGTTGCGATACAAGGGCCCTATACAGACAGCAGCCGCTCGCTGATCAGCACATGGCAGGTATCGTCGAGTCTGGATGCCACCACCTTTATGAGTTGGTTCAGCACCTCGTACCCGATCCGGTGATTACCCTGAACGAGCGACCTTAGCCTGACGCCATCCGTGGCCAGGACCCTGGTGGCTTCCAGACATGTCGCCGTCAACGTATATCGATAGGGGGCCACAAGCACAGACCAGCCAAAGACTTCCGTTGGATTCACAATGTCAACGGTCACTTTCTTGCTTAGCTGGAGCCGTGTCACAAGCATCTGCTTTTGGAGGGCCACCTTCCCCTTCTCCACTACGTACAGTTCATCGGCCGCGGCCTTTTCATCGAAGATCGACGCCCCGGCTTCGTAGTCCTTGACCTGAGATATGCTGGCTATATTATCGATCTCTTCATCACTAAGCGATTCAAAGAGGTGACACTCTTTGAGTAGCTGCTTAATTGTCAAATCGTACCTCCCTTGCCTTCACTGTCTCCGTTGTGCGAACCTCCTGGCCGATGTGGTGACGCTTAGGCCACAGCGCCGCCGCCGCTCTTCCAGCCAGGCTGAGCAACAGCGCCGCAAATCCTCCAATAGCCAGGAAAGCGCCGGCTCCGGCGAACACGATGGTGAACACCATTACCAGACCGCCGAGCGTCGCCAGTCCGCTGTACAGCGTTGCCGTTTCGGTTGTCTGGATTACCCTTTGTCTGAGAGAGACTCTCTCCCCCGCCTTAACATCGGCAAAGACCAGTCTGGATGCGGAGGCAGTTTCGTCGTAAAGCTCCCGGAAGCGGAACGGGACGCTCGCTTCCGCAGTCTGCATGCAGAAACATGCCTCTGTATTCCCGTACGCTCCTTTACTGTGATATGTGATAGCATTCATCGCTGGCAGCAGTACCACCATGGACCGGGGCAGTTCTTGAGATATGTCCATAGCTGTATCCAAACCGCTTATCCGAGAAAGACGAACGGTGTCGAGGCCAACACAGTACGGGAGACGGGAATCCACCACCACAACCTCCGGCCGCAGGCTCCTGGCAAGGGACTTGGCTTTGAGAGCGTTATCGGCCTGCCCCACAACCACGACGCCGGGTTCCCTCTCCACTACCTCTGTGAGCATATTTCGCTCCTCAGAATGTTCTGAGGCGATGATCGCTCTTAGTTTGGTACCCATCATGGCTTCACCTCCGGGACTATGTTAGGACGCCGAGAGTAGACCTTATTGTTCCTTAGTGTAGAGGTGAAGCCGGCGTTTTGGAATTCGCTGTTGGTGGGAGATCGCGCCAAGGAACGAATGAAATTTTGGCTACCATACAGATGACTGGGCTACAGTAGGCAGTGTATGTCGGGCATACACTGTTCGGGGGATGGGGAGGTTTTCGGACTATTTGTCCAGAGTGATGATACCGCGTTGGATGGCGAACTTGACCAGTTCAGTGCGTGTGTGCAGCCCTAGTTTCGCCATGATGTGGGCTCGATGGGTCTGCACAGTGCTGGCGCTGACCACCAGGAGGTCGGCGATCTCCTGGTTGGTGCGGCCTTCAGCAACGAGTTTCAAAATCTCCTGCTCCCTGTCGGTCAGTCCATCATAGCTTTCCCTATCTTTCCCGGCCCGAACGCGTTTCAAATAGTCGCCCAGCAGGCTCTTGGCCATCGATGGGTACAAGAAAACGTCCCCATGCCACACCATCCTCAGAGCAGCGACCAGTTCAGCCGATGACCCCCCCTTGATGAAGTAGCCGGAGGCCCCGGCGTCAAGTGCCTGAAAAAAGTGGGTATCATTATCATGCATGGTCAGAGTGAGCACCTTCACCTCGGGGCAACATTGCCTGATCTGGCGCGTGGCCTCCAGGCCATTCATGCCCGGCATGGTGAGGTCCATTATCGCAATATCCGGTTTGAGCTGCTTTGTCTTGTCCACTGCTTCCTGCCCACCCACAGCTTCCCCTACAACCTCAAAGTCGGGATTGGCCTCTAAGATGGCCCGGATGCCTTCACGGACGAGGGCGTGGTCGTCAACGATCAGTACCCTTATTTTGCTGCCCATCTGCGGTTTCCTTTCCTTGTGAAGGTGTGTGGGTGGGTATCTCCACAACTATGAGCGTTCCGTGCCCTGGAGTCGAACTGACGCTCAATGTACCCGCCAGCAAGGCTGCTCGCTCCTGCATGCCTACAAGCCCCAGCGATTGCACCCCTTTGCCAGGAGCAAGGGGAGATGCCGCGTCAAAGCCCCGGCCATCGTCCCCAATGGCAGCCACTATCTTGTCACGCTCCATTCTCATTCGTATTGTGGCATAGTGGGCCCCCGAGTGTTTGATAATATTGTGGACAGCCTCCTGGACAATCCGGAACAGAGCCGTCTCCGTGGGAATGGGAAGGGAACGATTGAACCCCTGGGCCTCAAAGTCCAGGCGGATGTCAACCGCTTCCAGGAGAGTCTTGGCATTTGAGCGGATAGCGGCTACCAGGCCAAGCTCATCCAGGTCTGTGGAGCGGAGACCGCGCATTATTTTGCGCATTTCATCCAGCACACGCACGGCGATTAGCCTGGCGCTGGCCAGCCTATCGGCGACTGCTGGCAATCTTGGAGACAACGTGCTCTCAGCAGATTCAATCTTCATGATTAGTCCAGTCAGCGTCTGAGCACACCCATCGTGCAACTCCCTGGATATCCGTTTGCGTTCCTCTTCCTCGGCATTGATGATGGCGCTAAGAAGTTGGCCACGAAGCTCTTCCTTGTTTCTGGCCTCCTGGTACAGTAGTGAGTTCTCCACGGCCAGGCCTACATGGTATCCGATGGAATGCATCAGCTCGAAATCGCTATAGGTAAAGCATCGCTCCGCGGAATAGGTCACGTTCATTACGCCGAGCACTTTGTCTTTCGACTTGAGGGGCACGCTGACGAAACCGGTGGACCCTTTCTTGCTCGCCGCCTCCCGGGCCAGCACGGGACACTGGGATGTATCATTGACTAACAAAGCATGGCCGAATTGTAACACCTGGTGGCAGGCACAGTTCGCCGTATGGGAGGTGGCCTCCTGGCAACCGAACAGATTTGAATTGCCTACACAACTTGCCAGCTTGAACTCTTCCTTCTTCGCATCCTTGAGAAACACGCAACCAACATCAGACCCCGTAATCTCCAGCACCTTTCGCGTCGCCCTGTTCAATATCTCTTCGAGGTCCAGAGACAGGCTCACGGTAGCCGCTATGGAATTGAGGGTCAACAACTCCTGGTTGCGAGACACCAGTTCAGAATGCGTTTTCTCCAGGTCGCGAGTCATGCTGGCAAAGGCGCCGCTTAACTGTCCTATTTCGTCCCGGCGCCAGATGGGCATAACAGCCCTGAAATCGCCGGTTGCCACCCTCGCGGCGGCAGATGTAAGCATCCTGAGGGGCCTCATCACTCCTTGCATGAATATCCACACCACCAGGAACATGCTCACCACTATGATCCCGCCGAGGAGCAAGAGCCTCTTCTTTAGCTGGTCCGCGATGGCGAAGGCCTCCTCCTCTGATTGACGGATAGCCACTCCCCACGGCGCGAAGGAAAGCGGGGCGAACGCGAGGACATCCTTGCGTCTTTCAATTTGATTTTCGGCGCCGTGGCATCTGTGACAGGTCCTGACTGTGGCCTTTCCTTCAGCCATCAACTGGGCGAAGCGGCCGGGGTGGTCACTCATCTCAAATGCCTGTGGAGGACGTCCGGGCTCTGTTCTGGCCAGTACCACACCGTTCATATCTACTATCTCGACATATCCCGTGTTGCCCAGGGTTATGGGCTTGATAAAACCTCCAATACTGGACATCTTCACATCGACGGCCATACTCAAGGCCCCAATGTACCTGCCGCCCGGGTCTCGTATAGGGGCAACAGCAAACACCACGGGGTTGGTTGTCGCCGGAGCGTTTACCAAACTGGACCAAGCTGCCTTCCCGCTGGCGACGAGGCTCTCCACATCACCGTACCCGGGGAGCACCTGACCTTCAGCGTCAAATTGGTATAACTGCTGGAGGACCTTGCCGTGGCTATCAATAAGAAAGATACCCTGGCTGAAAATGCCTGTCTGTTTGGCCGTATTTATCAGGACCCTTGCCTCTTCCCGAAACTCCGGCTCCGTGGGCAACGAACCTCGAGAGGCAGCAGCGTCCCTCAGATGAATCAGGCTGTGATAGACTGTCTCGTCCAAATGGCTGGCCACGATACGGGACATGGTCAATCTCTCCTCAAGGGTACGCTGGGTACTGTCGTTCAGAGATTGCACCCCCATAAGACTGAACAGGCCCAGTCCAAGCGCCAGGCTCAAGAACACAAGTAAGCCTATTCTTTTGGGGAGCGCCAGATTGGCCATGAATTCCATGCAGGTGCGGCCTCTCGGTACTTGTTGCCCTCCAGATTTGGGGACTCGATAAAGCTCTGCTCCGGCGGGTGAACGCGTAATACTAATGGCTAATATGTTTGATTTGTTTGATACGATGGTATGCCTAAGTTAGAGATATTGTCAAGTTGGCCCTTCCGGGGAGGCCGGGGCCAAAGAGACTATGCAGGTTTCCACCTATCTGATACGGGACAGAGCGGTTGACCATGCCAACACCCCGTCCTCATGCCGCGAAGGTAGTCAAGAAGGGCTGGGCCATGCTACAATATCAATTGCGCCAGATACTTGTTCGCAAGTTGCTCCTGGTTTTCGGAAGCCAGCGTCGAAGAACTTTCACAATCTCCGTACGCTCTCCGACCACGCCGCGGCAGAAGGAAACCGTTGACAAAGCGTTCGCGAGGCATGCCGTGCTAACCAGCACCGTAGCGTGAGAGCGGAGTCTACGTATGACGTCCCGCTGGAGGGGTGACCGAGTGGTTTATGGTGACGGTCTTGAAAACCGTTCTCCGGTTAACCTGGAGCGTGGGTTCGAATCCCACCCCCTCCGCCAATACGAATTGGGCGTTCCTTCGGTTGTGTCGCAATCATAGCTATGAATATATGGAAACTCGTGCGCACTGTCACTGTATTAGAGGCGGTTGCCTTTCTTATGGCTGCTGTGTTACATCTTGGCGTGGGCATTCCGTTGGGATATTACGTGCTTAATGAGCCACGAATTATTCCGGCGACTATTGTTGAGGGCCTGGCCGCCCTCTTTCTCGGAGTCGGCGCGTATGCCGTATTCAGCCGCAGGACATGGGCATGGCGTTCAGTCCTCGCTGCCCACTCCTTTTCAATCGCGGGCGTTATTCTTGGCATGGTCTCGCTAGCCGTTGGACGTGGCCCTCGGACCGAACTGAATGACGTTTACCACCGTGTGATGTTGGCGGTGCTGGTAATGATGCTACTGTTCACATTTACACAAAAGGCAAAGGTTTCTCTGCGTCATGTCCAGAAACAGAAACAAGTAACGTTTTCAAAACACCGGCCCAACGGCGCTATGCGTTGACCGGCTGTCCGAGCGAGACCAGTCGCTCCGGGCATCGAGTCCCCTCCGTTCCGAGAGTCCCATGTCGGGAGAGTCCGCCCGGGGGAGAAGTCGGACAGGAGGTCCCGAGGAGGTCCAAAGCTCATAGACTTGGTGCGAGACAGCAGGCAAGGCTCCGACCGGTTCACTGAAGACCTCCCTTGTCCGGAATGCTTGGGCTGGGGTGAATACTACTCCACGTGCAGACACCCGCACTATGTCTGCCCGACCTGCCGTCGGGAGCAATGCCTTTACCGCTGGAAGTTTCCCATGAGGACCGAGGCGGAGGCCGTCCATTTCCTGAAGAGCGCCCAACTCGCCACGCAGAAGGCGTGCGTCATCAGGCTGGCGCCGACGCCCGGTGGCCCGAGGAGATACAGGATATTTCCCGACGAAGAGGTATACCAGGACTACCTTCGCCGAGTCGGCGGCGAAGGTGGCAAATCCCAAATCCTGAATCCAAAATCCTAAACTCTAAACAGGCCCAATGACCAAAATTCACACCTATTGGATAGAAAGGTGGACAAGGCCATAAGATGAAGATCCACGAATATCAGGCCAAACAGATCCTGTCGCAGGCGGGCATACGTGTCCCCAAAGGGAACGTAGCTGCTACGGCTGCGGAGGCGGGGCGCATTGCCGCGGAACTGGGTGGGCGGTGCGTGATCAAGGCCCAGGTACACGCCGGCGGCAGAGGAAAGGCCGGTGGTATAAGGGCGGCGACCTCGGCTGCTGATGCAGAGGGACTGGCGGCCAGGATGCTGGGCAGCAGGCTGGTGACCGCCCAGACTTCGGCGGAAGGAGCGCCGGTATCCAGGGTGCTGGTCGAGGAGACCGTTGAAGTCGCCAGGGAACTTTATCTGGGCATGACCGTCGATGGCTCGGCGATGGCCCCGGTGATGATGGCCAGTACTGCCGGCGGTATGGAGATAGAGGAGGTAGCTCACACACAACCAGAAAAGATCCTCAAGATGGCTATCAACTCGGTATCGGGCTTCCAGCCGTTTCACGGGCGGCAGCTTGCTTTTGGCCTGGGGCTGGAGCCGCCGTTGATGGCTCAGGCCACGAGCCTGATGGCCAACCTGTACAGGCTGTTCGTCACTCAAGACCTTTCTCTGGCCGAGATAAATCCTCTCGTGGTCACCAAAGACGGACGCCTTTTGCCGCTGGACTGCAAGCTCAATATCGACGATAATGCTCTCTTCCGACGTCCCGAGTTGGCAGCCTTGCGCGACCCGCAGCAGGAGGACGCCCTGGAGCTTCAGGCCCTCAGCCTGGGTGTGCGCAACTACATCAAGCTGGACGGCAGCATCGGTTGCATGGTCAACGGGGCGGGCCTGGCGATGGCCGTGCTGGACCAGATCACATCGGCTGGCGGCCGGCCGGCCAACTTCCTGGACATAGGCACAGCCAACAACACTGAACGCGTGGTCAACGCCTTCAAGGTATTTAAGGCGGACACCCGGGTAAAGGCAGTATTGGTGAATATCTTCGGCGGCATGGCCCGGGTCGACGTCATTGCCCAGGGCATCGTGGAGGCCCACCAGCAGATGGACATCACCTTCCCCATAGTTATTCGATTGGCAGGGACGAACGTGGATGCAGGCAAGAAGATACTGGAGGCATCCGGCCTCCGCTTCATCACAGCCAGCGACATGAAGGACGCTGCGGAGAAAGCAGTGAAGGCAGCCAAGAGATGAGCATCTTAGTCGATAAGAACACCCGGCTTCTTGTTCAGGGCATCACCGGCGGCGAGGGCAGTT
Source organism: Chloroflexota bacterium (assembly GCA_016210545.1). GTDB lineage: Bacteria > Chloroflexota > Dehalococcoidia > JACVQG01 > JACVQG01 > JACVQG01. Next base: position 31,989 of record JACQTY010000027.1, read on the forward strand.
TCCATGCCCAGCGTTGCCAGGAATACGGCGCCAAGGTGGTGGCAGGCGTAACGCCAGGCAAGGCGGGGTCACAGGTTGCTGGCATCCCCGTGTTCAATACCGTGGAGAAGGCGGTCAGAGAGACCGGCGCCAACGCTAGCATTATCTTCGTGCCGGCGGCCTTCGCCGCCGACGCTATCATGGAAGCAGCCGACGCGGGCATACCGCTGGTGGTGTGCATCACCGAAGGCATACCCACCCTGGATATGGTGACCGTAACCGGCTATCTGAATCTGAGGGGCGCCCGGCTGATCGGCCCGAACTGCCCGGGGGTTATCTCGCCGGGAAAGAGCAAGGCGGGCATCATGGCTGGAGAAATACATATGCCCGGCGCCGTGGGAGTGGTCTCTCGCAGCGGCACCCTTACCTACGAAACGGTCGCTCAGCTAACGGCGCTGGGCCTGGGCCAGTCCACCTGTGTGGGCATCGGCGGCGACCCGATAGTGGGTAGTTCTTTCGCCGACATGCTTCAGCTCTTCCAGAAGGACCGGGCGACCAGGGCCGTGGTGCTGATCGGGGAGATCGGCGGCTCCAAGGAGCAGGAGGCCGCCGAGTTCATCAAGACCATGACCAAGCCGGTGATAGCGTTTGTGGCCGGGGCTACCGCGCCTCCCGGCAGGCGCATGGGCCATGCCGGGGCCATCATAAGCGGCAGTTCGGGGACAGCAAAGGAAAAGATGGCCGCACTCAAGGCAGCCGGGGCGCTTATTGCTCCCAGCCCGGCGCAAATAGGGGAGACAGTGAAACAGGTGTTGGGGAAGGATTCTCGCCGGTAGGAAGGGGCTGAGGACTACCGAAACTGTCAACACGGAAGGGGTGGCCACGACGGCCGCGCCTTCCGTTTGGACCAAATGACCTTATGCGCGGCCATATGGCCCTCTTCACTGGAGTTGCGCTTTGTCTCCCACCTTTATGCCCGTTTTCTCGAACCATCCCTTGTTGACCTCAAGGGCTTTCCGGTACGGCTTTGCCGAATAATGGAGGGTCTCCGTCATTGGCTCCATGTCCTGGATATCCACTATGACACCGTCCTTGTCAATGAAGGCGATGGACAGGGGGATCAGGGTATTCTTCATATAGAACGGGATGGACACGGCCTCGCCATACTGCGTGAAATCGAAGAGCATCCCCTTGTTCTCCGGCAGGGAAGTCCGGTTCATCAGCCCTGTCTGCAACTGTTCAGGCGTAGCCGCTATCTCCACCTCCACGGTAAAGGCGCAGCCGTGCTCATTGGACATCACCATGGTTGGCACAGATGCATCGGGGCTGGTGGGCTGCGCCGGCGGGGTCCCATTTGTCGGGACGCTGGTCCGACTGGCGGCGGGGGTGGAGGAAATGGCGCAGGCCGATAATGCACCGGCCAGCGCCAGGGCGCCCAGGAAGTATACGAATTGCTTCATACTTGTGCCTCCTTCAACCCGTTCAGTGCGGTAAGAGCGTGACGCCGGTAAAAATAGGGATCCCCAGCGGCGTCGCAACGTATCCCTTAACATACGGCTTTATCAGGTAGTAAGCCTGACCATACCACAAGGGTATGGTAGCAGCGTCGTCGATGAGCTTCTGCTCCGCCTCGTTGTAGATGGTCATTCGTAACTTGCTGTCTCTCTCGCCCGCCGCCCGGTCCAGCAAAGCGTCAATGGAGGGATTGTCGTAGTCACCTGTGTTCTCCTCATTGCCCTTGTGGAACAGTACATCGAGGAAGTTCTGCGGGTCGGGGTAGTCAGCAATCCAACCGCTGTCGTACAGCTCATTCTTTTCTTTCTTCAGGCTGTAGAAAAAAACGCTCGGCTCCAGTAGCCGGACGCTAACCTCCACCCCCAGGTTCGTTCGCCACTGGTCAGCCACGGCGCCGATCGCCTGCGAGAGGTCGCCGCCCTCGCCGGCGGCAGTAATAGTTATGGGCGGCAACTGGCTGGCATCTTTGTACCGGGATGCCGCCAGGCTAGCCTTCGCCGCCGCCGGGTCGAAGGCCAGCGGCTTCAAATTGGGGTTGTAGCCGGGCATCCCCGGCGGAAGTATGCCGTCGGCCCTGGCCACATTGCCTCGCAGCACGCGGCCGACGACCTTGTTCTTGTCGATAGCCTGGACGAAGGCCCTCCGGACCAGCGGGTCATCGAAAGGCGGCTTGCCGTGATTGAAGCCGAGGTAGAACACACTGAGCTCCGGCACAATCTTCAGCTCCTTGTTGAGAGGGTTCGACTCGTCCTTGGCCCTATCTATGTTCCCGCCGCCTATCTCCACCACATCGATGTCCCCGCTCTCATACATCATCATAGGTATGCCAGCGAACAGGCGAAACACGATGTAGTTCAGGCTGGATGGTTGCCTGTAATAGTCTGTGTTTCTTTCCAGGATGACCAACTCGTCCGGTAGCCACTGCTTCATCTTGAAAGGACCGGTGCCGTTGGGTTTGCGCCACCACTCCTTGCCTCCGGACTGCACACTATCTCTGTCTACAACATAGGCTACGGGGTAGAAAAGCTTGGCCACGAAGTAGGTCCTGGGGGCGTCGATAGTGACTTCCAGGGTATAGTCGTCCTTGACTTTGACCCCGCTCAACTCCCTGGCTTTGCCCTCCAGCATGTCCTTGACCCCGATGATGTCACCCAGGTAGGTAGAAGCCGTTTGCGAACCAGTCTGCGGCTGGGCAGCGCGTTCCCAGGAGTACTTTATGTCCGCTGCTTTGACGGCCCTGCCGCTATGGAACTTCACATTCTTTCTGAGGAAGAAGGTGTAGGTACGGCCGTCGGGGCTGACCTCCCATCTTTCGGCTATGTCAGGCGCCAGATTCATATCCTTGTCATAGCTCACCAGGCCGCTGAAAACCTGGGTTACGTACCTGTGGGAGCGCGTCTCCCTGGACAACGCCGGGTCCAGGGTAGTGGGCCCGTCATCCGCCAGGGTGAGGGCCTGACTGCGCGGCACCCCGAACGGCTGCGACTCCTTGAGTTGGAAACTGGCAATTATTGCGTCTATCGCCGGGCGCTCGCGCTCAAAGGCAACCTGGGTCCCAATCACATCGATCTCATAGATCTCGGCGCCTCGAGCGACAAGCACGATACGCGCCCTGGAAGGCGCGGCGGGGGTCGTCCAGGTAAATTCCACGAAGTAGGCCGGCGCGCCGGCGATAACGAGTTCCGCTTCCCCGACCTGCGCGAAGTTGGCGACGGACCCTTTCACGCTATCCACGATTGAGGTTGCCTGCTCCTTAAGAGTGGTGACCGCAGACATGAAATCAACGGAGACCCGCACAAATGGCGACTGTCCGGGTGCGGTGACTTGCACCGCTGGAGAACGCTGGCCTGTTTCTCTTCTTGTCCAACTAGATGGAAACCGGATGGAGAAACCATACGTTGAGTTCTCGTAGGAGCCACCCAGGCTAACCGCTGCCGGAGGAGGGGCTGGCGCCGGGGTCGCAGGCCCCGCCGTTGGCGCCGGGGTGACAATAGGGCCAGGCGTCGGCGACGGACCAGCCGGAGCGGGAGTAGCCGGGACCGTGGTGGGCGGAGGCGCTGCGGTCGGAACAGGCGTTGGTGCAGGTGAAGGCGTAGGCTCCTTGCGAGAAACACAGCCCGTAAACAATAGCAAGGCTACCAGAACAATGACCCCCGCTGCATGAATGGCCGGCAATCGCCTCTTTGGGATCGTCTTGGTGGCGTTCATCTACGTCCCCTCCTGGTCCAACCAAACACGGAAACCCCCGAGGCGACTGCGCCAAGGGCCGCGGCCACTCCGGGCCACCCGGGTATCCCTATAGCGGGACCGGCCGTCATAGCTGGCGTCAGCGCCGGGCCCGCGGGCTGCGGGATGGGCGCGGAACGGGGCGCGACAGGCTGGGGGGCGGAGGCCCGCCCAGGCGCTGCCGCTGGCCTCGGCGGCGCGCCCACACTCGCCCGCCATTGGGCATCAAACGTGTCCGTATCCAGACCGTAGACCTTGGTCATGGCCTCATCGTCTGTCAGCCCTTCCTTGAACCCTGCAAGGAAAGCCATGAACTTATCGTTCCCATACTTGGTGATAAGGTGTCTCACCATGCTATAGCTTTCTGCGTAGGAAAGAAGCGCCTGGTCGGGAGAGGCGGGGAAGGGGCCGGATAACGTACGAGCCGAGAAGAGCGTGTTCCTGGCGATGGCTTGCTCAAGGCGCCGCTGCTGGCTTGCCTCCAATTCACCTTCAGCATAGACCGACCGTCCCTCGTTCGCCCAGGTAGGCGGCTGGCCATAGCAGTTTCGAGTCTGTTGGAACGTGAGGACATGGGCCAACTCGTGGGCCACTGTCTTCTGCCCCCAGTCCAGTTGCGAGGTGGGTACGCCGATGGCGATTATGCCATAATCCGGAAAGGCTACTCCGCCCTCCCATGTTGGGGCGAACACCCGGGCGGACTGCAGGGCGTCAGTGCTGGCATAAATGTAGATTTTGGCCGGTCGCTCCAGCCTGGCGCCTGGCGCAACCCTTTTCAGGGCGTCGCTGCCCGCCGACAGCAGGCTGTTGGCAAATTTCTGATCGCCTTCATACCAGTAAAGGGTAATCTGGCCATCGGAGACGTTCTTCCACGCGAACCGGGAGTCCTCGAATATGGCGGATGCCCAAGGCGTTTCCAGTCGCTGTCCTTTGGCGTTGACGATGAGCCAGCTATACTGCAATCTCGCTCCCGGCGGCAGCCCACCGGTCTTCTTCATCTGCCACGTCCAGGTGGTATCCACCCTTGGCGCAGGGTTGAACTCGGGCCAGGCCTCGTTGGTGATGCTGGCCACACAGGTCGTGCGCTCCAGACGGTAGCGGATGGCCAGCTTAGTTATGTCAGCGTTGCTCTGGGCCCGGAGCCTGAAGTTGAAGGCGGCAGGATAGTCAACTCTGACAGATGTGTCGTTGACCTCGATAGGGGTCTGGGCAACGGCCGGCCCGGAGAGCGCCGCGGGCACAAGCCACGCGGCTATCAGGGCCATGAACAGCCACATTCTCCAGCCTACGAAGCGCTCATGTTGCCTTGTTCCTGACGATAAGCCGAACAACCTGAGAAATGCTCTACTCATGATTCTCCTCCCAGTCTATGACGGAGGTAGGCGTAGATAAACTCGTCCAATTCCCCATCCAGCACCGCCTGGGCGTTGCTGGTCTCATAGCCCGTGCGATGGTCCTTGACCATTTTGTAGGGGTGTATGACGTAGCTGCGTATCTGATTCCCCCAGCCCGCCTCCACGTGCTCACCTTTGAGTCGGGCCCGCTCCTCGGCCTTCTTTGCCAGCTCTATTTCCAACAGCTTCGACTGGAGCAGTCGCAAGGCGATTTCTTTGTTTTGAAGCTGTGAACGCTCACTCTGCTGAGTGACCACGATGCCGGTGGGTATGTGCGTTATGCGCACGGCCGTGCTTACCTTCTGAACATTCTGGCCGCCGGCGCCGCTGGAGCGGTAGGCTTCCATCTTGAGGTCATCAGGGTTTATCTTTACGTCAACATCCTTCTCGGCTTCAGGCATCACCTCGACCATGGCAAAGGAGGTATGCCTGGCGTGGTCAGCGTCGAACGGGGACAGCCGCACCAGACGGTGCACGCCGTGTTCGGAGTGGAGGTAGCCGTAAGCATATTCACCAGCTATTGCGACTACCGCACTCTTTATGCCCGCCTCCTCACCCGGGTTGGTGTCCAGCACCTCCGACTTGTATCCCCAGCGCTCCGCCAGACGCAAGTACATCCGGAGGAGCATCTGGGCCCAGTCCTGCGCCTCAGTGCCGCCTACGCCGGCCGACAGAGTGAGTATGGCGTTACGGGCATCGTACTCGCCACGCAGCATTACCTGCATCTCTAACTGTTCAACCTGACGGGTTAGCTTCTCTGTCTCCTCGCCAATTTCCCCTGCCAGGGAGGCGTCCTCCTCCTTCATGCTGATGTCCAGCAACGCGGCAACATCGGCAACGCCCTTCTCGAGCTTCCGCCACGTCTCAACAAATCGCTTCTCTTTGCTCACCCAGCGCAGTGTTGCCTGGGCCTTCTGAGGGTCTGACCAAAAGCCGGGCTGAGCAGTCTCCTCCTCAGCCTGGCCTATCTTCGTTTCTCTTCCAGCGACGTCAAAGACGCACCATTAGATTATTGATTCGCTCCTGTAACGATACTATCTTGCCCTTCAGTTCCTGCATTCAACCTCCTGCAACCCAAAGCTCCAAATGCCAAGCACCAAATCCCAAAGAATATCCAAGCCCCAATGACCCAAACGACGCGGCGCCCGCCAGGCCCATCGTAAATCCTAAGTTGCCGCCTACACCTTGCCCGACATCTGCGGGCAGCTCAAACGGCCCGCAGCCGCCAGATGGGCCAGACGCGTCCCCTCAGGAAGCCGGTAGCCCCGGCAACAGGCGAGCGTCCATCGCATTGCCGAGTCCAGATCGACTTTATGGCCGATGGACACGTAGATAGGTTTCACGCCCCGCCTGGTGCGTAACGCGGCCCCGATAACCTCTCCCTTGTCCTCCAGCGGCGACCAGTCGCCCACATTGGGACCGGGAGGGTCGGTCTTTCCAACCAGAACGGACTTGGCGCAGCCAATGGTTGGCGTACCCAGAAGAAGGCCCAGGTGACTGGCGATCCCCATACGGCGCGGGTGTGCAACTCCGTGCCCGTCCACTATCAGAAAGTCCGGGGACAGCTTCAATTGCTGCCACGCAGACACTATCAGCGGCGATTCCCTGAAAGAAAGGAGTCCGGGTATATACGGGAACCCAGGCTTGGCCGCTGCCGTTCCGACTTCGGCCACCTCCAGTTCTGGCAACCGCAACACCACCACGGCGGCACGGGCTATCCCGTTCTCGTCGGGCGGCGATATGTCCACGCCCGCCGCTAGCTCCGGATTATCTAGGCTGTTAACTCTACTGATCTGGCCGGCCAGGCGCAACTGAATCTCTCTCGCTTCCGCGGTAGTTGCCGGCCATCTGTGCATAGCTTCCAGCTTCACTCTCCAATTATACAGTCTATGATGGAGAAAGGAAAACTGTGAACGCGCAGGGGCGGGTATTCCTCATGGTGAAGCGGAAACGAATGCTGCGTTGCACAGTTTCAGCATGCGCCAAGACGCGTCGGGAAAGGGCACGGCCCGCCGTGCCCCTACGATGCTTTCAACTGTTTCAGGTACCCCTGGATGTACTCCCTCACGGCATCGGCGGGCTGAAAGATGCCGAAGTGCCCTTCAGCCAGGATATCTGCCTCCAGCGACAGGAGCCGTTCCAGCGAACCTGCTGCTATCTTAGGATCGCCTCCCCACTGGGGCAAATAGGGGCCGTGGATGTCCTGGCCGAAGAGAAGGCGTTTCCCGCCCATGTCAAGGTACACGGCCATACTCCCCGGCGTGTGGCCGGGGATGTGAACAAAGTGGAATTCGCGCGTTCCGAGCATAAGAGCAGCCTCGCCGCCTTTGATCTTATGCTCTACCGGGCACGTCTCGTAGGGGACGCCGTAGATGCCGGCCCCGGTGTCTCTGCCCGTCTCTATAGCTTCGGCATCAGCCTCATGAGCGATGAGTTCTACACCGAAGTGTTTCTTGAACTGGGCCAGCGCCCCAATGTGGTCGATATGTCTGTGGGTCACAATGGCGTAGCGCAGCTTCTCCGGGTCGAGGCCCAGGAAGCGCAGATGGTCTACCAGGGCGGGGTAGCTCTGGCCTGCCCCGGCGTCGATAAGCACCAGGTCGTCGGCGTCTACCACATATACCAAACAGTCCAGCGGATGCGATATCTCGGGACCGCCGATTACGTAGGCATCTTTCCACACGCAGAAGGGCCTGGACATTAGCATAGTTGCTGAGCCTCCAGCCGGGCCAGAATGCTGCGTTCCCTGGCCCTCATTTTTCTAGCTTCGGCGGGCTTTTCGTGATCGTAGCCCAGAAGGTGCAGGATGCCGTGCACAATGAGTATTGCCAGCTCTCGCTGCGTGGAATGGCCCCGCTCCTCAGCTTGCGCTGCGGCGCGGGGGCAGGAAACTACCACTTCCCCCAGGTGCCGGACATCATCAGGGGGAGCAATGAATTCATCGCCGGTCCGCTCGGTGAGGGCAAAAGCGATGACGTCCGTCGGTGCATCTTTGCGCCGGTACTCCCGATTTATCTGACGGATACGTCGGTCGCCGGTGATCACCAGGCTGAGTTCGGCGCTGGCCACGCCCTCCATAGCCATGGTCTCCTTTATCACCTGCTTCAGCCACGGCCTCTTGACATAGGCGGCGTAGGAACGAGAGACCCTGACGGCGATGTCCAGCACTGTTGCCTTCGTCCTGAACCCTGACGGTGCAGCGGTTGTTCTCATGATTCCAGTGGCTTAATCGTAACCTGACAGAGCGTGGGCGTCAAGCAATCCAGCCACCCAAAATCCGCCGCCTCGCCAATCTACTCAAATCGAAAGTTCTGTCACCAGCTTGGTGAAGAAGATGCTGGTTTGCCGAGATTCAACGGGCGGTGGATTTTGGACTGCCATGATCCGCCATCAAGATTGACGCCAAATGCAAGAAACGTGGGGTTACCGTTTCTCCCCCTTTCGCAAACTGAGCATGTCCCACATCTCGGGCTGGACACAGAGGGTCACACTTCGAAAGGAAGCTGCAAGAGGCACAACGGAACCGTCTGTGGCCTGC
>JACQTY010000245.1 GCA_016210545.1 Chloroflexota bacterium
CCGGAGCCAGAGCCGCCGCTGCCAGAGCCGCCGGAGCCGGAGCCGCCGGAGCCGGAGCCTGAGCCGCCGCTGCCAGAGCCGCCGCTGCCAGAGCCGCCGGAGCCGGAGCCGCCGGAGCCGGAGCCTGAGCCGCCGCCAGCCGGCGCAGCCTCATCCCCGGCCGCCGCGCCCGCCTTGTCCAGGTTGCGGACCTCTGTTACCAGCAAGCTCCCGTCAGCCTGCACAATGGCCCTGACCTCCACGAAGTTGCCATGCGTTGGGTTATCGACCATCCGGGTAGCAGAGTTGACCACGACCGGCGTCGTACCTATCAGCCACATGGTATTCCCGGTGCCGTTTACAAATCCTGTAAACCTGGTATCCTTGCCCGGGGTCGTCGTAGAGGGGGCCGTAGCGAGTTTGGATCCCTTCTTGTCCCGATTGCGGATCTCTGAGGCCAGGAGGCTGCCGTCTGCCTGCTGAATGGCCCTGACCTCCACGAATGCCCCCAGCGTCGGGCTGTCCTTGAACCTGGTATCCGGGTTCACCCCCACCGGGGTAGTCCCGATCAGCCACATAGAGTCGCCGGTGCCGCCGACGATGCCGCTGAAGCGGACCTCTTTGCCAGTGGACTTGGTCGCAGCCTTCTTACCCATGAGGCCAACGGCGCGAACGCGGCTGGCCAGGACACTGCCGTCGGCCTGTACCTGGCCGCGAATGAGCACCGTGTCTCCCTCGACGGGGAAGTTCTCCATGCGGGTTGCGGCCGTCACTACCGCAGTCGTCTTGCCGACGGTCCACTTCGACCCGGAGATTTTAGTCAGTGTGTCGGTTAGCTTGGTGTCCTTTGGACTGCCTCCCATGAGGCTGACAGCGCGGATGCGGCTGGCCAGAACGCTGCCGTCGGCCTGTACCTGGCCGCGAACAGACACCTTATCTCCCTCCATAGGGAAGTTCTCCAGGCGAGTCGTGGCGCTCACCACCACGATCGTCGTCCCCACCGTCCACTTAGACCCGGAGATCTTGATCAGTGTGCCGGTTAGGGTGGTGTCCTTAGCGGGAGCGACCTGCCCCGCGGCGGTGAAGATGGAGTCCTTCACCTGGGCGACTTGCCCCAGGGCGACCCCGCCAACGGGGGTGATGTACAGGAGCAGCGCCAGGGCCGCAACTATCGCCAACACGTAGGCGGCGCCCTTTTTGAATCCGGGTCGCTTCAAAGCATTCCGTGGTCTACCCATTTTCTGTTGTTCCATGGTCCCTTCCTCCTTCTTGGTCTCGCCACAGGCCGCCGGGTGTTTGCGGGGAAGCGACCTTCTGGTGGTTCTTTTGGGGGGCGTGGCCCGAACTGCACAGCCTTTCCCCCGCCTTAGTGTTACCAGTATTGCATGGAGTCTTCACCCGCCACATCCGCGAAAACCCGTAGATTCCTGGGCGGGGCCTACGCGATTTTCGGCGGGGCCTCGTAGACGGATTGGCCCCAAGACTGCCGCTGCGATCGACAAAGGGCAGGCGCCTTTCGGCAGGCTCTCCGCTCCGAGAGCAGGCAGGGTAAACTCGGGCCTGCCCTGGGGTTGGGTATGACGACCCCCGGCCCCTTCCCGATACGGGAAGGGGAGAGCCGTTCATCCCCGGTTGTCAGGGCGCCGCGAAGGCCGAAAATAGACCTCTCCCCCTGTCCCCCCTCTCCGATTCGGAGAGGGGGTGGCCCCGACTTGTCGGGGCCGGGGGTGAGGTCATTTTCGAGAAAAAAGCAGCGGCCCCGATTCCAAAGGAACCGGGGCCGCTACAAAGTCCAGGTCTATGTCCACCGCAGGGGGTAGACCAAAATCCGCCACCTCTCCAATCTACTTAAATCGAAAGTCCTCTCATCTGCCTGGTGCTACACTTGCTTTTGGGGCCGAAGTGTCGGCCTCCCTTTGGAAAATCCCGATGAATCGGGATGAGCCGAGCGAAAGCGAGTCCTGAGCCTGTCGAAGGATCTCCGAAGGGGAGATTGAGAGGGATTTTGATGGCGGATTCAGGGTGTCCAACAGGCCATTTATGGGTAAAGGTCAGTTTACATAAAGGGAGCTGGTCACGATTCCCTTATGGGAATCGTGATGAGGTAGACGCGTCTCTACTGCATTGTGATCAATTTGAGCATCCAGTCATCGGTGAGGACGCCGACGTTCTTCTCTGCCGGGACGATGGGAGCGCGCCACGCCTCAGATGCTGGCGCCCAGTTCATCCGGCATTAGCTTTGCCGGGCCGGAGGTCCGCCTTGCGCCCCGTGACCCCAAACTATAACGGCCTGGCCCGCGGTAGACCAGTAACATGGTTATGCCCATGAGGGGCAGGTGACCTATTAGCTCCGGTAGTCCCAGCAAGGCCAGTGTGGCCATGAAGAAGGCGAACAAAGTGGCCGAGATGAGCCTGGTGGCCACGCCGGACATAAGCAGAAGCCCCAGAGTAACCTCAGCCACACCCGCGGCGAATACGAATTGGAGGTCTGTGAATCCAGCGAACCCGAGCCGGGGCATAAAGTTGAGGTCGTATTTGTCCAGGAAGGCCAGCGCCACACCCGGGCTTAGCAGTTTGTTGTGGAGGGCAAGGATGACCAGGGTGAGGCCGGTGCCGATGCGGGTAATGGGCAGCGCCAGGTCGGCCAAACGCTGCGGGACAGTCTTCACCAACTTGCGGGCCAGGCGGTCCGGGCACACGGTGAGGCCAACCAGAATGAGGACGACTGCCACGAAAGCGAATTCGACTACGTAATCGACAAGCAGGTTCATGGGCAAGAAAATAGCGGCCAGCGGGAGGGCGGCGACAAGGACAAGCAGGCCGGCCAGCGCAAAGTATCTCTGGCTGAGGAGCAGCAGGCCGATGACCAACTGGGCGGCGCTGCCAACTACCGACAAGCCTTCGCCCGGCAGGACCATGTCGGATGCCAGGAAAACGCCAGTAATGGCATTAATGATCAACATGATACCGGTCAGGGAGGCGACAAGCCGCCACTCTATTGCCCTGGGCAATGGACGATGGCCACTCCATACTGGTACGCGCATCCTGCGCGTCCAGTCAGCGCGGTCAATTGTGTAGGCCATAGCGCCGAAGAGGACTGCGCCGAAGAGCAGTACCAGGTTGGTCGAATCCAGGGGCAAATGCTGGCCCGAATGTGTTTCGCTTCCCACAAACCAACGTTCGTGAGCGGAGGCGTATCTTTGGAACGCGAGCAGTCCAATGACAGCTATCCCGGTGCTAACTACCGTCCTGATTGTACGCATCTCAAACCTCCGTGCCCTACAGGGAGTGGAGCGTTGGGACCCCCGCTCCCACCTCGTCCCTCGCTGCTGTAACGGTTGATCCTACACCCGGATAAGCCGGAACCAGAACGATTTTACCGCTGAGGCCGCAGAGAACACAAAGGAAATCTAGAATTATCCGCGCCCTCTGCGTACTCTGCGGTGTCCCGATGAATCGGGATTTCCATTTCGCACAAGGCTTTGGACTCAAGGGACTAAGAAATTGCCTCAAAATGAGCTTGGCAAGCAAAACGGAGCAGTCAAGGTTCGACCTCACCCCCGGCCCCGACTTGTCGTCCCGACATGTCGGGACTCTCCGATTCGGAGAGGGGGACAGGGGGAGAGGTTAAAACAATCCCAAAGTGAAGTCTGACAACTTTTCGAGATAGTTTATGAG
>JACQTY010000249.1 GCA_016210545.1 Chloroflexota bacterium
ACTAATGGTCTCATAATAGTCTATACAGGCTGTCCGAAAACGCCCCCAGCCCTGAGATTCTTCGCTTCGCTCCAGAATGACAATTTCGGACAGCCTCGGGTAATGTTTTCTGAGTCCATGTTATTTTAAGACGATTAGTATTTGAACACCTGTAATTGCCGAACTGACCGGTACCCTGGAAATAGGTCTTGCCGCACATCTTATACACCCCAGGGCCGGCCAAAGGATAATCGGTGCGCCTAATTTGTCTATACAGTGCTGATTTCAATTCTTTCTTTCTAACCCGGCAAAGGGCTTAAGCTCTTTCCAAATCCGCGAATAGCAATAAGAAACGGCATCCGTGCCCTCCTTCGTATTTGGAGCGTTTTTGCCCACCTTCTCCCAAAACTCGGGCCAAGCCTTTTCCAATCTATGTTTACAGGCCGGTCTACCATAGCGAGTCCTCCTATGTTTATCTGCTCCCCAGCGCCTGGAGGGCCATCTTTACCTTTTCCTCCAGGGTGAGGGTCTTGCTGGGAGGCAAAGAGGCGAGCGCCCTGCTGGCCTCCGAAACGGTGTAGCCCAGGCTGGTCAGGGCGGCCACGGCCTCGGCGTTGGTGTCGCCTCCGGGCAGGCTCAAGGCCACAGCGCCCGCCTTCTCCAACTTTCCCTTGAGTTCAAAGATGAGCCGTTCGGCGGTCTTCTTGCCGATGCCCGGCACCTGGGTTAGCATGTCCTTATCGCCGGACAGGATGGCCAGCGTAAGCTGGTCGGGGTTGAGGGTGGAGAGGAGGGACAGGGCCAGCTTGGGCCCGACGCCGGATACGCCCATGAGGGACTTGAACAGCCCCAGCTCGTCCTCGGAGGAGAAGCCGTAAAGGGAGAGAGCGTCCTCGCGGACATGCAAATAGGTGTGCAAATCGACTTCGTCGCCGGGGCGGCCCAGTCTGGCCGCCGTGGACGAAGGAACGTGTACCAGGATGCCGAAGCCGCCGGTGCGGACCACGATGCCTTCAGCGACCTGTTTCTCCAATGTACCATGAAGACCGACGATCATGTGTTCAACACCTTATTGGAACGCTCTTACCTGTGCCCTCATCCCCCTGGCCTCCTTCTCCCTCAAGGAGAAGGGGGAAGAATATATTTGGGGGACACCCCCAAACCCCTGCCAATCCCGATACATCGGGACTGGACTCTCCCGTTCACAAACCGTTGTAGAGCGGACCGCAAGAGGAGATTCCACGGCGCAGTCCAGACTTGTCGGGACGCCCCTACGTCAAATAATGCCCTCAGCCTTCAGCTTACTTAGCTCGCTTTTCTTCACGCCCAGCAGGCCGCAGTATATCTCCTCGTTGTGCTCCCCCACCAGCGGGCCGCGGTGTTCGATGCTGCCCGGCGTCTTGGATAGCTTGATGGCCACGCCGGTGTGGGGCACCGGGCCGACCCCGGGGAAGTCCACGTCCACCAGCATCTCCCGGGCGGCTATCTGGGGGTTGGCGACCATCTGCGGCACAGTAGCCACCGGGGCGCAGGGGACCCGGCTCTTCTCGGTGATCTCCAGCACCTCGGCCACGGTCCTGGCGGCGACCCACGCCGCCAGCACCTCGCTGATGGCCTGACGGTTCTGGAAACGGGAGACGTCGCTGGAGAACAGTTCGTCCTTCAGCCAGTCGTCTTTGCCCAGCATGCGGCATAGCCGTCGCCACAGGCCGTCGCCGATGACGCTCATGTAGACCCAGCCGTCTTTGGACTGGAAGCAGTCGCCATAGGCATAAAAAGAGCCGTTGCCTATCTGGGAACGGACGAAGTTGTTCACCTTGTATTCGGCGGCCACCCCCATGTTGGACACAAAGGAGACGGCGGTATCCAGCAGGGCCATGTCCACGGCCTGCCCCTCGCCAGTCTGCTGGCGGTGGTACAGGGCGAGCACCGCGCCCAGGGCAGTGGCCAGCCCGGTGCTGTTGTCCACCCAGGACGCCTGGAAGCGGACGGGAGGGCTGCCGGGGAATCCGGAGTAGCTCATGGCGCTGCACATGGCCTGGGCGATGGGATCGAAGCCCAGACGGTTGACGTACGGGCCGTTCTGCCCGTAGGCGGTGACCGAGACGTGGATAACGCGCGGGCTGATAGCCTTCAGCGCCTCGTAGGTCATGCCCATCTCGGCCTTGACGCCGGGGCTGAAGTTCTCGACTACCACATCGGCTTTGGCGACGAGCTTCTTGAGCAGGTCCTGGCCGGCTTCGCTGCGCAGGTTGAGGGTGATGCCCCTCTTGTTCCGGTTGATGATTATGCCGAAGGGCAGGCTTTCGCCGTTGGGGGCGAAGGGGCCGAGGCCCCTGTCCTCGCCGCCGCCCGGAGGCTCCACGCGGATGACATCGGCGCCCATGTCGGCCATGATCATGGTGGCCGATGGGCCGGCGGCGTATCGGGAGAAGTCCAGCACACGGATACCGGTGAGTACCTTAGGCATTTACCCTGTCCTCTTCACACAGTAATGGTAGCCGGTGGAGTTATCGTAGGGTGGGTGTAGCCCCGATGAAATCGGGGGGAAACCCACCGCCGTCCACGAAGTGGTGGGTTCCGCTCGGAGTCTTCCTCTCTAAGTACGATTCTCACATCCGGACTTGCCTGCCCGATGCTGGGAGTCGATATGATGCAAGTTCCTTCGCTCCACCCACCCTACGGCTGCTCTCTCTCAATTGCTTTCTCCGGAGGAGAGGCGAAGGTCAAATCCCTCTTGCTTCCCCCTTTGGAAAGGGGGAAGAGGACAACGAAGCCTCTCCCCCAAGGGGCGAGAAGGAAATACTTGCAACCCTCGCGCTCACCTCTCACCTCTCACTTCCCACCTCTCACATCTATTTCGGCGCGTCCTCCAGGTGCTCGTAGCCGCCGTGCCCCAGGTAGTGGTACAGCCTAGACTGGATGCTGACGAACGTGGCCGGCTTCTTGGGGTCGGCGTTGAAGTGCTGGTGGACGACGTTAGCCGGCATGGCGACCACGTCCTCTTTCTCCCACTCCCACTTGACGCCGTCCTGGATGTCGTAGCCCTTGCCGTCGAGGATCTTGTGCACCTCTTCGCTGGCGTGGCGGTGTTTGCCGCTCTTGCCGCCCGGCGGTATCTCCTGGATGAAGCAATCGTAGAGGAGCATGGCCGAAGGGATACTGGCGTGGACGAGGTACTTTATCTTGCCCATGCGGGTGTTCTCCCAGGGACGTTCCTTGGCCTTGATAACGTGGGGCACGTTCGCCCGCCACTCGGTCTGCTCTTTGAGGGTCTTGATGTAGTAGTCGTAGGTGGTCTTTTCGGCGGCGGCGGCCTTTCCCACTTCCCTCTTCTCGTCCATGACCTGCTGGAGGTCCTGGTTGAAGCCGAAGCGGATCTCCTGCCCCTCCGTCGTCTTGTAGCCGACCATGTCGCCCCGGGCATCGCGAATGGGCTTGGCCCCCGGGGGAATCTCATAGTTGGGATGAAGCTCCATCTGCTCTATGGAGGCTATGCCCAGGTGTTCGAAGATGGAGGGTATGTTGAAAAAGAGCCTGGCGGTGGCGTTGCCCGTGGCGAAGTGCTGGTGAACGCAATAGGTGGGCACCATCATCACGTCGCCCGCTTCCCAGGGATATTTGACGTTGTCATGGATTTCGTAGCCTTCGCCATCCATAATATAAAAGAGGGCTTCCATGAAGTGGCGGTGTCTGCCCGATTTGTTGCCCGGCGGGATGAGCTGTTCCACTACGGCCATGCTGTACAGCGGGAACAGCTTCAACCTCCACTGGGGGCCGGGGCCGATGTAATACTTATGGAAAGCCTGCGCCCCTTGGGTCCACGGGATATCGTTGAACCTGAGCACCCGCGGCAGCGACGCCAACCGCTTCTTCTCGCCGTCGATACTCTGCCACAGCTTCTCCAGCTCGCGATCGAAGACCCTGGGTTCGGCTTCTTTCCTTCGTTCTGCCTGTCTTTCCATGGATACTCCTCCTCAAGCGCCCCCGTATGGGGCCTTAATACTCTATGTGGCCCACATTCTATACGATTCTGAGGCAATTGTCACCACCCCCGCGCGGGCGGGTTTCAAACCCGCCCGACTCATCGGGATTTGGTGACGTGACCGCTCCTTCAGTGGGGTCTAATTGACGGTGGTGGAAGCCCTTCATTTGCCAACGCTGCTTTTTGTGTCTACAATGTTGTCATATTCACGACGGAGGCGGCCAAATGGCCCTCGACGCCTACGAGACCAGTCCGATGGAGCAGGTACTGAAAGGCCTGGCAGGTATGTGCCAGCACCTATCGCAGAAATCGGCCAACCCCTGGGACGGGCTGTATTGCGAGTTGCTGCACAAGTACTTCGAGAATATCGTCAAGGCCCGCGAGCGCGGCCAGTTTGTGGCCACCCAGAGCGACAGCGTCCAGTGTGAGGCGGTCTACGCCATGGACATGGTGCCCTTCCACATCAGCATGGTCTCCTGCACGCTGGCGGCCATGCTGCGAAAGCAGGAGAGCCTGCTGTCCACTGCCAAGGCGTTCGGCCTGCCTCCGGAGGTGTGCTCCGTGCACCGCCTGGCGGCGGCGGTCTTCCTCCAGCGTTGGGCGCCGCCGGTGGACGCCATCGTCTGGAACAATGAGACCTGCGACAACAACGCCAAGAGCAGCGAGTTGCTTACCCAAATCTGCGGCGTCCCCGGCTTCTACTTCGACTCCCCGTACTACGCCGATGAGAGGGGCGTCAAATACCTGGAAGGCGAGCTTGGCGACCTCTTCCAGTTCCTGGGCAGGGTCTCGGGTAAGCCTTTGCGTCAGGAACGGCTACAGGAGGTGCTCCGACTATCCCAGCAGGCGCTGGAACTGAATCGGGAAATAAATGAGCTGCGCGCCGCCGTACCGTACCCCGCTAACGGGCGCCTCGGCCTCCAGTTGTTCCTGGTACGCTGGTACTGGGCGGGTACTGAGAATGCCATCCGTTTCATGGAATTGGTCAGGGACGAGCTAAAGAGGCGCGTTGCCGCCGGCGGTAGACCAAAGGAGCGCCACCGCTTTCTCTCGCAGTTCCTCACCCCCAATCACTCGTGGAAGCTGCTGGACTGGATGGAACGGGAGCACGGAGCGTACGTGGTCAACGAGACCAACTTCCATCACTTTGGCCCAATACAGTGGGACTTCTCCCAACCCGTGCGCACTCTGGCGAGGCGCTGCCTCGCTGAACCGGTGGCTTTTCTGACCTATGCCCCGGTGGAGCGGTGGGTCAAAGCGGTGCGGGAGGACGTGAAGACGTACAAGGCCGACGGAGTTATCTTCTGGGCGCACACCGGCTGTCGTCAGGCCAACCCGACCATACGCATTGTCAAGGAGACTGTCCAGGCCGAGGGCGTCCCCTGCCTGGTGCTGGACGTGGACACCAATGATCCCTCGTTTGTGAGCGACGACGCTCTCAAGGAGCGGATTGAGGGGTTCACAGAGCGCCTCGAGTAGGGGCAGACCTCAGTTTTGAATACGACAGCCAGGCAGACGCCCCACACATATATCTGGGTAAGACACCCAAGCGGGTTACCCCGCACAGATTGATAGAGGATGCAGACTTGGCCGACTGGTCGGGACTTCGCTCCTCCGAGTAAAACATCGGAGTCCGATGCGTCGGACAGAATGACAGGTGCGCGCAACCTACGCAAATTCCCTCCCTTTTTGTCACCGCTTTACATAGCCGCAATGGTAGAATATAATCACGCGGGTTAACACGGGAGGTCAACGCACATGGCTATCTTGCCTCTGAGTTATCATCCCGACCCGGTTCTGCGGCAGAAGGCGAAGCGCCTCAAAGAAAAAGACATAAACGATTCCCTGCAAAAGCTAATCGATGATATGATTGAAACGATGCGGGCCGTGCATGGTGTAGGCTTAGCCGCCCCGCAGGTAGGCATTTCCTTGCGCCTGGCGGTCATCGAGGTACCGCAGACTGCTGCCGCCGGCCCTCTGGTGCTCATCAACCCGGAAATAGTAAGCCGCTCCGGGGAACGGGAGGTGGAGGAAGGGTGCCTCAGCCTGCCCGGTTTTCGAGGCAAGCTCAAGCGCTCGGTGAAGGTCACGGTCCGGGCGCGGGACAGGAACGGCAGGGACTACAAGATCCGGGGCGAAGACCTGTTGGCCGAGGCCCTGGAGCACGAACTTGACCACCTCAACGGGACGCTCTACATCGACCACATGGAGGAGGGAGAGAAGCCCTTCAAAATCGAGCCGGAGGAGGGTTAGCCATGGAGCGACGGCTTTATCGCAGCCGGACCCAGAAGGTACTGGCGGGGGTGTGTGGTGGGCTGGGCGAATACTTCAATGTCGATCCCGCCCTGCTAAGGGTGGGTTTTGTTGTCTTGTCCTTTGTCAACGGGCTGGGCATAATCGCCTATCTGGCTATGTGGCTCGTCTTCCCGCGGGCGGTGCCCCAGGAAGAACCCACAGAGCAAGAAGCGACCCCTCCTGGTCGAGCCGAGGGCGCCGCGGGCCAACCACAAACGGGGGAAAAAGAGGAACCCCTGTTCAAGCCCCGCCCGCAGCGGGCCTACTGGCTGGGCATAATCCTCATTGGGCTGGGCGTCTTCTGGCTGTTCAAAAACGCAAACGAATTCGTCTTCGAAACTTTTGGTCTGCCGCTTTTCCAACCTACGTTCCTGTTTGAGCGGGTTGCTGCGGCGGGTTGGCCTATAGCCCTGATAATCAGTGGTATAGTCGTCCTGGTGATGAAGAGCAGCAAGTGAGATGGGAGGCGCTATGCCAGGAAAAGTAACCCTGGCGCTGGTGTTGATCGCAATAGGCGCTATCGTCCTGTTGCGCAATGTGGGGCATTTCTCTGAGGGGTTGTGGCAGACAGTCCTCAAGCTATGGCCCCTGATATTGGTCTTCATAGGCCTTGAAGTCCTGCTGACGGGACGCAAAGGCGGCAGAGGGGTAGGTGGGGGAGGTGAGGGAGGCAGCGGCAGCAGAAGCAAACGGGGAAGATGAGTGGGTGGACCCGTGGGCGAGCGGCTCGCCGCAACACTGAACTGAACGGACCCGTCAATACGGCGCGCTGGCCATAATCCACCACCTATTCAATCTCAGGAAACGTAAGGCTTATTCACCTACTGGGTGAAACACTGGGCGCTCTACAGACAGGTCCTGACAAGTCGGGTCCCACCGTTCGCATGGCCCCGACTTGTCGGGGCCAGTTCTCTTATTGACGGTGGATTAAGGATGGACAATCCGGCGGGGTAGGGGCACGGCATGCCGTGCCCCTACTTGTGTCCGAATGAGGGGAAATGGCATGGCTGAATCCGATGGCAGGCCCTTGCCCCGGGAGCTTGTAAGCAAGATCAAGGCTTTCCTGCGGGCCAGGGGCGTGCGCGGGTACATAGTCGGCGGCTGCGTCCGGGACAGCCTCCTGGGCCGGGCCTGCGGCGACGTGGATATTGCCGTGGACGGCCCTGCGCTGGAACTGGCCCGGGAGTTTGCCACGTCGGAGGGCGGCTCTTTCGTGCCCCTGGATGAGGTCCACGCTATTGCCCGGGTCGTCCTATCTCCAGGGGGAGAGGTTGTAGACTTCTCGTCTCTGCGGGGCGACATAGAGGGAGACATCGCCGAGCGCGACTTCACCATCGATGCTATGGCCCTGTCTCTGGACGACATGCCTTCCGGCCCGGACGCGTTTCCCGTGATCGACCCGTTGGCGGGACACGTTGACCTTCGGGAAAAGCGAATACGGGCCGTATCTGACAGCATCTTCGAGGACGACCCGGGCCGGCTGCTCCGGGCGGTGCGCCTGGCCGCGGAATATGGCTTTACCATTGACCACGACACGGAGGGGCTTATCCAGAGGCATGCCCCGCTGGCGGGCCGGGTGGCCGGGGAGAGAACGCGGGAAGAGCTGGTCCGGCTTCTGGGGCTGTCCCGCGGCGCGACCGCCGTCTTCGACCTCGATAGACTGGGGCTTCTGGAGGCGCTACTCCCCGAGCTGACTGCGGCCAGGGGCGTGCAGCAGCCCCCCGAGCACCACTGGGACGTCTTCAACCATTCCCTGAGGACCGTGGAAGCGGTGGAGGCGCTTATTGAGAGGTGGGAAATGGGAGGCGGGGGAGGGGAACCTCGAGCTCAGAGGCAGGAAGTGGGAGGCGGGAGATGGTCCCCCCCCACCTCTCACGTCTCGCATCTCGCCTCTGACATCTCGCCTCTCACTTCCCACCAGGTGCTGGCCGAGGCGCCGTGGTCGGACATACTTGCCGCCCACTTTGGGCAGACGGTCGGCGTGACGCCACGGCGCGCCCTGGTGAAGCTGGCGGCCCTTCTCCACGATGTGGCCAAGCCGCAGACCCGCAGCGTCGAACCTACGGGCCGTATCCGTTTCCTGGGCCACGGCCAGCAGGGGGCGGGGGTAGCTGTGGCCGTGCTGGAGAGGTGGCGCTTCAGCAACCGGGAGATAAAGCTGGTCGAGACAATGGTACTCCACCATTTGCGCCCCACCCAGATGGCCCAGGGCGACGAACTGCCCAGCCAGCACGCCATCTATCGTTACTTCAGGGACGTGGGGGACGCGGCCGTAGACACCCTCTTCCTCAGCCTGGCCGACCACTGGGCCAGCCGGGGGCCGACGCTGACGCTGGAAGGCTGGGCCGCCCATGTCAGCGTGGTCAAGTACCTTCTTGCAGAGCACTTCAAACAGGAGCAGGTATCCCGCCCCCTGAAGCTGGTAGACGGCCACGACCTCATGGCGGCCTTTGGCCTGAAGCCGGGCCCGGAGTTGGGCCGCCTTTTGGAGGCGCTGACGGAGGCCCAGGCGACGGGCGAAATAGCCACCCGAGGCGAGGCCCTGGCGTGGGTCAAAAGACAGCTTCAAATAGGGGGCGGGTAGGCCGACCGGTCACAGACTCTCGGCGGAGCGCGTCGCCCAGGGCAGACCCCCGTGTCTGACCCTACGGCCGGGGTGGCTCCTCGGACCTTGGAATTTACGTAGAAAATAACCACATTGTGTCATTTTCATGCTTTATGGGTGGCGCAGCGCGCCATGGGCAATTGCTTAGGATTTGGCGCTCGGGATTCGGGATTTAGCGGAGGAGGGCATTACGTATCCGTAATCCGCCATCAAATTCCGGCAGCAACGTCAAAGACGTCAAAGAAAGGCCGCCGGCTTTGGCCGTTCCCCCCCTTTCGGTAAAGGGGGACGTAAGGGGGATTTGCCAAATCCCTCTCAATCTCCCTTTTCCAAAGGGAGAGGCCATAGTCCCGATGCATCGGGATTTGGTGATGTGACCGCTCCTTCAGCGAGATTCAGTTGGCGGTGGATTTTGGGTATGACTGCCTATACCAACCGTATTCCCATGGGTGTATAATCTGAAAAGCGCCTGGATTTCCTCAGCAATAGTCAACCTGAGGCCGGGTAAGAGGAGACGTAATGAGACGAAGTCAGACCATTGGACTGCTGGTAATCATCGCCATAACCGCCATTCTGGCGTGGGCAGTCGCCATCCCTCGCATAGACTTGCCCCTTCTGGGAACGGACGAAAACGGCCGGCCCAATCGCTTGATCCGGGAAGGCTTCAGCCTGGGTCTGGACCTCCGCGGAGGTACCTATTTGACAATGGAGGCCGACCTCACCAGGATAGGAGCTAATGAACGGCCGGAAGATGCCCTGAAAGGGGCCATGGATATTATACAGCGACGCGTCAACGCATACGGTATTTCCGAAGCGATAGTACAGCGGCAGCCTGGCGGCAACCGTGTTATCGTACAGCTTCCAGGGGTCAAAAATATCAAGGAAGCCATCGACCTTATCGGTAAGACCGCTCAGCTCGAATTCAAAGAACAAAAGCTGGACGAAAAGGGTGAACCTGCGGTGGATGCGCAGGGTAATCCAGAGTGGACGCCATCCAAGGGCAAAGACTCAGCCGGCAATGAGGTAGCCTTGACCGGCGCCTTCCTTAAACGTAACGCCGCGGTTACTCTACAGCCACCTACGAACCAGCCGGTGGTAGACTTTGAGTGGAACGATGAAGGGGCAACCCTGTTTGAGCAGATCACCACTCGGCTGGTCAACAAGCGCCTGGGTATCTTCCTGGATAATGAGTTAGTTTCCGCGCCCGTTGTCAGGGCGATCATCAAACAGAGGGGCATTATTGAGGGTATGACGCTCAGGGAGGCCGAGCTATTGTCCATCCAGCTTAATGCCGGCGCTCTGCCTGTACCGCTGAAGATTATTCAGCAGCAGGATGTGGATGCTATCCTTGGCGCTGACTCCCTGCAGAAGAGCCTGATTGCGGGGCAAATAGGCGTGGCGTCTGTCATACTATTCATGCTGCTGTATTACCGACTGCCGGGACTGGTAGCTTCTCTATCGCTGGGTGTCTACGGGACAATCATCCTGGCCATTTTTAAGCTGTGGCCGGTTACCCTGAGCCTGGCCGGTATCGCCGCGTTTATTCTATCTCTGGGTATGGCGGTGGATGCCAATGTTCTCATCTTTGAACGCATGAGAGAGGAGCTAAGGGCCGGTCGTACGGCGATTGCAGCGGCAGAGACAGGTTTCCGCCGGGCCTGGCCTGCAATTCGGGATAGCAACTTCACAACCATAATCTCGGCGGTGATACTTATCTGGTTCGGCAGCCGGTTTGGCGCCGTACAGGTCACCGGGTTTGCCGTTGTACTCCTTCTCGGCATCGTGATAAGTATGTTCTCGGCCATAGTGGTAACCCGGTCTTTCTTAAGAGCGTTTATGATAACTGGCCTGGCAAGAAAACAGGCAATGTTCAGGAAGTAAGGAGCCAATAATGAAGTTGGATTTGGTTGGTAAAAGGTACTGGTTCTTCCTGCTATCGGCGGTAATCCTTATCCCGGGACTTATATCTCTAATGATACCGCCGGGGCTTCAGGTGGGCATCGAGTTTACCAGCGGGTCGCAAATGACGTTCCGTTTCGAAAAGCCGGTGGAACAGGCCGACCTCCGTCAGGCTCTAACGGACACGGGACATGACGATGCTATCATACAGCGCACAGGCGGAGGCGACTACATTGTTCGCACACGCGAGATAACCAGGGAAGAGAAGGACAAGCTGGAGCAAGGCTTGCGGGAGCGTTTTGGAGCAGCGACGACCCTCGACTTCTTTTCGGTGTCGCCTCTTGTTGCCGCGGAGGTAGTAAACGCCGCTATTTATGCGGTCATCGCCGCTTCCGTAGGTATGCTGATATACATGGCTATTGCCTTTAGAAGGATGCCGCGGCCATGGCGCTACGGGACCACGGCAATTATTGCCCTCATTTACGATGTTCTGGTATTGATGGGCATATTTTCTATTCTGGGCAAATTTTTCAATACCCAGGTGGATGCCCTGTTCATAACAGCCATCCTGACCGTAGTGGGCTACAGCATCAATGATAGGGTGGTGGTCATGGACCGGATCCGTGAAAACATGAGCAGAGGCGTTAGTAAGGCATATGAAACAGTCGTAAACAGGAGCCTGGTTGAAACGCTGGGCAGGACAATGAATACAACCCTGACAACCCTCCTGACAGTAGGCGCTCTATACATGTTCGGGGGGGTAACCATCCGGACCTTCACCCTGGCGTTGCTCATTGGCATAGCCGCCGGAGCCTATAGCTCTTACTATAACGCCGCAACCTTGATGGTGGTCTGGGAAAACAAAGAGTGGAAGACGTGGTTTAGGAAGCGCGAATCCCGACCCGCCGGGGCCTGAGGTAATGATGCTGGGCACAAAGGGCGAAGCCGCCTCCAGAGCGGCCACGATTCCCCTTGTCTCCATCACGATCATGATTGCTGCCAAGGTGGTAGTGGGGATTGTGACGGGCAGTATCAGCGTGCTGGCCGACGCCTTTGACAGCATGGGGGACCTGCTGGCGGCGGTCGTCTCTTTCATCTCTCTCCGCCTGGCCTCGAAGCCCCCGGATGTGGGCCACCCCTACGGCCACGGCAAGGCCGAAAACATCAGCGCCACCATTGAAGCCGTCATAATATTCGCTGCCGGCGTGTATGTCATCTACCAGGGTATCCTGAAGCTGTTGTTCGGGACCAAGTTAGACCTGCTCGAGGTGGGCATCGCAGTAATGGGGGCCTCGGCCCTAGCCAACTTCTTCCTCAGGCGGTACCTGTTTCGCGTTGCCCAAAGCACCGGTTCTCTGGCGCTGGATGCCAGCGCCCGCCATCGCAGCGTGGACCTGTACACCTCCGTGGCTATCATGGCCGGCCTGGTCGCCGTGCGCTACACCGGCCTTACGGTGCTTGACCCTATCATCGCCCTGGGGATAGGACTGCTGGTACTCAAGGCCGGGGTGGACGTCTACAGGAAGTCCTTCGGCGGCCTGCTGGACGAAAGGTTGCCGCAGGCTGAGGAGGCCGTCATCGTTGCCAGCATCCAGGAACACATCAAGGACTCGGTGACCTTCCACGAGCTGCGGACCCGGAAGGCCGGTCGCATCCCTTACGTCGAGCTCCACCTCGTCATGAGCAAGGACGTGAGCCTGGAACAAGCCCATGCCATGTGCGACCACCTGGAGGCCGACATCAAGTCCAGGATACCCAACGCTGTCATCACCATTCACTGCGAGCCCAGGGAGGGCGAGAGCACGACGCCGTAGAGGCCCGTCGGCGCTCTGCCGGAGATCGCTCTCATTTGGCATCGCTCCGGAAATAGACGCTTCTTATCACCCTTCGTCCCGATGCATCGGGACGAAGGGTCTGGGGATGTCCGGGGATTACGATTCCACCCCAGATTCTTCAGTCGCCCCGATACGTCGGGACTCCATCAGAATGATAGCGCCAGGGGCTATTTTCATCCTTCGCGGCGCCCGGCGCAACCGGGCGTGAACGATTCCCCCTCAAATGGATGACACTCCACCCCTTGTGAGCGAAGCGCCATCTGCCGATCAACAGTGTCGAAGGGTTGCTTCATCGTCCCGACCGTCGGGACTCCTCAATGGCGCCTGCGGGACCCTCATGCTCCGTGGTGCTGATGGCGGTACCCGCATCCGGGGTTCTCTATTGCACCAGACGCAATGGGATTGCACGGGCGCCCGTCAAATAAACCTCGTCTTCAGCGACTGAATCGCCCCCTCCACAGCTTCCCCGTCGTCCCCCAGCCGGGCCAGAAGGGATCTCACGGCATCCGAGCGCGCCGGGTCTGCCATGTCGGCCAGCTTCTCATAGTAGCCTGCCCTGCGACCCAGCCGGTACTGCAACCGCCGCTCCGCGGGCATGGCCAGGTAGCTGTGTATCACACCAATCATGCGAGGCTTGTCCTCCGGCAACTGGCCTTCCACCTCGGGCAGCAGGTTCAGGACGTGGTCGCTCTTCACCTGGCTGCGGCACTCCAGCCTCTGCAGCAGCTCCCCGATCTCCGCGACGACCTCATCCTCGGAAAGGGGTTCAAACTCACCCTCCGCCAGCCTGGCGCTGAGGGGCATGTCCTGACGGACCACCAGGCTCCGCAGCCGGATGAAGTCCGGACCGATGGCATTGAGGACGCGAGCTGTGTCCTCCACGTGGCCGCGGGAGAACCTCTTGCCGCCCAGGCCGGGCATCACATACTCCGATAGGGATATCCCCGCCGCCGCCACCCGGCGCCCTCCCTGGATGTGGTCTTCGGCGGCGGCCCCCTTCTGGATGCAGGCCAGCAGCGGGGTGTGGCCTGTCTCCAGGCCAATGTGTACTCGGGAAAGGCCGGCAGTCGCTATGTCCCGCATCTCTTCGTGGGACTTCCTTGCCGCCGTCTTGGAGCGGGCGTAGCTGGTTATGCGGGCCAGGCCCGGAAAGGTCTCCCGAAGGCGCTGCAGCACGGCCACCAGGTCTGGAGTCCGCATGACCAGGCTGTTGGCGTCCTGGAGGAAGACCGATTGTGCGCCTCCAT
This sequence comes from Chloroflexota bacterium, assembly GCA_016210545.1. Classification (GTDB taxonomy): domain Bacteria; phylum Chloroflexota; class Dehalococcoidia; order JACVQG01; family JACVQG01; genus JACVQG01. The sequence continues at coordinate 13,846 of JACQTY010000249.1, forward strand.
AGAGCCAGAGAGCCACGCTGCGGACGCTGGCGTTAAACCGGGGACTGGAGTAGATGGCCGCCGCAACGTGGCGCAACGGCTCGCGCTGCGCCGTTCTGCGGGACAGACCTTGTATCTCATCGCTGATAGCCTTCGCAGTAGCGATGTCCTTCTCGATTTCAGGAACGGGCCTGAGCTCGAACCTCTCGCCTTTATAGGTGTGGCAGAACTCGCAGCGGTTCCACGGGCAGTTGCGGGTGGCGCGGACCAGGAGGGAAAATGCCTCGCTGGGCGGGCGGATAGGGCCCATCTCAAAGGACAGGGAATTGAAGCGGTCTACTGTTTGGGCAGACAGTGTTGGGCGCCAAAACACGTCGTATTCCATATTCTCAACCGGTGGTCACAGAATCCTCCGCGCCAATGCGCCTTGGCGCATTAGCGCGCCCCCTTTGCGTAAAGGGGACATGGCATCACTAACCTCTCCCTTTGATAAAGGGAGATTGAGAGGGATTTGAACATCGGTCTCAGAGTGTAAATCCCCCGTTTCGTTACACCTGCGGTGCAACGAAACACCCCCTTTACTAAACTGACCCTTACCCATAATCCAGGTCGCTGGAGACAATAGGTTCTTTGATATGTGGAACGCGGATACCAGCTTTGTGGGGTGGGTGCAGCCCCGATGAAATCGGGACGAAACCCACCACCTCGCGTCGCTACGAAATGTCCCGACTCGTCGGGATTTGCTTCACCCACCCTACGTTTGTGCCCAGAGCGACTACAGCGCCATGTTGACCTTACTGCTATATGGAAGATCACGAATCCCGGTTATATCCCAAGTATCCGAAATCCTCTTGTGTCCAGCCCAAAAATGTGGGTAGTGGTCAGTTTACTAAAGAGGGCCGGGGGATTCCACTGTACCCTTGAAGCATCGTATCGACGTGTCGCGACGCGCAGTGCGTGTGCTCCGCCGGACTTCACGCTCCGTCGGGCCCCATCAACCGGTCTATCAGTTCGGCCAGGCCGTCCTGGGGGCTTCTGGTAACAACCCAGTCGGCTTTGGTTTTGACGTCATCGGGGGCGGTGTCCATGACCACCCCCAGGCCGGCCCATTCCAGCATATCCTCATCGTTGGGGCCATCTCCCACGGCTACGGTCTCGCTCTGCTGGACGCCCAGCATGCCGCAGAGAAACTTGAGGGCGTTTGCCTTCCCCGTATCCGCATGCCCGACTTCGCACAGCGTCTTGTAGGAGCGGGTGATCAGGCAACGGGGGCCGATCCTGTCCGTCAGCAGGGTGTGGGCCTTGTCTATCACCTGAGCGTCTCCCCAGACCATGAGCTTGGTGGGGTCCTTGTCCATACACGACGCCAGGTCGGATACCACATGGGGCTGGGCGAAATTCCTATCGGCGTAGCGTTTAAGGCCGTCGGTAAGCTCGGTGACGTAGAGTTCATCGTCGATATAGAGGTTGAGATGCGCCGCAGCTTCGAGAGCGACCGCGATGGCTTCCCTGGCCACCGGGATCGACATCGGGGTATGTAGCAGCACGCTACCGTTCCACGGGTCGGCAACCAGTGAGCCCTGATAGGAAATGACCGGGATGTGTATGCCCAGTTGCTGGGCGCAACGGGCCGCCGAACGGAACATGCGGCCGGTGGCCAGGGTCACCTGAATGCCCCGGTCCATTGCCCGGTGAACGGCGTCGACAGTGGCGGGCGGGACGTTCCCTTCCTTGTCCAGCAGCGTCCCGTCCATATCGAAGGCAATGAGCTTATATTTCACTATATAGATATTATACGTGGTCTGGACGATAAGGGGAAATTACCCTCCGTAGGGGCACGGCGCGCCGCGCCCGTCACCCCGGGCGTGGCCGCATTCCCCCGAGGATGCCTGCAACGTCATCCGCAGGGGCGGGTCTGACCCGCAGTTGTTCCAACAAAATGCCTTGAGCACCCGTACTTAGACAGATAGCGAGAGGCGCTACACAC
>JACQTY010000250.1 GCA_016210545.1 Chloroflexota bacterium
GGAGATTGGCCGTGGGTCGAAGACGTCATCGCTCGCGTGAAGCGAGCAGGGTATTCGGCCCTCTGTCTCACCGTTGACAACGCCCTGTATAGCCGGAGAGAGAGGCCGATGCTGCACCGCACGGCACCCGCCGGACTCGGGCCGCGGAATCCCTCCTACGGGGCGTCCGTCACGTGGGAGACCATGGACAGGATCAAGGATCTGGCCGGCCTGCCCTTCATGCTCAAGGGTGTGGCAACCGCCGAAGATGCGGCGCTGGCAGTCGAGCACGGCGTTGACGTCGTGTGGGTGTCGAATCACGGGGGGCGCCAGCTCGACCACGGACTCGGCGCTTTGGACACGCTTCCGGAGATCGTCGAAGCGGTCGCAGGCAAGGCCGCGGTCGTCTTAGACGGGGGGATTCAGCGTGGCAGCGACGTGGTGAAGGCCCTCGCTCTCGGGGCAAGGGCCGTGGCCATCGGAAAACTCCAGGGCTGGGGCTTAGCGGCAGCCGGTCAAGCGGGCCTCGTACGGGTCTTGGAGATCCTGGAGGACGAGATGATCAGCGCCCTGGGCCTGTTGGGGGTCACGTCCATCGCCCAGCTTACTCCGGCCTATGTGCGCAAGGCGGAACCCGTCACGACGCCCCATGAGATGAGCGCATGGACCAATATGCCCGAGGGGAGGATAGTCTAGAAGCCCGTCTGAGTAAGGTGCGGGTCGAGGATTTGGGAGAGCCAACGGGGAAGAAGGTCCAAGAGGAAGGGAGGGGGCGGGGCTTCGCCCCTCTGGGCTCCCCTTTTTCAGCAGCCTGCTAGTACAATAGGAGGGATCAAGAGCAGCCTATGTTCGAGGTTTTCTTGGCCCAGGTTGTTTCAGGTCAACAGGGCGGATAATGGTGCGGAGGAAGCGTTCAGACTCAGCCTTGGTCAGCGGCGGTGATGACACCTTGGACTTAGCAGGTTTCTTAGCCCGTATAGCCTTTGATGAACGGGGTGTGTCGCTAGCCATCGCAAATCTAGCGTACACCCCTAGGGGTATTTCCGCAAGCTTCTGAGGGGCTTGCAGGGGGGGACTTACATGGCCAAGGACACTATAACGCTCGCACTCAATGGAGACGTGGAGCTTCACCATTTCTCGAAGGCCCTCTCTACTCTGGAGACTCTTGTACAAGCGTTGACAAGAGACCTTGTGGCAACGGAAAAGATTCGCTGGATAATCCATGACTTGCAGGTAAGCAGTGCGATAGCGACGGTTCGTGGGGAATGTGACGTCTTACAAGAGGTAGAACGTGTTGTTGATGCGTATGTAGATGTGGGGCGGGCGCTAGAGAGGGGGCAGCCTCCCAACTTCTCCCAGTCGGTTATTCGGGCAGCGAGTGGGATTAGTCAACTACTGGATGACAATGTTCCCTCCATCAGATTCGAGACGGCCGATTCAGACATAACCATCGCTACCCAGCCAAATATCACCGCCTCTGGTGCTACGGTGCAGTCTGTGGGAGCCATAGAAGGACGTGTGCAAACCCTATCCAATAGGAAAGGATTGCGATTTAATCTGTATGATACTCTTCGTGATCGGTGCGTCTCTTGCTATGTTGACGAGGGCAAAGAGGATTTGCTGCGCGAGATATGGGGCAAACGTACGATTGTAGAAGGAGAGATAACTCGCGATGCTCTTAGTGGGCGCCCCCTTGCAGCCAGACGAATATCGCTTATCCACGTCTTGCCTGAAATCGAGAAGGGTAACTATTTGAGGGCTAGGGGTATTGCGCCTCGGTTGCACAATGCCCGGCGTGCTGAAGAAATCATCCGGGGGCTGAGAGATGCCTAGCGAGAAACGACGCATATATTGGGACGCCCCAGTGTGGCTGTCCTATATCAACGGAGACGAGGATCGCCTTCCGACTTTGGATGCCTTACTTGCGGATAGTGCGAGTGACAAAGGTGGTATCCAACTCTATACATCTGTAGTGTCACAAGTAGAGGTCGCCTTTGCCAAGACAGAACAGGATAACCAAGCTCTAGACCACACAAAGGAACAAGAGATTGACAAACTATGGGCTGACAGAGACGCCGTGAAGTTGGTGGAACTCTATGATGCGATCACTCAGGAAGCTCGTGGATTCATTCGACTTGCGATTACTAGGGGCTGGAGATTGAAACCTATGGATGCAATCCATTTGGCTACAGCGAAGGCGCACTCCTGTGAGGAGTTCCATACCTATGATGCAAGGCTGCTCAAGTACTCCAATAACGTTGGTTTCCCGATAGTGCCACCGCATACCATTCAACCCCGACTATTCGACACTACTTGACGCCACGGGATAATCGCTTTCAGCTTTGGGACTTGCTCACAGAGCTGAGTTGGAGTACTTGGGGCAAGGGGATAATTACCAATAGGAAAGCGCGTCAGAGCCCGAACCGGCCGTAGGTACGCTCCCGCACCTTCTCCACGACCTGCCGCGCGTCCTCCCAGGCGAGGGCTTTCGCGGCCGGGTCCACGCGGGCAGGGCCCGGGTCTCGGAGTCGCCTCAGCCCGTATCTCTCCGCATAGGAGGCCGGGACCTCGTCCGGGAGCTCCAGGCCCAGCATGAGGGCGTAGTCCAGCGCCCAGCACCGGGCCACGGCGGAGAGGTCGTAGCCGCCGCCACCCAGGGCGATCCAGCGACCAGGCGAGAGGGCCTTCAGCTCCGCGACGGCGGCGGCGTGGCCGTGGGAGGTGAGGGCCAGGTGGGTGAGAGGGTCATCTATGTGGGTGTCTATCCCCAGTTGGGTCACGAGCACCTCGGGCTGGAAGGCCCGGACCAGAGGCGGGACCAGCGCTCGGAAGGCCCAGAGGTAGACCTCGTCATCGGTCGCGGGCGCCAGGGGAACGTTGACGGCGTAGCCCTGCCCCGAACCCTCGCCCTCCTCCTCTACACCACCCGTGCCTGGGAAGAGGTAGCGCCCCGACTCATGGAGCGAGATGGTGAGGACCTGGTCTGAGGAGTAGAAGGCGTTCTGGACGCCGTCCCCGTGATGGGCGTCTATGTCCACATAGGCGACCCTGTGGACGCCCCGGCCCAGGAGGCGCTGGATGGTGAGAACGGGGTCGTTGAAGACGCAGAAGCCGGAGGCGTAGTCGGGCCCAGCGTGGTGGTAGCCCCCGCCGGCGTTGAAGGCGTCCTCGGCGCGTCCGTTCAGGACTGCCTGGGCCGCCTCCAGGGAGGCGCCCGCGGCGAGGGCTGCGGCCTGGTACATCCCCGCAGAGATGGGGTTATCCCCCCCGTCGCTGAAGCC
>JACQTY010000251.1 GCA_016210545.1 Chloroflexota bacterium
GTATAGTTACCTGCCCCTTCGCCAGGGCCTTAACTACCTTACTTCGTACCTTAGTGTCTGTCATGGCGGAATCTCCATCTGATGGATAATCGGAAATTCTATCTCATTGAACCATATCCCGCTTAAGGAGTCAACTCGGCCAGCCTGCCAAAATCCGCCGCCCGTTGAATCTCACAAAAGGGGAACTTCTTTCACCTCGCAGGTGCGACATTCGGCGCTCGGCCGGTCTGGGACAGCGCTTGGCAAAAACACCCACAAACCTCATAGTATGTTCTGGCGAAAGCCAGAATCCAGCGAAAATCCACGAGGCCTGGATTCTCCCGACTCGTCGGGACGCTGGAATGACACGGGATGCCGCCGCTGCCTTGGGATTAGTTGCCTCTTGTCCGGGCAAGCCTTTTGATGGAGGATCAAGGCATGGTCACGCACGCTGCATCCCCAGATAATACGGGCACACGTCGTTCACCACGCATTTCGGGCACAACGGACGCTGGGCCTTGCATGTCTGCCGTCCGTGCTGCACAAACAGCACGTGAAAGCGGTAGATGTCTTTCTCTGGCAGAATGCCTTCCAGGACCTCGTGGGACTTCTCCCGCGACACCGATTTGTCGATTAGCCCCAGCCGCCAGGCCACCCGGTGAACGTGGGTGTCCACGGGTAAGGCAGGCCTGCCCAACGAGAAGAGCAGGACGCAGGCCGCCGTCTTGGGACCGACGCCGGGTAGCCCCCTGAGCCATGTCTTGGCCTCGTCGAGGGGCATATCCCGCAGGAAGTCCAGGTCAAAGGGGCCGCGTTGCTCCCGTATCCCCTGCAATATCTGTTTTATGCGGGGGGCTTTCACGTTCCACAGCCCGCCGGAGCGAATAGCCGCCCCTATCTTTGCTACCGGCGCTTCCAGGATGTCCTCCCATGTGGGGAAGTCGCTGCGCAGGCGCTGGAAGGCCGGCTGGGAGTTCTTATCCGAGGTATTCTGGGAGAGGATGGTGTAGACCAGTTCTGACATTGGGTCGTAGCGGGGGTGCCAATTCGGCGAGCCGTAGGCGCTTTCCAGCCGCTCGATTATCACCGAGACGGGAGCTAACGGCGGCATCCTACAGGCCCCTGAGGTGGCAGGTATCGTTGATGATGACGGCTGTGGGCAAGCCGTCCCTGACGTCGAAGAAGTTTATGCCGGTGGTATTCTGCTCGATCTGCCAGAAATGGGAGGCGTCCAGGCCCAGAAGTCCCAGCACCAGGAGCTTGCAGACGACGCGGTGAGTAACCAGGGCTATGGCATCGGCGGGATGGCGGTCTATGAGGGACTTCACCGCGGCCATGGCCCTGGCCTGCACTTGCGGCAAGCCCTCGCCGCCGGGCATCTGGACCCTGTGAGGTTCGGTCTCCCACAGAGCGTAGAGGTCGGGGTACTGCTGATGGGCCTCGGCCAGGGACAACCCCTCCCACTTGCCGAAATGCATGTCGACTATCCCCTCCAGGGGCCGGACCTCCAGATTCAGGGGCGCCGCGATGGCTTCAGCGGTGCGCCACGCCCGCTTCAGAGGGCTGGAATAGACGGCAGCCACGGGCCACTCCGTCAGCCGGGCAGCCGCGGCCTCCGCCTGGCGGACGCCGGTCTCGTTGAGTTCCAGGTCGATGTGACCACGGAAACGCTCGACGCGGTTCCACTCGGTCTGGCCGTGGCGGACGATGAGAAGACGGGTCAACTGCTGTCTCCTGTTCCGACGACAAAATCCCCCGGACCGATGAATCGGGCCTGCCCCCCCTAATAAACTGACCTTTACCCATAACCCAGGTTGCTGGACACAATAGGTTTGTTGATATGTGGAACGCGGATGCCAGCCTTGTAGGGTGGGTGCAGCCCCGAGTTCCCCCAACCCCCTTTATTAAAGGCAACTATATTGTTGCCTTTAATAAAGGGGGGCAAGGAGATCCCCACCCGCGCGGACTGCGCGTCCTGCCTGACGGTCTCTACTTCCCTTTGCGCGGCTTCTTGCTCCTGGGCTTGTCGTTTTGGGCTTTCACCCGGCCTATCTTGAGCCTGTCGTTTGTGCGGAACCAGGAAGGCGTACGAAAACCTTTCATGGTCTTACCAATTTCTCTCTCATACCCGCTCCATCTACGGGGCATTCTGTGGGTATGGTATCATTGACCTCTGCATCGTGCAAGGGGCATCGTGGGGTTCAAGAGCCGAGGGATCGCCCCTGTCAATGTTGCTCTGTGTATCTCCCGAAAATAGCCCCATGAAAATGTAGTTGCCCGATTTATCGGGCAGAGTTTGCCCAATGAATTGGGCGACTACGGGCCGCGGGTGGGCTATTTTCAGCCTTCGCGGCGCCCAGTGTAGGCGGGCATGACCGGTTCCCTCGAAAATAGACTCTTCTAGTCTCCTCTCCCCACCGTGGGAGAGGATTAATCCCGACAGGTCGGGACTCACCTTCGCCCCCTCCCATCAAGGGAGAGGGGATTTCAACATAACGCCGATTTGCATGAGTAAGTACCAGTAGCACCCCCGTAGAGCGTGCCGGCGTTCTACCGGACACGAGGAGGTCCGAAATGGAACATTATCCCTGGTTCAAAAGCTATGACGAAGGTGTTCCGCAGACCCTGGCGCCATACCCACGGCGTACTTTGCTGGATGTTGTCGCCGATACCGCCGGACAACGGCCGGACCACACGGCAATTATCTTCAAGGGAACGCGGCTCTCGTACGCCCAATTGGAGAGGCTGAGCAACGCCTTTGCCGCCGCCCTAGTGGGACAAGGGGTCAGGAAAGAGGACCGCGTAGCATTATTGATGCCTAACTCGCCCCAGTCCATTATCGCTCAACTCGGGGTATGGAAAGCGGGCGCGATTGCTGTGATGCTGAACCCCCTGTACACCGCCCACGAACTGGAGCACGCCCTGAAGGAATGCGGCGCCGAGACCGTCGTAGTGTTGACGCCGTTCTACGACAAGGTGAAAGCGTTTCAGCGGGCTACTGGAGTAAAGCGTGTTATCGCCACAAACATCAAGGAGTATTTGCCTCAATTGCTGCGGCTCCTGTTCACACTATTCAAGGAAAAGAAGGAAGGCCACCGCGCTACGCTTCAGGCGGGTGATGTGTGGATGCAGGATATACTGCGGGCATATAAGAAGGCCGGGCGACCGGGCGTCTCCATAGGGCCGGACGATCCGGCCCTCATCCTGTTCAGCGGGGGCACCACCGGCATCCCCAAAGCGGCAGTCGGTACCCATCAGGCGCTGCTCATGGCCGGCATGCAGGTACACGCCTGGGTAAAAGGGCCGCTTGTGGACTGGGAAGACATCCTCCTTCTGGCCATGCCGCTGTTTCACGTGTATGGCAACCTGGGCATAATGGCTACCGGACTTGTCGGCCACAACCCCCTGGCAATTGTGCCCAATCCTCGTGACATCGACGATGTCATTGCCACTATCGGCAAGGTGCGTCCGGCGTTCTTCCCCGCCGTCCCCACGCTGTTTGTCGCTCTGCTCAATCATCCACGGGTCCAGGCCCGGAAGGCAGACTTCAGTTCCCTCAAGCTATGCTTCTCCGGGGCCGCCCCCCTGCTGGCTGAAACAAAGAGGCGCTTCGAGGCGCTGTCCGGCGGCCGCATGGTGGAGGGTTATGCACTAACCGAGTCCATGATGGCTGCCGTCATTGGGCCGCTACGCGGCCAGTACAAAGAGGGCGCCGTGGGGGTGCCTCTGCCGGACGTAGAGGTGCGGGTCGCCGACGGGGATACGGGCCAGGGGAGCCTGCCACCGGGCAAAGTTGGCGAGCTACTCATCCGGGCCCCGCAGCTAATGAAGGGATACTGGCAGCGTCCCGAGGAGACTGCGGCCACCATAGTGGACGGATGGCTGCACACAGGAGACCTGGGCTACCTCGACGAAGACGGCTACATGTTCATTGTGGACCGTAAGAAGGATGTGATCAAACCCGGCGGCTTCCAGGTGTGGCCGCGGGAGGTGGAAGAGGTGATCGCCGCTCACCCCGCGGTGGCTGAAGTGGGGGTGGCCGGGGTGCCGGACGAGCGCCAGGGAGAGGCGGTCAAGGCGTGGGTCGTGTTGCGCAACGGTCAGCAGGCTACTGCTGATGATATACGGGCCTTCTGCCGTGAAAAGCTCGCGGCCTACAAGGTACCCAAGCACGTGGAGTTCCGCGACTCGTTGCCGAAAACCATGGTGGGCAAGGTCCTGCGGCGGGAACTGGTCAAGGAGCAGGCAGCGCCCAGACAGTAGATGACAGCATTGGGATCGACCCTGAAATTGCCAGGCTCGGCTTACTCAGTTTGATGTAGCGCGGCCTTCCTGGGTCGTCGGTGGTGAGCTGGCGAAATGGATCGTCGGCCGTCTGGCCCAGGGCGTCCACTGGTCCGGCTTTTCTGGTATAATGCGGGCGGCCCGGATTCACCGGGCGCGGAAGTCGTGATTACGGCCTGGTCTCACAAATAGATGAATCGAAGGAGGAAACTTGGCCAAACTAGAGACCGTTACCCTGAAGAAGGATGGCGGCGTAGCAGTACTCACCCTTAACCGCCCGCAGCGCCTCAACGCTTTCAACGAGGTGCTGGGGAGAGAGATGCTGGCCTGTATCCAGGAGTGCAACAGCGACGGCGTCAGCCGCGTGCTGGTGCTAACCGGCGCCGGCCGGGCCTTCTGCGCCGGCGGCGATTTCAGGGGGGACCCAAACGCGCTCCTACTAGTAAGCGAAAAGCGCCCGTCAGTGTTTGTTCAGGGATACCGCGGTCTGATCCCGCAGATCATCACCGGTCTTCAGTCCAGTTTCATACCTACCATCGCTATGGTTAACGGTCTGGCCCACGGCGTCGGCTTCTGCCTGTCGCTGGCCTGCGACATACGCTTTGGGTCTGAGAATTCCCGGTTCTGTGTGGCGTGGCTCAAGCGGGGTCTGGTGCCGGCGGGCGGCACGTCCTGGCTCCTGCCGCGCATCGTGGGTATGGGGCGGGCAGCCGAGATCATGTTCTCCCGCCGGGAAGTCCAGGCCGACGAGGCCGAGAAGATCGGCATTCTGAACCGGCTCGTCCCATCGGCCAAGCTGGAAGAGCAGACAATGGAATACGCCCGGGAGTTGGCCAAAGGTCCGGGGATGGCCATAAACCTGACCAAGATGAACATGTACCGCGGCACGGAGCTGGACCTGGCGGCGGCCCTGGAGCTGGCGGGCATCACTCAGGGGATCGCCGTTACCACCGAGGACTTTGCCGAGGCAAGCAAGGCTTTCCGAGAGAAGCGCGAGCCTGTATACAAGGGGAGATAGGTGTCCCACTACCGCCTACCACATCCCTCGAGATAGGAGCTTTTCGCGCTGGTTGGCGTAACATTAGTGGCCCCATCTTGCAAAGGGGTGACATTTCAGGCCAGGCGGGAAAATCCCCCGCCAGACTCACTTAACGGCCCTGCGAGTAGCTGCGCCAGCCTGGGGTGGTGAGTCTCCCGATACATCGGGACCTTACGTAAGGGAGGCGTCTCGATTCCCAGTGGGGAATCGAGACGGGGGATTCCGCCGATGCGCCGGGCCTGCTCTTCGTTACGAGCAGGCGAGCCTCTCGGTCTTCAAGGTAGCGCCGCCAGGGCCAGAGTGTAGAGAAACAGGCGGTGTGCCATGGCCTGCTTCGGAAGTCATCTCCCGACAACAGACTTCGCCAAGTCCTCTCTCCCCGCCGAGGGAGAGAGAGTACCGATCGGTTGAAAGTGACCCACTTCCCAGACCCCTGAATCCGCCCACCGAGGGTTCACCGAGGGAGAGGGAGTACCGATCTATCGGGATCATCCCGTTGGCTGCCCCTTCGGTTCGCTCAGGGTTACGGCTCGCAACGACGCGGCAGCCTAGTCAAACACTCCCGAGCTCTTCAGCTCTTCTATCTCCTCACCGGAAAGCTTCAGGATGTCCCGGCATATCATGTCTGTGTGCTCTCCCATAGAGGGGGCGTATCGCAGCCGGTAGGGCGTGCGCGACAGGATAGCCGGCCAGCCCATGTGCCACATAGCCCCCGCCTGGGGATGCTCGATCATCTGAAAGAAGCCGCGGTGACGAAGCTGTGGGTCCTTCTCCAACAGGTCCTGCCCGTTCTGCACCGCCGCACCTTCGACGCCAGCTTCTTGCAGGAGGTCCATCACCTCCTCGGCGGAATGCTCCAGAGTCCAGACGCTGACCAGACGGTCGAGTTCTTCCTCGTGCTCTTTTCGGCTCCGGAGGCTGGCAAACCGAGGGTCGCTGGCCCATTGCGGGTCCCCCATGACTTTACATAAAGACCGCCATTCAGCTTCGGTGAACGCGGCCAGTACGCACCAATGGTCGTCCCCGCGGCAGGGGAAGGCCCCGTGAGGACAGGCCCTGTCGTCGTGGTTGCCGCAGCGGAGACGCTCGTGGCCGTTGACGGCGAAGTCGAGCAGCGGCACGGAAAGGTATGACAGGCCCGCCTCATACTGGGAGAGGTCGATGTATTGCCCTTTGCCCGTTCTGCGCCGGTAATCGACGGCCCCGAGAATAGCGGCCACGGCAAGCCACGGGGTTGCGAAATCGCTGTAAGCGGCATTGGGCTGGACACCCTCCCGGTCGGGCCAGCCGCTGACGTGGTTGAATCCGCCCAGGCCGCTCAGGTTCCACCCGAACCCGGGATGTTTGGAGTGGGGTCCCGACTGGCCCTGGTTGGTGGTGCTGAGCATGATGAGGCGGGGGTTGACCTTCTTGAGGCCCTCGTAGTCCAGGCCCCAGCGGGCAAGCACGCCAGGGGTGAAGTTTTCTACCGCAACATCCGCCCAGGCGGCTAACTTCCGGGCCAGGGCCTGTCCCTCTGGAGTGGACAGCTTCAGGGACATGTCCATCTTGCTGGTGTTGTAGTAACGGAAGCTGGCCGAGCGGTCCGGCCCCGGTTTGCCATCTTTGAAAGGGGGACTGGCGCGGGTCATATCGAAGTTGGTCTTTGACTCTATCTTGACGACCTGGGCGCCGAAATCGGCCAGGTACTTGGTGATGAGGGGGCCGGCGAGGAACCACGAGAAGTCCAGGACTTTCAGCCCCGCCAGGGCTTTAGGTTCAGGTCCGTCGAGTTCTGTGAGTCTATTGAGTCCACCGGGGTTGTCGGCCGTTGTCCGGCTATCCGCCGGGTTTTCCATCTCGGCGAACACCTCCCGGTTGTGCTCCCCGATCAAGGGAGGCCGCCGATGGATACGCCACGGCGTGAGCGAGAGCTTGGTTGCAGCGCCGGGGTAAGGGAAAGAAGCGCCCAGTTCGGGGTGCTCCACCGGAGTCCAGAAGTTCCTGTCGGCGAGTTGGTGGTCGTGGACTATTTCGCCGGGGGTAAAGACGGGGAACAGAGGGATGTGGCGCTGCAGCGCGCCCTCGTACATCTCCGCCTTGGTGTGGAGCAGGAAGAAGCCGGCAAAGATATCCTGCCAGGACTCCACCTCTTTAGTGAAGGCCACCAGCGGGCTGAGCGCCCCCCAGTCCACGTCCTTCAGTATGCCGGCGGCCCCTTCTGCGACCATCCAGTCTACCAGGGGACGCATGCCCCGCAGGTATCCGCCGATGCCGGGGCGGAAGGTAACTGCGCCGTCCTTGCAGTCCCAGACTATTCGTATCCGCAGGTCGCCGCCGGCCGGGCGGAGCGATCCCTCCCGCCGGTGGAACTCCCTGTTGAACTCCCACGCGGATAGCTCGCCGGAAAGCAGGCGGACAACGCACTCCTGGCTAGATACGTCTACGTGTTGACCGAGGCCGGTCCGCAGTCGCGAGGTCAATGCCACCATGCCCGCGGCGGCGGCGTGCGCTCCGGCCAGGAGGCTAGCCTGCGGGACGCTGATACGCACCGGCGGCCGGTCGGGGTAGCCGGCGCTGAACATCTGGCCGCCCATGGCCATGACCACGATGTCGGACGCCTTGAGGTCGCGGTAGGGCCCTGTCTGGCCGAAGGGGGATATCGAGATTACGACGAGGCCGGGGTTGACCTGGGTGAGGGCGTTGTAGCCTAGTCCGAGGCTGTCGATGTAGCCCGGACGAAATGATTCGATAACGAAATCCGACTTGGCGGCGAGACGTTTGAAGGTCTCCCGTCCTTCTCGGCTTTGTATGTCCAGCGTGATGCCCCGCTTGCTGGTATTGAAGGCCCACCAGGCAAGGCTGCGTTCGGGGTGAGGGATGTCCTTGTAGAACGGACCTGTGTTTCTAGACCGGTCGCCGCCGGGTGGCTCGACCTTAATGACATCTGCGCCCAGGTCGGCCATGATCTTACCGCAGAACTGGCCCCCGTGTTCCGATAAGTCCAGCGCTCTGTAGGGATGAAGCAACGAGTCGGCCATAGCACCTCCGGGCAAAATGCGTAGCCATGATAGGGTATCAGAAGGGTGATGTCAATGCGTGCGGCGCACCGCCCCCACGGTATTAGAATCTATGTCAAAATCCCGTAGGTCGGGTTTCCCAACCCGGCCCCAAGTAATCTATCTCAAAATGATATTGGTAGTCCAGACGGGGTACGTCAGGGTTCCTCCCTCACCCCCGGCCCGCTAGCGGGCCACCCCCTCTCCGTTTCGGAGAGGGGGAGAGGTCGAAGCAAGCGCAACGACCTTAGTAGCAC
>JACQTY010000252.1 GCA_016210545.1 Chloroflexota bacterium
CGGAGATTGCTTCGTCGCTACGCTCCTCGCAATGACGGGGTAGGTTTTCAATTTCGATATGTCTGACCCCGAAGATGGGTAGCATTCAGTTATTGCAATAGTGTATCCCCCCTTCAAAACCCTTGTGTCCAGCGCAAGATGGGGGACATGTTCAGTTTAGTAAAGGGGGTGTCCCGATGCATCGGGATGTGGTGACGTGACCGCTCCTTCAGTGAGACCTAATTGATGGCGGATTTTGGGGGCGCGGTTCACTTGACAGCGTTTTCGATAAAGAGTAGCATATTTACCTGCTATCATGCCCCCGATAAGTCGGGGGCAAATAGGTATGAGGAGCAAATATGTGGTGTCGCGGCATTCGGGGGGCTACTACCGTGACGGCCAATACCAGGGAGGACATCCTGGGCGGTACCCAAGAATTGCTGCAACAAATGATAAGGTTGAACGGGGTAAGCAAGGATGACGTGGCCTGTGCGTTCCTGACTACCACGGTTGACCTCAACGCTGAGTTTCCAGCGGTTGCCGCCAGAAAGATAGGCTGGACCGACACAGCCCTCCTCTGCGGACATGAGATGAATGTATCGGGCAGCCTGCAACGGTGCATTCGAATATTGCTTCTGGTTAACACCGAGAAACAAGCCAAAGATATTGTGCACGTCTACATGAAGGGCGCAAAGGTGCTGCGTCCGGACCTCTCAGAGAAGTCGGCGAATGATGACTGAACCTACTATCTTGGACCGGAATAAAGGAGCAGGGGTGACGAGATGATCATCGTGATGAAATCCAGTTGTACTGATACTGAAATAGAGAACGTGCTGAAGCGCCTGGAGGAGTTCCATCTAAAGGGACATCTGTCCAGGGGTGTGGAGCGGACCGTTATCGGTGTCGTAGGAGAGGTGGCCAAGCAACCCGAGGTGGCGCAGATGCTGGAAAGGTTGGAGGGCGTGGAGGACATAATCCCCATAGGTAAGCCGTACAAGCTTTCGAGCCGGGAGTTCCAGCCATACGAGACTACGGTCCGTGTGGGTGACGTAACCATAGGCAATGGAGAACTGGTAATAATGGCCGGTCCCTGCGCCGTCGAGTCGGAGACGCAGACGCTAGACTCGGCTCGCGCGGTGAAGGCCGCTGGCGCTACCATTTTCAGGGGCGGCGCCTTTAAGCCGAGCACCTCGCCTTACAGTTTCCGCGGCCTGGGAGAAGACGGTCTCAAGATCTTGGCCGCGGCGCGGGCGGAAACGGGGTTGCCCATAATAACCGAGGTGCTATCGCCCAGGGATGTGGAAACGGTGGCGCGGTATTCGGATATCCTCCAGGTGGGGACCCGCAATATGCAGAATTTCGCCCTGCTGGACGAGGTGGGGCAGGTGAACAAACCCGTAATGTTGAAAAGAGGGATGTCCGCTACTATCCAGGAGTGGCTGCTCTCTGCGGAATATATTTTGTCTCAAGGCAACCGTCAGCTCATGCTGTGCGAGCGCGGCATACGCACCTTCGAGACCTATACGCGGAACACTATGGATATCAGTGCTATCCCCGTTATCCACAAAGTGAGCCACCTGCCGATCATTGCTGATCCCAGTCACGGCACAGGCAAATGGTATCTCGTTACACCGTTGGCCCTGGCGGCAGTGGCTGCGGGCGCCGACGGGTTGATCATTGAGGTGCACCCCACCCCGGACTATGCCCTCAAGGATGGGGCGCAATCGTTGACGTTCGACAATTTCGGACGGCTGATGGCCCAGGTGCATGCCCTGGCCCTGGCTCTGGGACACAAGGTGGCCAGCTCAGAGGGTCAGGTAACTAAGAAATAGAAGCTGATCAAGGAAACTGCTTTGCATTAACCTGCACGGGCAATTCATAGATTGCCCGTGCAGGTTCTTGTTTTGCCGAAGGATCGCTAAGCATTGGTTCCCCTGATTGTTGCCGTGAAACGAGGGATGGTCACCCCGGGACGGACTTCGCCCGGCGCAGGCCCGGGCAACGAACTTTGCGTAGGTGGCCGGTTGTCGGTCTCCGTAATCCACCATCAAAAAGCCGACTGGCGGCAATCTCGATGTAGCGGGCCCATGTCATGTCATTCCGGTGGAAGTCCCGATCTATCGGGAGCCCCCGCAATGTTTTCTGGATTGTGGCTCCCGTATCAAGTACGGGACGGGCTTTCGACAGAACATGACAATTGTTGTGGCGCCAGCCAGGTAAAGAATCAGCCCGTTTCGTGAGATTGAATGGGCAGTGGATTTCGGGTCTTTGGTACTGTTGACAGTCTTTTCGGTTTATGCTAATTTACCTATAGTTAACATACGCGTCTGCGGAGTTAACCGAGGTAAAATGTCGTGAAAAAAGAGAGCCTGGAAGCCTGGCAACTGCTTTCGGACAGGCTGAGAGACCTGGAAGAAGAAAAGAAACGTTACCAGCAGCAGATTCAGTATATTACTGAAAATACTGCGGCTGCAATTAACGAGAAAATCCAGGTGACTGAGGAGCTAATGCACCGCACCAGGGAACTGGAGGCGCTGGCTCTTCTGGCCCAGGCCCTCATACAACTCCGCGAGCCCAGCAAAGTAATGGAGATGGCTGTCCAGAAAGCGCCACAGGTCCTGGGGGTTGACAGCGCCGGCATATACCTGTGGGACGAGAAACGACAGGAGTTGTCCTTGACTCACAGTCACGGGGTCAGCAGCGACATGGCCCCGCACGTGGCCAGCCGCAGACTGGGACAGGGGCTGGTCGGCATGGTGGCCAAGACAAAGCAGCCCCTGTATACGGCTGACGCCGGCGCGGTGTCTCCCATAGGCAGCGAACCGACCCAGGTGCCCGGCGTCCGAGGCTTTGCATCGGTGCCGATCGTCAGCAATCAGAGGCTCCTGGGAGTGCTGGCAGTGGGCAGCCCACATACCTGGGACTGCACCCCACATCACATTGAGGTCCTCACCACATTGGGCAACCTCATTGCCGCTACTCTCCAGAATGCCAGCCTTTATCAGGAGACCTGGCGCCAGGCGAAACGGATTGAGACCATATCGAAACTGTCGTCCATCATCTCTTCTAGCTTGAATCTGGGAGAGGTCTACGAAACTTTCTCTCGCACGTTGAAACAGGTGATAAGCGTGGACTGGGCGGTGGTGACGCTGATCGATGAGACCCAGCAGAAGCTGCGTTTCATTGCCCTTTCCTCACAGATCGGTTCGGCGTGGGATCTGGGGCAGGAGATACCGCTGGAAGGCACGGCCACAGCCTGGGTCGCCGCTAACCGCGCCGTTTCCTATGAGCCGGACCTGGAAAAGGAAAGGCTGTTCCGGACCGATGAAGCCATATTGAAGCAGGGGATCAGGACGATCATCCGGTTACCCCTTGTCTTCAAGAATAGAGTCATAGGTAGCCTGTGCCTGGGCAGTCGCCAGCCCCAGGCCTACACCCAGGAAGATACGGATATGCTAACGGAACTCGCCAATCAAATAGCCGTTGCCGTATCCAACGACCTCATGTTCGAGGGCGTTTCCCGCCACGAACGGGAACTGGAGGCTGCCTTTTCCGAATCCCTGCGGGTGTGGATACAAAGCTGGGAAGGCCGATACGCCCACATCAAGGGGCATTCCGACAAAGTGGCCCAGTACTCTCGGAAAACGGCCCAGCAAATGGGGATTGCTGATTCCCAGGTGCGGAATATCGAGATGGCGGCCCGGCTCCATGACATTGGCCTGGTGACTATACCGGATGAAGTCATGCTAAGGGTGGGCAAACTATCGCCGGAGGACAAAGCGATGGTAGAGCAGCATCCGCAGGCGGGCGCCGATATGTTGCGTTTCTCGCCGGTCTTTGCCGATGTTGCGCCTCTTATCCACGCTCACCATGAACGCCATGACGGTCGCGGGTATCCCCGGGGGCTAAAGGGCCAGGAAATACCCCTGGGGGCGCGGATAATAGGCGTCGCCGAGGGGTACGCCATCACCGGTATGCACATGCCGTTCCGCCCTGCCTTCACCCCCGAGCAGACACATGACTACATGGCAAGCGGCTGCGGAACCCGCTACGATCCGGACGTGCTCGAGGCGTTCTTCAAGGTCATAAGGACCTGAAGCTTCGCAGCCCCCGGCAAGTCCCAATGTGTTGATCTCCTCGTTTGCCCCGGGCCTCTCCAGTTCCCCAATCCTCCGACTCTGACCGCAGACCCAGTGGCGTCGGCCTGGTCTCCGCCTCGCAGGGAGATTTCTGCTATCTAAGATGCCACCGGATAGTGAGGGCGGCTATCGGTTGCTCCTGCGAATACTGCACGCTGCTCCCTCCCCCGGCGACGTGTCTGGCTATTGCTGGCATCACTTCGGGCGTTGCTTGCTGGACTTAGCTGCAACTTCTCGGTTGTGCTATACTTACTTCGTAGTTGGCGGGGGTCAGATGCAAGTCATTCCGGCAATAGACATAAGACAGGGGAGATGCGTTCGCCTGTACCAGGGGGACTATGCTCGGGAGACGGTCTACTCGTCAGATCCGGTTGCTGTAGCCCGACGCTGGGAGTCCCTGGGCGCGGGGCGCATCCACATGGTGGACTTGGACGGAGCGGTGGGGGGGAAGCTACAGAATCTGGAGACGGTTGAGGCCGTGCTCCGGGGCGTGAAAACGCCCGTCCAACTGGGTGGAGGGATACGCAATGGAGAGACAGTCGAGGGGTTGCTCAAGCTTGGGATAGGACGGGTCGTGCTGGGCACGGCCGCCCTGGAAAACCCGGGACTGGTAGCGGAACTGTGCACCACCTTTGGGGACAGAATTGTTGTGGGCATTGATGCCAGGGATGGCATGGTCGCCAGCCACGGCTGGACCCAGAGATCCACTGTCCCGGCTGCCGAGATGGCGCAGCGCATGGTCGCTTTGGGGGTGCGTCGCATCGTGTACACCGACATCAGCCGGGATGGGACTCTGACGTCCCCTAATTTCCAGGCCCTGGCCGAGCTACAGGCCCGTGTGACTATTCCTATCATCGCTTCCGGAGGGGTTTCTTCGCTGGCCCACATCGAAGAACTGGCGCTCCGGGGAGTGGAAGGAGTGATAGTGGGCAAGGCGCTGTACGACGGCGCGCTGAGCCTGCCTGAGGCCCTGGCATCGGCGGAAAAGGACAAGAGAATGACCCACAAGTATGAGGTGTCGAAGATCGATCGTCTTGACAGCCCGGGGCGCCTGAAGCGGCTGCCTCCGTTCGAAGACATCTTCTCGGTTCTGCCTATCAGACCTTCTCATTCAATCGCCGACATAGGCTGCGGTACCGGCGTCTTCAGCCTGCCCCTGGCCGCAATGGTCCCGCAAGGCAAGGTGTATTGTCTTGATATAGCCGAGGAAATGCTGGAGCGGGTTAGAATAAAGGTCAGGGACAATAACATCTCCAACGTGGAGGTGAAGCGGACTACGGAATCGGACTTGGGCGTTCCTCCGGGCAGCCTGGACGGGGTATTCATGTCCTTTGTTTTCCATGAACAGGAGGACCGCGTGGCGTTCTTGACGGCTTTGAGGGGTCTGCTCAAGGACGGAGGATGGGTGGGGATAGTCGAGTGGGTGAAGAAGGAGATGCCGGTGGGGCCGCCTCTGAGCGAGCGCATCGACCCGGCGGAGGCCCGCCAACTGGCCGCGCGAGCGGGCTTGACAGTGTCCGGGGAGAAGGCGCTCGGGGAAGACTACTACATCATCGTGTTGGGAAAGTGAACCTGAATGGGTAAGTTGACATAAACATGCTCACCAAGCGAATCATTCCCTGTCTGGACGTCACTGGCGGACGGGTGGTCAAGGGAGTGAGTTTTGTGCAGCTCCGCGACGCCGGCGACCCGGTGGACCTGGCGCGCTTTTATGACCGGGAGGGGGCCGACGAGCTTGTCTTCCTGGACATAACGGCGTCGTCGGATGCCCGCAAGATCCTGGCCGATGTGGTGGAGAGGGTCTCGGAGCAGGTGTTTATCCCGCTGACAGTCGGGGGTGGGCTGCGCAACATCGATGACATACGGAGCATTCTGGAGGCCGGGGCCGATAAGGTTTCGCTGAACACCGCCGCAGTGCAGGACCCGGACCTCATTCGTCAGGGCGCAGAGAGGTTCGGCAGCCAGTGCATTGTAGCTGCTATCGACGCCAAGAGGGCGCAGCCCGGCAAGTGGGAGGTCTACACGCGCGGCGGCCGGACTCCGACCGGCGTAGATGCCGTCGGGTGGGCGGCGAAAGCCCAGCAACTGGGCGCCGGCGAGATACTTCTGACCAGCATGGACTGTGATGGCCAGCAGACCGGCTATGACCTGGAATTGACCCGGGCCGTGTCCGAAGCTGTGAACATACCGGTGATCGCCAGCGGGGGGGCCGGGCGGCTGTCCCATTTCTATGATGCCCTGACCGCGGCCAGGGCCGACGCTGTGCTGGCAGCGAGCCTGTTCCACTATGGAACATATTCCGTAAGGCAGACCAAGGTCTATCTGGAGGAGCGGGGGGTGCCGGTGCGGCTGTAGGTGATCTCCTCTGCATGTTTGGTTCAGTGCACGACGCTTTTTGTGGGCTGGCACGGATAAGCGAGGTTTTCCCTGATGTCATCTCCCGACGCATCGGGACGAAGGATCTCTCAGGTTTGTCAGGGTAGCAGGTTCTCCTGCGGGGGACGCGAATCGCATGGGACCGCTCCACACAGGCGGAGTTGTGCGCGGCTTAGCTTCTCAGATACCCTTCGCTACGGCTGAGGGTGACATTGAGACAACCCGCTCTTCCGGATTGCTGTCGCTCCAAGAAAGTGTCGTGTGGTCAGCCAATTTGGGGAGATGGGAGAATGGATATTGAGAAGGGGTAAGTTTGGTTGCTAATTTGAAACTCGATGAAAAGGGCCTGGTTCCCGCCATCATACAGGACAACGAGACCGGCGAGGTCCTCATGCTGGGGTACATGAACCAGGAGGCTCTGAAATTGACCCTGGACGGCGATGACGTTTGGTTCTACAGCCGCAGCCGCCAGGAGATGTGGCACAAGGGAGAGACCTCGGGGAACTATCTAAAGGTGCATTCCGTCTCCATTGACTGCGATGGCGACACTATTCTGGTGAAGGCGAGACCGCTGGGGCCGGCGTGCCATACAGGGAACCGGACATGCTTCTTCCAGGAGCTCCGGCCAGGGAAATAGCGATGGACTTTCAGTCAGCCCAGGACTACCTGCAGGGATTCACTGACTACGAGAAGCTCCCTTCGGTTGTCTACTCCGCGGAGAACTATGACCTCCGCCGGATGCAGGAGCTGCTCAAGGCGCTGGGCGACCCACATCTGAAGCCCCGGACGGTCCACATAACGGGCACCAAAGGAAAAGGGAGCACGGCCGCTATGGTGGCTTCGGTGCTGATAGCATCGGGATACCGCACGGGCCTGTATACCTCCCCGCACCTCCACTCCATCCGGGAGCGCATTCGAATTGACGGCCATGCCATCCCTGAAGCGGAGTTTGCCTCTGGCGTGCAGCGACTGAAGCCAATCGTGGGAACCCTCACGGCGTCGTCGCGATGGAGACATGGGGCCTTTACCACTTTCGAGCTGCTGACTGCCCTGGCTTT
This sequence comes from Chloroflexota bacterium, assembly GCA_016210545.1. Classification (GTDB taxonomy): domain Bacteria; phylum Chloroflexota; class Dehalococcoidia; order JACVQG01; family JACVQG01; genus JACVQG01. The sequence goes on from JACQTY010000252.1 coordinate 7,553, forward strand.
CGATCACTTTGCCGGCAAAGGTGTGGAGTATCAGGTGATCGAGGTGGGGTTGGGGGGCAGGCTCGACGCAACCAACGTGGTCCAGCCGCAGGTAGCGGCAATCACCTCTATCAGCATGGACCACCAGGATATCCTGGGCGGCTCACTGGAGAAGATTGCCCGGGAGAAATCAGGCATAATAAAGCCCGGGGTTACTGTAGTATGCGCCCCGCAGGGACCGGAGGCCGATCAGGTTATCGGGCTGGCCTGCCGGCAGAGCGGTGCGAAACGCATCCGCGTCGGAAAGGACATAACCTGGCGGCAAGAATCATTTGACGGGCACGGCCAGTCGTTCGTTGTTGCCGATGAGGAGAGCAATTATGAGCTCTTCATTCCCTTGCTGGGCGATTTTCAACTGGAGAACGCCGCCACAGCCGTGACCGTCCTGCGGGTCTTGGCCCGGCAGGGCGCGGCCGTCACAAAGGAAAGCTTGTATCAGGGACTGGCGGCCGTATCCTGGCCCGGGCGGCTTCAGGTGCTGGGCCGTGGGCCCTGGGTCGTGGTAGATGGCGCTCACAACCCGTATTCTGTCCAGAAACTACGAGAGGCAGTTGCCAAGTACTTTGACTATGAGCGGTTAATTGTCATCCTGGGCACTTCCGTAGACAAGAACATAGCGGGCATCATCAAGGAGCTGTTGCCGTTGTCGCCCCTGGCCATAGTCACCGCCTCGCAGCACCCGCGGGCCACACCGCCGGTCCGTCTGGCGGAGGAACTTGCCCGGTGGGGCAGGAGTGGGGAGATAGCTCCCGGCGTTGGCGCGGCTTTGGAGCGGGCCAGAAGGCTGGCGACAGCCTCGGACCTGATCCTGGTTACCGGTTCCCTATTCGTCGTAGCTGAAGCGATAAGAGAGATCGGGAGCGATACATTTCGCCCGTAAAGGAGGAGCAGTCCATGCCGCCTGAAGTAGGCAAGAAGGTGATCGGGACTATTGTGTCGGTGCAAGGGGAATGCGCCTGTGGCCACAAGAAGGGGGACAAGTTCCAGCTCAGCGGGTACACCCCGGACGGACTATGTGGCTTCTTCTATCACGATATCTTTTCGTACATCATGATGCTGCAGTTCGGGGGCAAGTTTCCGGAGGACTGGGGGGGGTCCGTACTGGAATTCAACTGCCCCGATACGATTAACGTTACGCGGATAGAACTGCGCGCCGAAGACCGCAAGGGGTGAGCGGGCACGGCGCCCCGTGCCCGCAGGGCCAGGTTCTATTCGGGGATAAGCTGACCCTGGGCCGAGCGATCTATCGCCGGCGCGACCGGCTTGCCGGGAAGCATGTTGTCCAGTATTCTCTCCAGGGCCATCGTGTGGCTGCACACGCCCCACTGGGAAAAGAAGTGGCATGTGCAATTCCACTGGCCCGAGTCGAAGTTGATCATGTGCGAGTCGTGGTCGCCTCGTAAGTTCACGGAGAACCGGGAGAAGCTGATGCGGTCTCGTTCTTGGGCATAGCGTCGAGCTTTCTCGATCTTGCTGATAAGGCTAGACTGCATTTTCTTCTGCCTCCTCATAAGTTTCGGTCTGTTGGTCAAGGGGTTGATACGGGGATAAATGGGCGCCACGCACGTCTAAAACAAAGCACCCCGACACTTCGGGGTGCTTACTGGGCCTGTTCTGTTCGGTGAACTACACTCGCATCCATCAGGGTTATTGTAATTCGGGCAGTGGACAAAGTCAACACAAGGGTTGCGTGATTTGGATCGGGCGCCAAAGGGCGTTTGAAAACCGCCCCACATTGTCATGGGAATGTCCTACCCCCAGGGGCGACGGTCGAAGAGTCTCGGAACTCAGCGGTCGCCCCTGCGGAAAGAATACAGGAGTGAATCGATACCCCGTTATGTAGGCTTATATCAATCGGGCGAGCTGCAGCGGCGCTCTGAGGCGCTGGAGTCGCGGCTTGCCTCCTGCGACATATGCCCCAGGGACTGCCGCGTCGACCGTCTCCACGGCAAGTCAGGGTTTTGCCGTTCGGGCCATCTGCCCGTAGTTTCCAGCGTTTGCGACCATCACGGCGAGGAGCCAGTCATCTCCGGGACAAAGGGGACCGGCGCCATCTTCTTTGGCAACTGCAACCTGAAATGCGTCTATTGCCAGAATCATCAGATTAGCCAGGACGCGGCGCACCAGCAAGGAAAAGACATAACTCCCCGCCAGCTTGCCGAACGCATGATGTATCTCCAGGATGTCCTCGGTTGTCACAACATCAGCTTCGTGTCCCCCTCCCACTTCGTGCCCCAGTTGGTCACGGCGCTGTGCGAGGCAGTGCCGCGAGGCCTGCGGGTGCCGCTGGTGTACAACACCAATAGCTATGATTCTGTTGATGTGTTGAAGCAGATGGACGGCATTATTGACCTGTATCTGCCCGACCTCAAGTATGCCGACGACAAGCTAGCTGTGAAGTATTCGCAGGCCGCCCACTATGTTCAACACGCCAGGGAGTCGATCAAAGAGATGTACCGGCAGGTGGGAGACCTGGCGCTGGACGACGCCGGCCTTGCCCGCAGCGGAGTCATTGTGCGGCACCTGATACTACCCAACGAGCTGGCCGGAAGCCGGGAATCGCTGGGGTGGCTGGCCCGGGAGGTGTCGCCGTCGATAACCGTCAGCGTTATGGCCCAATATTACCCTGTTCATCGTGCGCCGCGGGTGCCCCTGCTATCCAGGCGTATATCGGCAGCGGAGTATGCCGGCGTACTGGATATGCTGGATGAATTCAAGCTCCAAAACGGTTGGGTGCAGGGATTAGACGCGGCGGAGAACTATCAGCCTGACTTCCAACGACAGGGCCACCCTTTCGTCCTATCGCGGGCCGTCTAAGACGCTACAAAAGGGGACCGCCCTGATGCTATCGGGGCGGCTCAACCTTATAGACTATTATGAGACCATTAATAATTGGGAAAGGTCCGCGCTGTGCCCCACGCGGCTCCGGGCGTTCACCCATCACCAGGGCCCAGAACCACTGCCGGGACCGGACGCCGTGGACTTTGCCCCCGCAGCTAGGGCCGC
>JACQTY010000256.1 GCA_016210545.1 Chloroflexota bacterium
GTTCACTGGATGGTAGATAACCTTCGAGGTGATCATTTTCAATTTGAATTCACAGATTATGGCTTAACATCTCCCTCTGTGTCCAGCCCGAGATGTGGGACATGCTCAGTTTGGTAAAGGGGGCCAGTGGGATTTCCCCCCACCCTTATGGCCCGCCACGATATGGGACGCCACTAACCTACCATCAGCTCCGCGAGGTGTCAAATTAGTGAACAACGTCACATACCGTGCCACACCGTCTGACGCTCAAATCCGCCGGTTGGTCTTGCTCACCTCAGCGCCTTCGACAAACAATGAAAAGTGTATTGCGCGTCTTTGGAACCGAAGCGTAGGGGCAGCGAAGCACCTATGCATCGGGACCACGGTCCCGACCTGTCGGGATGCCTCGCAAAGACGGCTCATCTTCAGCGGGCCGCCCGGCCAGACGTCTCTGACGAAACACCCCGGCTATCGCGTTTCATGAAAGTGCAGGGACGGGGTCGTTCCCAAGCTGCCCCGTATCCATCAGGTCCGATACAAAAGTCCCGCGGGCTCGCAAACTACGGAAATCCCCGCGCCCATACTAAGGTGTTTTCCCTGCGCAATTCAGGGTTTATGCGTATAGACGTCAGGCCCAATCCCGCCTAATATGAAGCTAACCAGAAGCCCGAACTGAGACCGGGGCCGCCGGGCGCCTTACAGGGATGGGCAGGCCCCAAGAGTGTGACCTTTGTCCTATTCTTTTCACCAGTCTGGTGGTAGCTTCTACAGATAGAAGTTGCAACACGGTTCCGACTGGCGATATAATTAATGCTCTGGAAAAAGGGGGGACTCGAAGACCGGGGCGCCGGGGTAAGCCGGCCAGCCGCCAGTGCAGAGTCCATCTTGCATAGAGAAAGAGTCCTCTATTGTCCTGTTGAGAGGGGGTGGAACTGGAATGCTAAGACTGAAAAGCTGTCCTAAGTGCAGGGGCGACTTGATCATCGATAGGGATATGTACGGCTGGTACGAGCAGTGCATCCAGTGCGGCTATCTTCACCCTCTGGAGCCTCTGCCCAAGATAGAGCAGCCGGCTATGGAGGAGCACAAGAAGGAACTGGTGAAGGTGGGGGCCGGGGCGTCGGGGCGCGGCGGCAGGCCGCGGACACCCAGGTCGAACAAACACGATGAAGACTGACATCCGGAGCAGCTAACGAGGCCGGGGTAGCCCAACTGAGTCGGAGCGATCCCGGCCTCGTTTGTTTTCACGCCCTGGGCCGTTAGGCCCGGCTGCCCAGGGCGGTATTGCTTCTGGTCTCCCGACTTTCTGCCTCTATGCTGACGCATCCTCCATGTGCTCGATACCTCCATGCCCCAGGTAATAATAGGTCCGCGACTGGATAGCCAAGAACGTAGCCGGCTTGTGCGGGTCAGCATTAAAGTGCTGGTGGACCGTGTTGGCCGGAATGAAAATAGCGTCCTCTTTCTCCCAGTCCCACCGCTTCCCGTCGTGGACATCATAGCCGCGGCCGTCCAGAATCTTGTGTGTCTCCTCGGCCACGTGGCGGTGTTTGCCGCTACGACCCCCCGGGGGGATCTCCTGGTAAAACACGTCAAACAGCAACAACCCCGACGGGACAGTGGCGTGGGACAGGTACTTCAGCCGTCCCATAGGGGTATCCTCCCACGGGCGATTCTTGGCTTTCACCACATGCGGGACAGATGGCGAGCTGCGCCAGTCAACCTGCTCGGTGAGAGTCTTCCGGTACCAATCGTACGTGTTCTTGGCCTCACCGGTAAAACGGGCCGCTTGCCTCGACTCCATCGCACTCTGCAACTGAGCGTTCCGCTCAGCAAAACGGATCTCAACCCCTTCGGCGCTCTTGTATCCCACAGACTTGCCATCGGGCCCATATAGAGGAGTGGCCCCTTCGGGCAACTTGTAGTTGGGGTGCATCTCCAGTTGCTCCGTGGACATGATTCCCAGCAGATGGCACACCGGGGCAGCGGTGGCAAAGAACACCTGCACGTCGGTTTCCTGGACGGCGTTGAAGTGCTGGTGGACACAGAAAGTCGGCACGGAAACGATGTCCCCGGTCTCGAAGGGGTACTTCACATCGTCATGGATCTCGTAGCCCTCGCCCCTGACAATGAACAGCACGGCCTCGTTGAAGTGGCGGTGCTTGCCCGACTTGCTGCCGCGGAACAGCATCTGTTCCGATACAGTCATGCTGCTGAACGGGGCCTGCTTGTACCGCTCGTTGGGCAAATAGCCGACGTAGTGTTTCCAGTAGCACTGGGCCGCCTGGCGCCACGGGATGTCGTTGAACTTCAGCACATGGGGCAACGAGGCTTTTCTGTCCCTTTCGCTCTTCTGAGTCAGCCAAAGCTCCTCCATGTACCGGTCGTACTGCACCGGCTCGGGCTCCCGCCGTCGTTCTATCTGTCTTTCCATGTCTTAGAACCTCACTCCTTCTCTGTAACGATTTTCCTGTGAACCAGGCTGTCAATTGGCCGTGGTCGATAGCGCCCTTCTACGAGACCTTGCCGCCTAGCCTTTCCACTCCGGGGCATCCTCCTGGTGTTCAATTCCTCCGTGCCCTGCATAATAATACAGACGCGACTGCAAAGCAACAAACACGGCTGTCCGGCGCGGGTCGGCATTGAAATGCTGATGCTCGGTGTTCACCGGTATGGCCACCACATCTTCGGCCTCCCAATCATACCGCTTGCCGTTATGGACATCGTAGCCACGTCCCGACAGAATCTTGTGGACCTCCTCGGCCACGTGGCGGTGTTTGCCGCTGCGGCCTCCGGGGGGGATCTCCTGGATGAAGGCGTCATAGAAGAGCATTGGGGACGGTCCATACGGGCTGAGGTACTGCTTTATGCGCCCCATACGGGTGTTCTCCCACGGCGCTTCTTTGCCCTTTATGACGTGGGGCACTTCACGCCGCCAGCGGTTTTGCTCCGCAAGAGTCTGGAGATAGCGGTCATAAGTGGTCCTCGAAGTCTCGGTAAAATCGCGGGAACGCCGCTCATTCATTCTCGCCTCATCGTCTTTGTCCGCTCCCAACCTGAGCTCCAGGCCGTCGGCGCCCTTGTAGCCCAGGAACTCCCCTCCGCTTCCCCGCAGCACCTCGGCGTCATCGGGGGCCCGGTAATTGGCGTGGGCCTCCATCTGCTCGATCAACGACAGCCCCATGAACTGGCCCAAATGAAGAGGCACCGAGAAGAAGAGCCGCGCTTCCTTCCCTGTCACATTGACGTGCTGATGGTTGCAGTAGGTTGGGACGCACATGAAGTCCCCGGCTTCCCAATCGTAGCGGACCCCGTCGTGGATTTCGTACCCCTTGCCCTCTATGATGTAGAAGAGGGCCTCGACGTAGTGGCGGTGGCTCCCCGACTTGACTCCTTCCATGCCCTTCGACATGAGTATCTGTTCGTCAACGGTGAAGGTCCTGATGGGCATCCGGGACATGCGCCCCCCCATAAACTCCCCGCTGTCGTGAGCGGTGAAGAACTTCTGATATGCCTGGGCGTGTTGCAGCCACGGCACCGAGTCGTACTTCATTACATGAGGCATGCTGGCTGCTTTTTCGTTTTGCTCGTAGAAGTCGCGCCTTATGTTCTCAATGACGCGGGACATTTGTACCGGCTCGGCTTCGCGCCGCCGTTCCGTTTGTTTCTCCATACCCCAGTTCTCCAACTCCTCCAAATTTTCGAGTGCAAGTATGGCCGCCGCCGCTGGACAGGCGCTAGCGGGGCAACTCTCAACGCCAAGACCACAGACAGGGATATGCCCATTATACGCCCACCTTCGGGATTGTCAAAGATATGACCCGAGAAACACTCCCTGGATTGCTCGCCGCCACGTTCTTCGTATATACTGTCCACACAAGCGATGAGACAAAGGGATAACCCGGGACCGGCCAACAACACTGACCATGGGGCCTGTATAGGGCCAGGCGCCGCCACCTGTGGCGCTTGCACTTTGATGCTGGTGCGGACCGCCTATCGCCGGGCGCCGTGGTTTCGCCTGGTCCGTGAGCCTCTGCGCATCGCGATGGTCATCCTCGGCAAATGGCATAGAATAGACAGCCGTCAGTACCGGACTTACACCGATGGTTGTCGCGGCTGCCTTCGTTTCACCAAAACGGGACTCAAAGAGAAATCGGCCCTGTTCCGCCGTTTGAACAATCTGGTTAATCCGCTGTTCGACCGCATGTTGGAAGCTATTGTCACCCGCGAGGAGGTAACAGCGGCAAAGGAATACGCGGCGGGCGCAACCCAGAGACCACCGGCGGATCCAACCGCCCAAGAAGAGGCCACACCGAGGTGAAGACATCATGCGTGAGGTCATAGCGAAGGTCATATCTCAGAAGGGGAACTGCGTGGCGGCGCACAAAGTGGGCGACGAGTTTATCATCGGCCAGACCACGCCGGCCGGCTTCTGTTCCTGGGCGTTCTACACCTTATTTCCTTTTGCTCAGGTATTGCAGTTCGGCGGCTCACTCCCCTGGGAAGCGGACGCTAATAAGGCCATCGTTGCTTGCCCTGACCCGGCCAGCCCGGTGGTGTTTGAACTGATGGTCAGAAGCAAGGAGTAGGTTGCCAGGCGGCCCGATTTTCGCTATGATGGTGGGCATCCCGTAAGCGGTAGGTCAGACGTCGCCGCAGGGCGGGAAGTCAAATGAAGCTAGAGCCGTACCCTCCGACCGGGTTCGGCTAGAAATGATGTGCTGATGGTTAGCAGACCCCAACTCACCTCGCGTCAACGTTGGCTAGTCCTCTCCGCAACCTCCATCGGCGCCTTCTCAGCCATGATGGGGTTCATCGCCGTCCCGGTGGCCTTGCCCACCATCGCCGCGGAGTTCGGGGTCGGTCTGACAACCATCCAGTGGGTGGTGACCGCCTTCCTGGTAGTATCTGCAGCCACTATGCTCCCCCTGGGCGCCGCCGGGGACATACTGGGCCGCCTGAAGATACTGATGGCTGGCTTTGCCTTGCTCATCGCCGGGCTGGCCGCGGTCGCCGTCGCGCCGGGGATACCCGGTCTGGTATTTGCTCGCGTCCTGCAGGGCCTCGGCGCTTCGATGCTGATGGTCAGCGGTCCGGCCATAGCCACCTCCGCTTTGCCCGAGGGGGAGAGGGGCCGAGCCCTGGGGATCGTCAACCTGGGAGGATTCCTGGCGACCGGCCTTGGCCCCATTCTGGGAGGCTTCCTCACCCAGCACATGGGGTGGCAGTGGATCTTCTACATGAACATCCCGCCGGCAGTCATAGGACTTGTGCTCGCCCTGCAACTGCGCGGCGTCGTCCCCAACGGGACAAGGCGGCGCTTCGACTACAAAGGGGCTGTACTGCTGGCCGTCGCCCTGTCGGCGATTGTGGTCGGCATAGGGCACGGGCAGGAAGAGAAGTGGGAGGCGGCACACACCGCCGAACACATATTGCCCATGGCTCTGCTAGCCCTGGTTAGCCTCGGCCTGTTCATCTATGTGGAAAAGAAGGCAGCCCAGCCGCTGCTGCCATTGGGGCTATTCAAGAACAGGACCTTCGCCACTACCAACATTTGCAACGGCATCCTGCACATGGCCATGCTGAACGTCTCCATACTCATACCCTTCTATCTACAGGGAGTGCTCGGCATACCTGCGGCCAGAATGGGCCTGCTTTACGCCCCGATGTCTCTCACCCTGGGACTGATGGCGATACCCAGCGGCTGGCTCTACGATAGATTCGGCTCCAAGAAGCTGTGCTCCGGCGCCATGGCCGCCGGCATGCTGGTGCTTTTCTCCTACATGTCTCTGGACCCGGGATCGGGGTACGGAGGGGTGCTGCCCCGGATGATCGGGGCGGGAGTGACCCTTGGGCTGTTCGTCACGCCCAACGTCAGCGCCATTTTCGGCTCAGCGCCCAGGGAATACCTCGGAGTGGCCTCGGGAACGGAGCAGACCACCCGGCAGTTCGGCCACGCCATGGGCGCTGTGGTCTCGGCAGCCATATCCGGCCGCTACATGGCCGGGGCCGATACGATAGGCAGCCAGACCTTTATGCCAGCTTTCTACGAGACCGCTTTCGTCTCGGCGCTGCTAATGGGCGCCGGAGTCTTCCTGGCGCTCCTCCGGCAGGAAAAGACGCTCTTCAAGCGGGCTTAGCGAACGATGGCACGCCGGTCCGCCGACTGACGCTCTTGACGTGCGTCAGAGCCAGTGATAGTATGCCGTCGAAACAGAATACGGATAAAGGGCACTGTTAGGCCGCCTTCAGATGCACCGCCAAAAATGCAGTTACCGATGAGATAGCATATGGACCGATTGTTCAAATTTGCAACAGATACGCTTGAAGTGTTGAATCTACTACAGA
>JACQTY010000258.1 GCA_016210545.1 Chloroflexota bacterium
CCACCGCCTGCAACAACAGGCGTACAGTTTTCACCAGCCCATCCGTATCGTCAGAGTGTTTACCTACGAGCTGATTTAGCTTCACCCGCAACAAAGCTATCTCCTCATCCAGACCCTCCACCTTGCGGGCGTCCGGCAGGCGCTCTTTTTCACCATTGGTGAGCGAATCCGTGTAGAAACTCCGTGGTTTAATACCGGCTTTGTTGGTGGTCTTATGAGGCTTTGTTGTTTGCCTTTTGTTACTGGTTTTTCTCTTTGGCATGGCCCAATAATAGAACATTAGTTCTTTTACGTCAAGCAGGAAATGGCACACTACATACCCGAGGAATTAACTCAACCTTCCCGCAAATCTAACGTAGGGGCACGGCATGTCGAAGACCCTCGATTTGTTGGGGCCGTGCCAAACCTCCTCTCGCCCCACCGGGAGAGATTCAGAGAGAGGGGGCGTAACCCCCGTAGGGGCAACCACAGGGGGTTGCCCTAAATCCTCCCCTTCCCGCGCCGGGAAGGGGCCAGGGGTTAGGTCTGTTCCCCCCTCTCTGAAATCGGAGAGGGGGCCAGGGGGTGAGGTCACCTCACCTCATACACCTTCAGCACCTCGTCTCCATAATGGTTGATAACCTTGATGGCAAGTTTTCCGTTTTTGGCGGGTCAAACGGCCTGCTGACCGTAGAATACAGTGCCGACCACGCCGCCTCGTCTATCTCCGCCCGCAGTGCCCGTTTTAATCTGTCGTATGGTTCTTCCGCGCCGGTGAAATAGGCGTGGCGCACAAAGAAGCTTTCCTCATTGTAATCCGTGTCAATAAACCAGCAGGCAATGTCATCAGTAGAGCTATTCCTTATCTGGCCCGTGGTCGGGTCGTAAACATCCACCCCCTTGATTTCAACGACTACCTTGCCATCTTTCTGCTTCTTGATGTCCACATCCGGCTCCCCAAAGACCATGAACAGGTTGCCCCCGCCCGTTTTCTTGAGGAGTTCGTCCCCCATTGCCAGGTCCGGGTTCATCCGGGTAATAAGTATGTTTAGTTTGCCATACCGTTTGGCCTCCTCCGATACATGGGGGTCAAAGGCGAAGCCACATACAATGAGCAAGTCGAAGCCGACGCCCTTTACCGCTTCCTTGGCCGCATCCTTGACCAGGTCGGCATCCACCGTACCATGCTCCGGCCCGATGCACACCGCCACCCGCCGGCTGGCGCCATCCTTCTCCGTATATTCCCCCTCCGCATGAAGCCATTCACCCGCAAACGGTTCCAGTCGGTCGAACTTGAGCCGTTCATTCTTAAACGTGTTCTGCACGCCCGCCTTTTTCAGGTTTTCGATTATCATGGCCTCGAACTGGCCAGCGCCGCCGTCTCTTTGGGCTTCGGTCTCAGCGGTGGGACGCCTATCCTCTGTGGCAATAACCCGGTGCGGCGACAGGCTCTCCACGGTGAAGGGGCCGGTGACGCGGATACGCTTGTTGTCCTCGTAGGGCTGGTCAAATAGGGTCTCCGTTTCCGCATGGCGGGCGATAGCCGCGTCAATCTCCTTGCGGCTCATGCCCTCCTTGATGTCCGGGTTGTTGGCGATGGACTTCAGGGTTACGTGCGGCACCCGCTTGTAGACAAAGCCCTTCTTGATGTCCCCTTCGGTCCGGTAGGCCGGTGGCATCCTGCCGGTCAGTTCGGCCTCTTTCTTGACGCCCTCCGCCGAGTCCGCCAGCAGATAATAGGGGAACCTGCCGGACATCAGACGGGTCCGGGCCAGGGCCAGCGCCACCCGGCTGGTGTCTATGGTTATCCACCGCCGTCCCCACTGCTCAGCGACGTATGCCGTGGTGCCACTGCCGCACGTCGGGTCCAGCACCAGGTCGCCGGGGTCGGTGGCCATAAGCAGACAGCGTTCGACCACTTTAGTATTCGTCTGTACAACATACACTTGCTCTTCTGTAAAGCTTCCGATGCCCGTATCCAGCCAAACATTATCGTACTCCGAAGTGGGGTTATCTTCTGCAAACAAAACAGATGCCAACGCACTCCCAGACTTGCGAATGCGGCCAATTCTCACCAGGCAATCCATATCCTTTCCGGGAGAAGGATCCAAGCTCCAGTGCCTACCATTACTGGGATAGAATCTTTCGCCAGTGAAAATATAGGCACCGCTTCGGTTCTCTTGATGCCCCTGTGACGTAGTCGGCCCCAAGCGGCACACTTTCCAGCCCGCAGGTAGCACCTTCGCACCTTCAAGCTCTTCTTCGGTCATCTTCCGAAGTGTCTGCATGTCTGGAGAGATAACCCATTGGTACTGTTTTGCCCCGCGCTCGCCCGGCTGCTTTAGCTTCAACAACTTTCTCAGCTTTTGTAGCTCTACGCTTTTTGCGTATACAAGCAGATAGTCGATAACGGACTGAATGCTCTCCGTACTCTGTGCACTTGTCTTGAAGAAGCTAATCATCCCTGAGAAATTCTCGCTCCCAAACACTTCATCCAAAATGCACCGAACAAGGTGCACGTTCTCATCGCCAATCTGGACAAAGATACTGCCCGTTTCGGTGAGCAGGTCACGTGCGGCCACCAGCCTGTCCCGCAGGTAAGCGAGATAGGAATGTATACCGAGCTTCCAGGTATCGCGAAAGGCCTTAATCTGCTCCGGCTGCCGGGTGGCATCCCCGGCGCTGCCGTCCTTCACATCCCGCTTGCGAGTGCTCACCTGCCAGTTGGAGCCAAACTTTATGCCGTAGGGTGGGTCAATGTAGATCATCTGGATCTTGCCCTTCAGCCCCTCCTTCTCCGCCAGGGAGGTCATCACCAGCAGCGAGTCGCCCAGGATCATCCTGTTGGCCCAGTTCTGCTCGTGCTGGTAGAACTCCACCATCTCCTCAAATTTGATCCCGTTGAAATCGCCAAACAGGTCGAGCTGGGCCGGCTTCCCTTTGTTAGCCTGGGCGCGCAGGTCTTCGATGATATACTTGGGGTGTATCTTCTCCTGTATATAAATGGGCACGGCCGGCACTTCCATGTCCTTCGAGTCCTGCTCATCCTTCCCTTTCCACACAAGCTGAGGATCCAGCGACGGGTCGCGCTTATACACTACAGTCTTCGGCTTCGCCTCGTCCTCCGCCACAAAGTCGCGCAGCTCCTCCGTGGGGATATTCGTGCGCTTCTCCTTCGTATGTACCGTAGCCTCAATATTCGTATTAGCCTGCTTCTTGCTAATCTTGTATTCCATACTCATCTGACCTCCGTTAGCCTTCCCCCTTTACGTAAAGGGGGTCAGGGGGTTTCCGTCCAAAGGTTCACGCCCCCCTCGCCAACATCCCCCTTATCGTATTCTTCGCATCCCACGGGTCCGAAATCTCCAGGAACGCCCACCTCCCGAAACCCCCATGCTGGTTGACCGCCGGCGCCCACAGATTCCGCGCCGTAGACACCTTCGCCTCCTTGTCCTTCTTCCTCTCACCCGTCACCTCAATAATCAGGTTCAACACCTCCCCCTCTCTCCCTGTAGGTGGCACAGGCGTCCCTGCCTGTGTACCCCCAGGTGTAACTGTATCGGTGGCGCCCCGACTTGTCGGGGCCTGTGAATCCTTTTTCCCCCCACCTGCGTCATAAGATGATCCCATTCGTAGGGGCAACCCCCCGTGGTTGCCCAAAACCTCCTCTCCCTTGAGGGGAGAGGATTCAGGTGAGGGTGAACCCCCGCCCACCCTCACCCTCACAATGAAATCCGGCATATAATTCCTCTCCTCCCCGTTCAGCGTATAGGGAATGGCGAACCCCAGGTTCTGGTTCTTGGCATAGCACACCACCTCTTCCATATCCTCCAGGGCCTGCGCCATCTTCTGCTCCCACGACTCCGTATCACATACCACATGGGATATGTGGCACTTGTCAGGGCGCGTGGAATACACAGGACGGGTGGTATCGAAGTCCACATAGCGGGTAGAGCCGATATAGTCGTACGGCCTCAGGATAGGCTTGAGGAATTTTGGCCCTCCCTCCGAGGCCACTATAGCCCGGTAGATACGGTCGGCGGCATCATGGGCCAGCTCCTTGAACAACAACTCCTGGATAAAGGTGTCATCTTTCAACGTTACACATTTGCTAAGCCACTGCCGGGTAATGTCCATCAGTTGTGGGAACAGCCATTGCTTCAGGTTGCCGCTATCGTCGCGGAAGTAGTTCTCCAGCACCAGCTTGGATAGCAGGAAAACCACCTCCTGCTCCCGCCGCATGCGCAGATCGTAAAGGGTATGGAAGCTAATCTCTCCTATGATGGGTGCATTCTCCGTCCTGGTCGGGACGTCCAGGGTAGATATGGCCATCTTCGAGTCCTCGGTGAAATTAGCCGTCAACCGTTCCTGCGGCAGATCGTACCTGTAGCCCGCCAGCCGTGGAAAGGTTATCTCACAGGCGATGCGATCCTCCAGGGCGCGCACCCTCGTTGGCATCGGGCCGGGCTTCGGGTCCGTCGCAGAGCCGGAGCACGGTATGAACGAGAAAGGCACGCCATAGACCTCGGCATATTCCGGATCGAAGAAACCCTTCTCGTTCGTAACATAGCTTGTACGGCGCAATCCCCGTCCCACCACCTGCTCGCAGAGGAGCTGCGTCCCGAATGCCCGCACCCCCATGATATGCGTAACCGTGTTGGCGTCCCAGCCCTCCGTTAGCATGGAGACTGAGACTACACATTTGATGTTTTCTCCCAGCTTCCCAGGCTTGCCGACTGTATTCATTACCTCCCGCAGTAGGTCTTCGTCGGTAAGCTTGTCCGTACCCCGTCCCGGGAAACGGATGCGGTATTCCTCTTTGAATTCCTCAATGGCTAAGGCTGCAATTTTCTTGAATTCCTTGCTCATGCCCTCGCCGGACTCCAGTTGCTCGCTATCTATCAGGATGGTGTTGGGGCTGGACAGCCAGTTGCCGCTGTCGTCATGGTTGCGGAAAATGGGAAGCTCGCCGGGGACAACAACCTTTGAGCCATCTTCCAGCGGTTTCTCCCAGCCGGAGACATAGTCGTATACGAGCTTGGAGACATTGGTATTATTGCACACCACGATGAAAACAGGGGGCGTCTGCCCTTTAGCCCGAGCCTCGGTATTCTTCTCCCACTGGGCATAGTACTTCTGGTAGTTCCCGTAAAGGCTGTGCAGAGCGCCTTCCAGCTCAATTGGCATCTTGCGGTCTCCGCCGCTTTCATCCTGCGTGCCCCGCCCCTTCTTGGGCAGGTGGTCCCGGATGTGCACCCATATGTTGCGGTAGGTAGGGTGTTCACCCAGCATGGAATCATCCGAGACCGGGACTCGTGGTATCTTCACAATGCCGCACTCGATAGCATCAATCAGAGAAAAATCCGAGATTACCCAGGGGAATAGCGTGCCTTCAGAGTACCCCGAACCGCGCAAAAAGAACGGTGTGGCCGATAGGTCGTAAATGGCCTTAACCCCTATCTTTCGCTTTACCGCCTCCAGCCCGGATATCCAGACCCGCGCCTCTTCTTCCCGTTTCTCGGCTTCCTTTCTCTCATCGCCGGTCAGCTTGACCTCTTCGCCCCCGGCTCGCCTCCGGTAGCAGTGATGCGCCTCATCATTTATTACTATGATGTTCTTCTTGCTGCCCAGTTCGCGGCACACCCGCCGCACCATCTGGTCCGGGGATTCAGTGAAAGCGCTGGTCTCCCC
>JACQTY010000254.1 GCA_016210545.1 Chloroflexota bacterium
CCATCCCCGGCCTCCATGTACCGGGAAGAGGAGAGGAACATCCGGTTCCACGGGGCCAGGTGCAAGTCGTGCGGCACCGTCCAGTACCCGCCGCAGCGGGTGTGCACCACCTGCAAGACGAAGGACCAGTTTGAGACCGTCCGGCTCTCCGACAAGAAAGGCGAGCTGTACACCTACTCCGCCGACTATCTGGCGGGGACCATCGACATCCCCTTGATCATATCGGTCGTTAACTTCCAGGGCGGCGGCCGCATGATCACCATGATGACCGACCGGGACCTGGAGCAGGTGAAGGTGGGCATGCCCCTGGAGATGAGCCTCCGCAAGCTGAGCACCTCGGGCGGCATCCAGAACTACTACTGGAAGTGTGTACCAGCCCGGTAAATAAGGCACGCCAGTAGCGTGATGTGATTGTGATCACGGGCATGTTAAGATATATTTGATGGTGAAGTTATGCGGTGATACTCTGTGCTTAAGGAAACCAAAGGAGCATGACGAGCGTCTGAGAGAAAAGCTGGCTCAGCACAGAGATCCCTTTCAGTCTTGACATGGAGGGAACGGTAAGGAGAGGACGATGGGGACTTGTAGCCGTATTGCTACCATGATAGACGCAGATATGTTGTACCGTAACGGCGCTACCATTGCCAGCGCTTGGACACCTGACAGTAGCCTAGTACAAAGCCTCAAGAGTGGACGAGATGTCTCCAAGGAACTAGGCAACCGCTATTTGTTACGGAATTTGCTCCCTTTTCAAGTGGCATTTTTTGAAGACGGCAGTAAGACCCCTCGCTTTCCGAAGATGCCGGATCGGTTTAAGAATGCCTATCATTATGTTACGCCAACTCCGTTTTCTCCCGAAGAGGCGATAGCTTGGCTAGCACTTCCCACTCCCCACCAACTCCGCCCTTATGTTGTACTCCTAGATCCAAAGAAGATAAACGACAAGATAATTGGAGGCCCTAGGTGGGTCCGAATGGGCGGCGGCATTGAATATGTACTTGTTCGTTTTCCAGATGAGGCTATTGTGGACATCGGCGCCGCCGCTGGCGCTCAGTGGCCACTCTTAATTACCTAGGAGGACAATATGTCTGAGTTTGATGCCTTTCAGAGATTCAAGGACGCCTTTGAAGACGAACGTGGAGATTATGAACCATTTCAGCACGGTGACAGACACGGAAGCAACGAGTGGACATGGTGTAAGAAACCTAGGGGTGGCGGGAATGATCTCGCTCGTTTTGTGGTTTTGGCCGTAACACCAGAAGGCTTCTCCCCTTTTTATAGAGTTGAGATTTGGGCAGGAGCCGATGATGGTGAAAGCTTCGTCCGTTCCCCGTTTGCTAGCTTTGAAATGGTAGACATAGATGGGCTGAGGGGAGAGTCTTTGGTTACCAGTGTAAAGGCCGCGCTGCAGTGCGCAGCAGCTCGGGCCAATTCCATTAGGAAGCATGACCTGACTACTCGCCGCATTCCCGTGGCAAGTGGGTAACGTTCGTAGCGGCAATGCAATGGGATTGACCAAGTGAAGTTGGCAAATGACTCGAAGGAAGGTACTGAGCAGCGATGAATAGTCATGCAGGAGTATTCTTCATAGAAGGAGGGGCGGAGGTTATCATATCACCTATACTGGAACGAACAAGCAGGTTTCTGATGGAGGTACACTATGCAGGGCATTAAGGACAGAGTCGCCATTGTCGGGATGGGGTGCAGCAAATTCGGCGAGCTGTGGGACAAGAGCGACGAAGATATCATGGTTGACGCCTGCTTCGAGGCGTTTGAGGATGCGGGAATAAGCTCCAAGGATATCCAGGCCGCCTGGTACGGCACCGCCTTCACCGGCACCACCGGCCAGATGCTGGCCCATGCTGTCAAGCTGGAGTACATTCCTGTCACCCGGGTGGAGAACGCCTGCGCCACGGGCACCGACGCCTTCCGCAACGCCTGTTACGCCGTGGCCGCCGGCATCTACGATATTGTTCTGGCCTGCGGCGCGGACAAGCTGAAGGACTCGGGCTACACGGGGCTCGATATGAGCCGCTTCGTGCCTGATGGTAGCAAGGTGTCCATGACGCCGCGGGTGCCGCCGCCGTCCCAGTTCGCCCTATCGGCAGTCCGATATTTTCACACTTACGGATTGAGCTACGAGGAAGGCAAGCGCACCCTGTCCAAGATAGCCGTCAAGAACCATCACAACGGGACGCTGTCGCCCAAGGCCCATTTCCAGAGGGAGATAACCATCGAGCAGGCCATGGCTGCTCCTATGATCGCCTATCCCCTGGGCCTGTTCGACTGCTGCGGCGTGAGCGATGGCTCGGCGGCGGCTGTCATAACCACCCCGGAGATCGCCAGTAAGCTGAGGAAGGACAAGGACTATATCCTGGTCAAAGGGCTGGGGGTCAGCGCCGGCGCCCGCCAGGGGACGCTCCGGGACACGTACGACTTCGTCCATTTCGAGGAGAACGTCACTGCCGCCAAAATGGCTTACGCTGAGGCAGGCATAAAGAACCCACGAGACGAGATCAAGGTGGCCTCGGTGCATGACTGCTTCTCCATTACCGAGCTTATCATCTACGAGGACCTGGGCTTCAGCCCCAGAGGCAAAGGCAAAGAGGACGTGGATGCCGGGACGTTCACGCTTCAGGGCAAGCTGCCGGTCAACACCGACGGCGGGCTGAAATGCTTCGGCCATCCCATCGGGGCCAGTGGCCTGCGCATGATCTACGAGGTGTACAAGCAGCTACAGGGCAAGGCCGGGCCGCGGCAGGTGAAGAACGCCGATATCGGCCTGACGCACAACCTGGGCGGCGTCCCCGGCTCGTTCACTGGGGCCGTAGGCATCTTCGGGCGGGCGAGCTAGGGCAGCCCCTTCACTACCCCAGGCTAAAGCCTGGGTCATGGGGTACCCGGTCGCTTCGTGCAAGGGCCATCCCGCGGGAATTCGCGGATCTGCAAATCCCCTGTGCAGGCTGTACCAGAAGTCCGATGTTCATATTTGGGATGGTTCCCCCTCCACATTCAGGAAACCCAATTATTGGACAGCCCGTGCGGCCCCCTTTACGTAAACTGAACATGTCCCACATCTTGCGCTGGACACAAGGGTTTTGAAGGGGGGATACACTATTGCAATAACTGAATGCTACCCATCTTCGGGGTCAGAC
>JACQTY010000255.1 GCA_016210545.1 Chloroflexota bacterium
ACCCCGTCTGGACTACCAATATCATTTTGAGATAGATTCTAAAGGGGCGTGGGGGATTTGACCCTCGTTTCTCCATTTGGACGACTTGAACCCGCCCTATTCCTTCCACTGGTAAATAGTGATCAGCGGCGTGTTCGTTGGCGTGGAGAAGGCGCCGTCGGGCGAACGATTGCCAGTGAAAGCTACCCTGGCGGTAAGGGTTACCTCGTCGGCGGTCTGGCTGGCAATCTCATATTTGGCGCGAACGTTGAAGGGCTTCCTGTCCTGTTCGACCCATGTACCTCCGGACTTCTCCATGACGGCTACGATGTAGCCATTGCCCCAGTTGGCGTTGGAGGGAATGGTGACCGACACCGGGTTGAAGGACAGGGGGGCATAGCTGGTCGACAGGGTGATCAATGTTTGCCCCTCGATGAGATTCGTCCCCGTCGGCGGGTCTGTGCGCGGGTCCAGCGGGTTGTTCAGGTCCACCCAGTAGAGGATAACAGTCTTGTTAGGAGGGAAGCTGTAGCCCTTGACGTTCAGGTTGGCCCACCCGGGCGGCCCCGATGTGTCGCCGTATGTCTCACTTATGGCTATGCGCGGTTGAGTGATAACGCTCACACCCGCCGTGGGCCCGGTGCCAATCACGTAGTTATTGCCCAGCCAGCTTACGTAGATGTCGACCTCGTTGTAGAAGGTATCGGCCGTACCCTGGACCTGGGCGACAAAGCTGAAAGAAAGCTGCCCACCGGCCGCTATGCTGGCAGGCACGCCTGCGCCTTGCCAGGTCAGGAAGCGGCCGATTATGTTCGGGTCCACAGTTATGCTGCCTGTGGTCTGCCCCGCTTGATACTCAACCGACGTCGCCAGCGTATCCACGAACTTGGAGATGCTGACCGCGCTGGGACCGATGTTGTTTACTGTGATGGTGTATCGAATGAGCTCATTTTCCCCCGGAGTCCCGTTGTCCACAGTCTTGGCAATCTGGATCCAGCCTACCGTGGTCAGTGCGGCCGTGGGACCGGTAGTATAATCCGGGAAGTTGCTGCCCTTTATACTTACGGTGTTGTAGAAGGTGCCCCAATTGAGTGAGGTGGTAGCCTGGAAACTGAATGTGAAGCTCCCTCCACCAGCTATCGTCCAGCTTCCTGTCCATTTCAGGTTCACCTGGCCCGTAACCTGGGGGTTGGCGGTAATGGCGCCCGTGGTGGAGCCGGTCACATAGCTGAACCCGGCGGCCAGGGTGTCATTGATCTCCGTCAGGCCGGCGCTTGCGCCAGGCGTATCGTTGAATATGGTCACAGTATACGTCACGTTGGTGCCGGCGGCGGCAATCGATGGACTCACTGTCTTCGTCGCTCGCATCCTCGGGCCCACGAACACCGGGGCGGTATTTCCCGTACTTATGTCAGCGTAGTTGCTACCGTCCACCGTTACGCTATTGTAAAATTGGCCGGTGCTGCTGCCGGTGAGTACGCGGAAGCTGAACGTGAGGGTTGCCCCGGCGGCAATGCTGGGGATGGTATCCCAGGTGAGCCTCAGGCCCCCCTGGGTTACCCTTGGGTTTTCGGTAATGTCGCCAGTGGCGCTGCCGATTATATAGCTAAAGCCTGATCCTGATGCAAGGTTGTCCACTATCGAGTTAGTTGTAGCTGTTTGGTCACCGGTGTTGGCTAGTTGGATGGTGTAGGTCACCTGGTCGCCCGGCGCCACCTGAGTGGGGCTGGCAGTCTTGGTCACCGCCATTACCGGGGCAGAAGCCGTGGCGGCCGCGTCGGTTCCGGGAACAACGGCGACCCCGGGAGTGAGAGGCGGCTCCTTGCCCGCTTCGCCGGTGGGCCGCGCCGCAGTCTGAGGTTGACGTGGGGGCAGTACTGGCCACGGGCTAACGAAGTATTCCCTGCTTCCGGCAGGGCCGATGACCATGTCCCACTGGCTCGGCGTGAGCAGGGTTCCAGTTAGAGAAGTTACGGCCTGCATGTTGGTCTCAACCGGTGGCGCTGGCAGGGCTATAGGGGTCAGTGGCGCGGTGCTCAGGCTGGTCAGCGTGGCCCTGTCATTCTTTAACGTGGCTATGGCATACTCTACGCCGGCGTCCCTGGTAAGGTAGGACTCCCAGCGTTCCTGCGTCTTGATGGTGTTCAGGTGAGCGGTGGAGACAAAAGAAAGCACCGGCACAACTATGAGCATAGAGACAGTCACGGCGATGATGGTCAACATCAGCACGTAGCCGGACTGGGAGCGGCGCGATATACTAAACATGAGACTCAAGCTCGCCTACTCATCCTTGACGTTTGCTCAGAATCTAGCATGGCTCTACTGGAGCATCTGTGAGCTACGATGCCCTTGTCGCTCCCTTCCCCCTTGATGGGGGAAGGTTAGGATGAGGGTGAACCACGTCGCCTCTCTGGCAGGCGCAGGGCACGCCTCGGTCCTCTCGCTCGGTCCGAGCAGCGGAGTCTTCGAGTATCTCCCCTATTCTTTCTACTACCCCATCAGTGTTGGTGAGGACATCATTGGACCAAAATCTCACAACGCGAAAGCCCTGGCTGTTCAACCGTCGTGTCCTTCGGCGGTCCTTCTCCACCGTTGGTTCCTCAGTGTGCTGGCTGCCGTCAATCTCAATGACGAGCTTTCTGTCGTAGCTCACGAAGTCCACCACGTATCGTCCCAGGGGTTGTTGCCTGCGGAACTTGATCCCGTTGAATTGCATGTTCCTCAGGCGAAACCATAGAACTTCTTCCGCGTCAGTTTGCCGTTGGCGGAGACTCCTCGCGAAACCTATTTCCTTCTTGCTGCCCTTCATGAGCAATCGCCCCCTCACCTTAATCCTCTCCCACGGCGGGGAGACAGCGTGCCTTGCTCACGGTGAAACGTAGCTTGCCGTTGCCGCATTTGTGCTCACGTAGTCGTTACTGCCGTTGTAGATATAGACGGTATACTTCGCTGCGGGCTGGGAGGCCGCGGTGGTCGCCGTCAGGTTGTTGGTCGTGGCGCTGTTACTGGCCACAGCCGTGGCGTTTACCTTGCTCGGCGTCAGGGTGCTGCCGCCCAGTCCACCGGTACCCATGGGTTCTCCCGGGTAGACCAGGACCTGTATGGCCGCCGACGACGCGATCTGCCAGTTGGCGCTTATTGTGCCCTCGGCCGAGGTGGTGATTACCTGCCAGTATCCGCTTTTGCCAGCCAGGTAGTAAGGGGGGGCCAGGTTCCAGGTCTGGGCGCTGGGAGCCGGCGCCGGTGTGGGTTCGTAGCTCCGCGGCAGGGTGTACACAAAGCTGGCCTGACGGGTTACGGTGGTTGCAGACCCCTCTTGCTTGGAGGTTATGCTCATAGTTATCCCTGAGGACACGCCGCCGGCGCCCGACTGGGCCGAACCGGAGAACACTACGTCGGCGGCGTCGAGGATGTGATGGACAACGGTTGTCGCAGCGCCGTCGTCTTCGCGCCGCACAAGCTGGATATCGTCATCGCTGGGGTCCAGGTCCTCGAGGCGGTAAGCAATGGAATGGGTCTCCGGGTCGGTGCTGCCCACCGTAGGCCAGGTGTGATAAGTTATGGTCAGGGAGTTGTTGCCCGAGTAGCCGGGAGATGGGCCGATAGTCACGGAAGTAAGAGACGGACCGCCGGACACGGCCAGGTTGTTGCCCATCGGGCCGGACGCCAGGTCCCGCGAAACCCACTCGGAGGCAGTCCGCACGTCCTGGGAAGTTGCCAGGGCGGCGCTGTTCTCGACCGGCCTCAAGAATGTAGTGAGAAAAAAGCCAGACAGGACAGGCAACATAACCCCGGCCACAGATAGCACCACGATCTGCTCAATGAGGGTAAAACCTGCTTGCCGGTCTTTCATTACCTGTTCACTTTGTAGGCTTGAAGCCGCGTGATCTCCTGTCCCCCGTTGCTGACCATCACCGTCACCAGTTGGACCCCGGTATCGACCTGCTGGCCGATGGTCTCCATATCGAAGAGTACGCCGCCGACTGTCGCCTGGGTCGGCAAGGCGAGATATGCCGGACCGGGGGTTGTCGTCACCGTAGCGTCGTAGGGCGACTGCTTCACGCTCTCCAGTTGGGCGCGCCCGGCGACCACAGCGCCGACTCGTTCGTCACCTTTGCCCTGGCCCCGGGCCACGCCGGACAGTCCTTGCAAGAGGGCCGCGCCCAGCAAGCCCATCAAGGCCACCGAGATGACTACCTCGATGAGCGTAAGGCCGCGCTGGTCGGACTTCACCAGGCGGGCAAGGTTCTTGAGCCAAGTAAACCGTCTCATTTTGTGCTTGTTATCTTGTTATTATGTTTAGTTACCTGCCCGTAGTTTAGCACATTTTACCGATTTACGGAATTCAGCAACGATGTAATGCATCTGTAAACATGCGGGCTACTGGTTCTCATAAATGATATAACGTTTGTTGGCGCAAATTGTTAGTCGACCGAGGCTGTTCATTGCCGGGCGCCGGCGGTCCGGCAAGATGCCGCGCCGCGGGCGGTACTGATACTGATATGCAAGGTAATGATGCATGATTCGTCATTGCGAGTCCCTTGGGTCGGGGTGGCCGACCCAATGTAGAGCGACGAACAGTTGGCAGTGAGGGCAATCACGCCCAAAATCCACAGTTCATTGAAAGGAGTCCCGACGGGTCGGGACTTCGCTTCTCTTTCAATGGGGGGATACGTTTCTTCGCGGTAATGCATTGGAGCCTAATGCGTTTGTATTAGCCGAGATTGAAACGGTTGAGGATAGCTTCCAGCACCCCACCGCCGATGGCCCGCGGCAAGGCGCGAATGAGGCCGCAGTCCTCGGGACGGCACAGCGGATCGATCTCGGCCAGCTTGGTGTCCTTCTTCACCTTGACGCCGCTCCGGATAAGGCCCCTCAGAACGCCGCCGATCTCCGCCGAAATGGGACGTTCGTCCACGTACCCGATGATGTCGCCCGGTTTCACCGGAATGCCTATCTTTTTGTCCGAGGTAAAGCGGCCGTCAACGGGGGGGTGGAACACCCGGCGGTAGGAATAACCACCCACAGGGATGGGGATGCCGGTATTGGCTTCAGCCTCTCCATCAACGATGACCCGTCCCAGATTGTTCGAGTTGTTTGTCTCAATGACCGCATGCGCGTCTTTCCCCGCTCTGAAGCCGGGACCGAGGCCGATGACGAAGGGGGCGTCAGTCAAACGCGTGCCGGTGTTCTTCTTGGCCATGATGGCGTCCACCAGAACGTCTGCCTGGACAACCTGCCTAATCTGCTCCGACGGAGCCACTATGATGGGCACGTGACCCGATTTCCAAACTCCGGGTATCTGGTCCGCCGAAATCACCCTTACGGCGGTAACGCCTTCCACCGTCTGTTGACCTTCGTAGATGGCCTCGCAGAAAGCGGCGTCCCGGGTAACGGCCAGAGGCGAGGCGATCTCGGAGATGCACACCCGGAAATGGCATCGGGCGAGGCGGTGTACCACTGCGGTGCCCACTTCGCCGCCGCCCTTGACGATAATAGGGATATCGATTTTCTGTGTCATGTTTTTGTATTGCGATTCTAGCACAAGTCTTTTCATCTGTCGAACCGCGGGGTAATCCACCGCCCGACTCACTGGTTGCTCAAGCTAAAGCCCGTCATCTTTGAGAGCGGCGTAGGGCAGCCCCCTTACGTAAGGGGGCAGTTCCGATTCTCCGTGGTGAATCGAAGCGGGGGATTCTGACCAGGAGCCAAGTCCCGGTCCCCGCCCCTGTGCCCAATCTTCGCCAAATGGGGCACGGTCCCGACCTGTCGGGATGCCTCAACGGGGGGTTAGGGGGTCTCGCATCTCACGTCCCACGTCTCACATCACATTTCGTCCTGGGCCTCAATGGTGGCCCCGGTCTTGCCCTTGTGCTCGACAAGCTCGATCATGAAGCCAAAGGTGTCCTTGGGATGGAAGTGGGCCTCCTTGATGCCACCCACGTTGGCGCGGCTCACCAGTCGCAGACCCCGGGCCTGCATCTCGGCAATGCCCTTTTCGATATCGGGCACCTTTATGGATAGGGCGTGGACGCCGCCGCCTTTGCTTTTCAGGAACTGAGAGATGGGGCTGTTCGGCGAGGTAGGTTGCATTAGCTCCAGGACCACGTTGCCCAGAGGCAGGAACTGCCACTTGAATCCGAACTCAGGGTCCTCTTTGACCTGGGCCGGTTTGGTACTGAACAGCTCGCAGAAGAACTTGCTCGCCTTCTCCAGATCATTGACTGCTATGTGGATGTGATCGACGCCTTCTACTTTCATGACTTGCCTCCTTTAGCTTCGAGAGTTTACAATAGTGCCACATTGTAGCAAATCCCCGCGCAAATTTGAATACTCCCGGCGAAAGGCGGCGCCGTGTCCGAAGGTCTCAGCCTGTTACTGTTCCTCTTATCAGTGGCTGTTGTCTCTCTGTCCGGGGTGATGATGCCCGGGCCGGTGACGGCTGTAATCGTCTCCAAAGGGCATCAGGATAGCAAGGCTGGCGTCTGGATCGCCCTGGGCCACGGCGCCATAGAACTGCCGCTAATGGCGGCCATATACCTCGGAATCGGGAGCGTGTTTACGCTGCCGGCGGTGCACCTGTCGATTAGCTTTGCCGGCGGCGCCATGATGCTTTATTTGGCCTGGCAGATGTTGCGGTCTCTGCGCCAGGCCAGCGCCGAGGCCGGGGTGTTGCCCTACAACTCGGTGCTAGCCGGACTTATGACGACCGCCGCCAACCCTGGTTTCTTCTTGTGGTGGGCTACCATCGGGATCGCCCTGGTACTGAAAGCCCGCACCTTTGGATTTGCGGGTATTGTGAGCATGGCCATCACCCACTGGGCCTGCGACTTCGGCTGGAACTGGCTGGTCTCCTGGAGCGTGTTCAGGTCGAGGCGGCTGTGGAGCCGGAGGGTCCGGGAGATCGTATTTACCGGCTTCGGGCTGCTGCTTGCCGGCTTTGGTATCTGGTTCATCTACACCGGGGTTTCAGCTATCACGGGGTAAGGCGCCATGTCCCCGATGGAGCGATAGAAACAGTGAAAATGATCTGTCCCCCATTGCGAGCCGAAGCCCTGAGTCCCGATGATGGCCATCAACTATTTAGAAATTATCCCAAAAAGCTTGTAGGGTGGGTGTAGTCCCGATTTCATCGTGACCAAAACCCACCACCCCCGTTGAAACGAAGCGGTGGGTTGCGCTTTCGCTTCACCCACCCTACACTGGACGCATACTTGCGAGTCCCTTTGGTCGGGGTGGCCGACCCGATGTAGAGCGATGAACCAATTGGCCCGGTCACTCTATTTGATTAATAGCCATGATCGGGACGAAGGGGCAGCGAAGCAATCCGTCCCCTTTTTGCCGCGAGGAGTCCCGACCTGTCGGGACTTCGTCGCTACGCTTCTGGCAACGACGGTTAGCGCCGAGTATGAATGGGGGATGGTCAGCGTTGTGGCAACCCTCTGCGCTGGGGATAAGCGCCGGCCTTGACCTGTGACGTTGTGTCAGCCGGGGGGACACGCTTTCTATAGCCGACGGGAAAAACCCTTGCCATTTATGGTAGAATTACCGAGAAGAGCTCTGCTCCAAAATGGAAGGTATGCACATGATCAAGATAATCAGGTCCAAGGCACTGCTGGTTTCTGTTCTGGCTGCTATTCTGGTGTTTGCCGGTTGTACTGGAGGTCCCAAGCCCACCCCCGCTATTCCGGGACCGGGCACAACGCCGACAACAACCCAGCCGACGACCGCTTCGCCCACGGGGCAGCCCGCAAATGACGCGCCTCGCCCTAGGGCAAAAGGCGCCTACATCTCGGGCACATCAGCGGGCGACGCCGAGACCCTGAACTGGATCCTGGCGGCGGACTCCGCCTCCTTCGGATACGTGGGGAACACCATGGACTCCCTGGCTACGTACGACAACCAGTTCAACGTGCAACTCCGTCATCTCGCCAGGCCAATACAGGTCTCCGACGACGGCCTGGTCTACACCATCACCATCCGCGATGACCTGAAGTGGACCGGCGGGACAAGGGTCACCGCCGAGGACTACGTGTACACGCTGAAGAACCTGATGTTCTCCGACTGGCTGAATTACACGTACAAGAGCGACTGGCAGGAGGAGGTAGACGGCAAGGAGGTATTTGTCGAGCCTAAGGTCGTCAACGATACTACGTTCACTATCACCCGGAAGACGGTGGCCCCTGAGTTCGCGGATAACGCCCTTTACAGCCTGACGCCTTATCCCAGGCACATAGCCCAGAAGTATGAGGGCAATGTCAAGGCGTTCACGGAGGCCGAGGAGTTCAACAAGCTGACTTACACCGGCAACCTGGGCACCTACAAGTTCGTTGACTGGATACGCAACGACAAGTTTGTAGCTGACCGCAACCCGGACTTCTATCTGGGCCAGAAGGACGGGTCTCCTTACTTCGAGAAGACGACTATCAAGCTGTTCGGTAGTCCGGCGGCGCGGATGGGCGCCCTGGAGGCGGGAGACATCACCTCCACTGGCATCGACCCGCCTCAGGTGGCCAAGTTCAAGAAGCTGCCGAGCGTCAATGTATACACCACTCCGACTACCGGCTACCTGATGCTGTCTTTCAACCTGCGGGCTAATGGCTGGGAGGGTCTCAAGGATAAGTCCGTCCGGCAGGCTCTGGCCATGTCGATCAGCAAGGATACGTTGATCCAGTCCATCCTGCTGGGCTTCGGCGAACCGGCCTTCAGCTTCATCCCGCGACCTTCCCCATGGTACAGTGATGCCGGGCTATCCAAATACGGCGTTGAGCCATTGTATGACAAGAACAAAGCCAAACAGATGCTGGCCGCAGCCGGATTCGGCGCCAAGAAAGATGACAACACCTTTGAGGTGAAAGCCAAGGATGGCAAGCAACTGAAGCTCACCATAGCCACCAACTCCGGCAACAAGGAACGCGAGTCGGTGGCCTTCCTGGTCAAGCAGGAGCTATCTGACCTGGGGATCGAAGTCGAACTGAAGCTTGTTCCGTGGCCGACTCTACTGGGCAAGTACCTGAGGAACAAGGTCCCCGGCGCCGACCAGCAGCCGCAGTTCAACAATGGCGCCAAGGCGGTAAGCGAGGAGCCCTGGGACCTGATGGTCATGGGCTTTAGCACCAACCCTGTGTCACCCTCGGGACAGGAGGTCTTCTTCAACACGGATGGTGGGTTGAACTTCAACGGCTTCTCCAACCCCGCCGTTGACGCCCTGTTCAAGAGGGCCAAGTCCGCGGAGGCCATCAAACCTGAGAACCGCAAGGCGATCTACGCCGAGCTTTCCAGGATAATGTCCGAGGAAATGCCCGTCGACTTCCTGGCCTTCCAGGCTGCCAACAGCGGATTCCAGAAGAACGTCAAGGGGATTGAACCCGGCATCAACATGGGCTGGAACGGTCACCTCTGGTTCTTTGCAGACTGACTGACTCCCCCCTGGCTGGCGGAATCCTGCCGTTAGATGGGGGCGACCGGCTCCGTTCCGAGAGTCTTCGACCGGTCGCCCCTACGGATGTAATCTATCCTTTCCTCCTTTTGCTGCTGAGCGTGACATGAAAGCTTATATCATTAAGCGGCTGATATACACCATAATAATCGCCTGGGGTGTGCTTACAGTCACCTTCCTCTTGCTGCGGGTGGCCCCCGGCTCTCCGGCCGACAAGTATCTGGCCAACGTCGGGGCGCGCGCCCGGAACCCGTCGGAGGTCGTCGCCGCTATCGAGGCGCGATACGGCCTGAACAAGCCCATCCAGGAACAGTACTTCGATTATGTGACGCACGTGGTGCGGGGGGACTGGGGGTGGTCGTTGAGTACGTCCATGCCGGTGACCGAGCTCATAAAGCGGCACTGGGTGTACTCTTTCCAGATTGTCCTCATTAGCAGCGTGCTCTCAACCATCGTCGGGATACTGGTGGGAGTCATTGCTGCCGTAAGACAACGCACACTGGTCGACTATCTGGCCACATTCTTTTCCTTTGTTGGCATCTCCCTGCCCAGCTTCTGGCTGGGCATCATGCTCATCCTGCTCTTCTCGGTTAAGCTCGGCTGGTTTAAGACCTATTATGACACCGGAGTCCCGCTGGTATCGGTGGCCAACCTCAAGCAACTTGTGTTGCCGGCCGCAGTCCTTACCATCGGCCAGGTGGCGGGCTGGGCCCGCTACGTGCGGTCCTCGATCCTGGACAACCTGAGACAGGACTTCGTTACCGCCGCCCGGGCCAAGGGCCTGCCCGAGGGGACGGTTATCCGCAGGCACGTCTTCCGCAACTCCATGCTGGGAATCGCCACCATACTCCTGGCCGAGATCGGCGGCGTAGTGTTTGCCGGCGCCTATTTCACCGAGATAATCTTTGGCATACCGGGGCTGGGCCGGATATCTTTCAACGCCGTCTTTGCGGACGATTACGCCGTGGTAGTGGCTGTGATCTTCATTGGCGCCTTCATAGTGCTCATCACCAACCTGCTCCAGGACCTGGCCTACGCCTATATCGATCCCAGGATTAGATATGTATAGCGAGGGCGCACCGGGCCGTCTCGTCCGCGCCCTCAACCGCCGCAGGAGCCTGGTGTTCTTTTCGCTGCTGGGCGTCTATTCGGCGTTGCTGGCCATCCAGGTCCTGTCGCACAGAAGGCTGCTAGCGCCTACGGCGTACGTCTATTTGTACTTCTTCACGGTAGTGTTTTTTATTGGCGTGATCCCATTTTACAGGAACCGGCGCCTTACCTCCTACTATTGGAAACGCACGAAAAGAAGCTGGCCGGCCATTCTGGGACTCGCCTTCATCATCTTTCTGGTGCTGCTAGCCCTCATCGGCCCATTCTTCACCCAGGACCCCACGGCGCACGTTTTCAAAGAGAGGAACCTGCCGCCGGTGGGCCTGTCCATAGAGCAGAACACCTTCGACCTGGCCACCGGGAAGTTCGCCACGGTGGTTACACCGGGGACGTGGAAACACCCGCTGGGTACGGACAGCGATGGCGCTGACATGCTAGCGATGCTGGTGTCCGGCGCCCGAATATCGCTACAGGTCGGCCTGCTGGCTACCGGCATCGCCATCTTTATCGGCAGCGTCCTCGGCGTGCTCTCGGCGTACATGGGCAGATGGATAGACAACGTCCTGATGCGCTTCACGGACATAATGTTGACCTTCCCCTTCTTTCTGCTGTTGGTGTTCATCGTCTACATCTTCGGGGCCAATCTGTGGATAATAATCGGGGTCATTGGCCTCACGGGGTGGCCCGGTACGGCCCGCCTGGTACGTAGTGAGGCGTTGTCCCTGCGCACCAGGGACTTTATCCTGGCTTCCAGGGCCCTGGGCGCCAGCCACGCAAGGATCGTGTTCCGCCACCTTATCCCCAACACTGCAAGTTTGATCATAGTGATCTCAACCCTGTCCATCCCCGGTAATATCCTGGCCGAAGCCGGCCTCAGCTTCATCGGTCTGGGAGACCCCTCCAAGGCCAGTTGGGGACGGATACTCAATGCCGGGCAGAACAGCCTGGAGACGGCGTGGTGGGTGGCGGTTGAGCCCGGCGTGATGTTGCTCTTCACAGTCCTGGCCTTCAATTTCCTGGGCGATGGCCTGAGGGACGCCTTCGACCCGCGGAGCGAGGCGTGATGGCGCAGTCAAACGATGTCATCCTGGAAGTCCGCGGCCTGAAAGCCCAGTACCGCAGCCCCCGGGGGATAGTGAAGGCGGTGGACCAGGTCAGCTTCGACCTGCGCCGCGGCGAGACGCTTTCCCTGGTCGGTGAGTCGGGCTGCGGCAAGACCGCGACCGGCCTCTCCATCCTGCGCCTGATAGAAGGACTCCGGGGCGAGATCGTCGGCGGACAGATACTGTACCACGGAAACGATCTTCTGAAGATGAGTTCGGAGAAGCTGAGGCAAGTCCGGGGAAGCAAGATCGCCATGATTTTCCAGGACCCTCAGTCGTCCCTCAATCCGGTATTGAAGGTAGGCGACCAGATTGCCGAGCCGATAATGCTCCACATGGGGCTTGGCAAGAAAGACGCCCGCGCCCGGGCCCTGGAGCTGATGAAGCAGGTAGGCATACCTTTCCCGGAGAGGCGCATCGACGAGTATCCGCATCAGTTCTCCGGCGGCATGAAGCAGCGGGTGATGATCGCCATCGCCCTGTCGTGTAATCCCGAGGTCCTCATCGCCGATGAGCCAACTACGGCTCTCGACGTAACCAGCAAGGCCCAGATCATGGACATCTTCCGGCATCTGAAGGAAAACAAGAGCATGTCCATCATCTTCATCACCCACGATATGGGCCTGGTCGCGGATACCGCCGACAGGATTGTGGTAATGTACGGCGGCCGCCTGGCCGAGGCCGGAACTGTCCTGCACGTATTTGACACACCGCAACACCCATACACCATGGGCTTGCTGAAGTGTCTGCCCAGCATTTCCGGCAGCCAGACCAGGCTGGTACCTATCGCAGGCACCATACCAAGCCTGATAGACCCGCCGGACAACTGCAACTTCAATCCCCGTTGCCCTTACGTGATGAAGATGTGCCGGGAGGTCAGGCCGCCGGAGTATCAGACGGCCCCGGGCCACCGGGCGGCCTGTTTTCTGTACACCCAGTTTCCCGTGCACAGCCCGGGCGCAGTCGCGGGCGTCGCGTGACAGGCCGAAACTCTAAGAACGAATCCCTGAGTCCTGAACAAGTTCGAATGATCAAAGCCAGGACCGAAACAGGTTTCCGCTCGTTTGGGTTTGAACGTTGTTTCGGATTTGGTGCTTCGGATTTCGGATTTCGGATTTCCGTACGGCACGGCGAGGGGTGAGATTGACCGCCAACAACAAACTGGTTGAAGTCAAAGACCTCAAGAAGTATTATCCCGTGACGGCGGGACTCCTCGCCCGGCGCCTGGGTGAGGTAAAGGCCGTGGATGGCGTCTCTTTGGACATCCACGAGGGCGAGACCCTCGGCCTGGTCGGCGAGTCCGGTTGCGGCAAGTCTACGCTGGGGCGGACGCTCGTCCGGCTGGAGGAGCCCACGGCGGGTAGGATCGTTTTTCGCGGGCGGGACATCTCTCATCTTGACAGAGAAGGCCTGAAGGGGCTGCGCCGCGAGATCCAAATGGTCTTCCAGGACCCTCAGGCCTCCCTGGACCCCCGCATGCGGGTGGGGGATACCATCGGTGAGGCCCTGCTTATCCACGGCATGAAGGACGAAGGGGAACGGGAGCGGCGTATCGAGGAATTGCTGATGCGGGTCGGGCTTGAGCCGGGGCACGCAGAACGCTATCCTCACGAATTCAGCGGCGGCCAGAAACAACGGATCGGTATAGCCCGCGCCCTGGCGGTCAACCCCAAGCTCATCGTGGCCGATGAGCCGGTAAGCGCCCTCGACGTATCCATCCAGGCCCAGATACTCAACCTGCTGGCCGACCTGAAGGCCGAGTTCGGGCTAAGCTACCTTTTCATTGCCCACGACCTGTCGGTCATCCGGTACATATCAGACCGGATCGCCGTGATGTACCTGGGCAAGATAGTGGAGCTGGCGCCCCGGGACCACATCTTCGATCACCCGTTGCACCCGTACACCGAGGCGCTCCTATCTGCCGTGCCGGTGCCCAATCCCCATATCAAGAGGGAACGCATTATCCTCCAGGGCGACGTCCCGTCCCCGGTGAATCCGCCTTCTGGCTGTCGCTTTCACACCCGCTGCCCCAAGGCGGTTGAGGACAGCCCTAAGATCGAGCCGCCGTTGATTGAGTGGGAGCCCGGCCACTGGGTAGCCTGTCACCGCTTCAGGAAATAGACGCCAAAAGGAAGGCCCCCGCGTCTAAATCCCAAATCGCAAACCTTGTCCCCTCGCCGTCCCTTCGCTTCCCCGTTCGCTTCGGCTCAAGGGCTTAGGTTCAGGGCAGGCTCTGAGCCTGCCTGAGGAAATACCAGAATTCAAATATTCGAAACCCCAAGGCCGCGTCCTTATGCCTCTGACCATCCCAATGCATCGGGGCAAACCATCCCTGAAGGACAGGGCTATCCTTGGTTTCGCCACTGTGATTTGTGCCATTTGGATTTGTTTACAACTTAGAGATCAGTATTTAGGACTTTGCCGCATCCCATGCGTAAATATCAATTCCGTCACTCATGGTTCGCACTCTCCATGTCCAGCAGGTACTTCTTCAGGGTCAGCCCGCCCCTGTAACCGGTGAGACACCCGCTCTTCCCAACCACCCGGTGGCAGGGTATCAGAAACGGCACCGGGTTCGAGGCCAACGCCTGTCCGACTGCCCGGCAGTGGCCCGGCCTGCCTACCCTGTCCGCCACCCAGCCATACGTGCGGGTCTCGCCCCAGGGAATGGAGCGCGTAGCCTCCCAGACCTGCTGTTGAAAGGGACTGACCTCGGACGTATCCAGTTTGTCATCAAAACTGACCCTCTCTCCGGTGATGTACCGTTTCAGCCGGAGACAAAGGTCCGTAAAGCGGGCAGTGCCGTCCTGCAGGCCGCCGTTGCCGTTGCGCATGATGCGATGCACGTTGTGTGGGGAACTCTGAGGCAACACCACCTGTCGCACACCCTCCTCGGAGCCGACCACGCCCATCCATCCCCACCCCGTGATGAACAAGCTGTAAGCTAGCATACCCCGTCGCGCCTCCTTGAGCCTTATTTGACAGCGCCCCTGTTTTGGACAAAAATACAACTTTTGGCGCGCGGTGTCAATGTACCTGTTAAAGGTGGAGGACCGTTACGTGAACCACTTCACAAACATTGCCTGGTGGCGCCAACTTGCGCTGATTACAGATCAACTCCCCGCGCTCAGGCTTTCGGGGCTTTGCGGCAACGGTTGATCTCGTCCCGGAGCTTGAGCGCCGCCTGCCGGGCGGCCTGCGCAAAGTCTTTGCCTTTAGAGGCGTACAGGACCTGCCGTGAAGAGACTATTATGGCCCGCTCTCCCTGGCTGTCGACGCTGCAGGCCACGGCCTTTTCCAGGCCCCCCCCCTGCGCCCCGATGCCGGGGATGAGGAGAGGCATGTCGGGACAGACTTGCCGTACCCATTTCAACTCCTCGGGGTAGGTGGCGCCCGCCACCAGACCTATGTTGCCTGCACGGTCCCATTCCCGCGCCTTTAGAGCAACTCTCTGGTACAGGGCCTGCCCCTGGCTGTCCTGCATGTCCTGGAAGTCCTTCGCCCCGGGGTTGGAGGTGCGGCAGAGCAGGAAGACACCTCTTTCCCGATATTCCAGAAAGGGTGAAACGGAGTCATAACCCAGGTACGCGTTCACCGTCACGGCGTCGAACCCGAAGTAGCCGAACAACCCCTTCGCATAGGCCGCGGCCGAATGGCCGATATCGTTCCGTTTGGCATCGCCGATTACCGGGATGTCCCCGGGGATATGCTCCACCGTCTTCTTCAGGGCCGCCAAGCCGTCGATGCCCAGAGCCTCGTAGAAAGCGAGGTTCGGTTTATACGAGCACACGAGGTCGGCGGTAGCCTCGATGATAGCGGCGTTGAACTCGAACACGTCCGGCACGGGCATCATCTCCGGCTGCGGGTCCAGCCCGACGCAGAGCAGGCTGTTCTGACGCCGCGAGGCGGAGAGAAGCCTGGAGAGGAAGGCGGGGGCAACCTCACCCCCCTTCGGCAAGCTCAGGGCGGCGCCTGGCCCCCTCTCCGATTTCAGAGAGGGGGAAGAAAGGTTACTGTACCGGCCACTTCGGGATGAGGTCATCGATCTCCTTCATTATGCGAATAGTCTCTTTGATGGCCACCACGACCTTCTGGTAGTGCTCTATGTCCTCCAGCGACAGCTTGCGCCCCTTGCGGTCCTTGAGCCATTTCTCGCAGACCTGGTACCCGCCTATCTGGAAATCCCATACGCCCCGGGGAACGCCCTCAAAATACTGACTCTTGTTGATGTGTACTCTTTCTGCGGAATCAACGTAGGCCACTTTTTCCACGGTGCTGGAGCCGGCAGTGGGATATTTCGTAACCGGGCTTTGCAGGAGAGGAGATGTCAGAAGATGCAAGGACACCAATTGTTGCCCTTTGGCGGACAAAGCGGCGAAAAGCACCTTGTCTGAAGTCAGCGGCAAACGGGGGAAATCCGTCTTCAATAACTCAGCATAGCGTGTGCGGTAGGTGGGGGAGTGAAAAACAGCGTAGGCATAGTTGAAGATGTCTTCCGGGGTTACCTCACCCCCTGAGAGCGAAACCTCACCCTCCTTCGGCAAGCTCAGGACGGCGCCTGGCCCCCTCTCCGAAATCGGAGAGGGGGAAGAGGTCAACGCGCTCTCGATTTGCTGTAGGACTTGCGCCGTGTTGTAAAGAACAGCATCATTAGAAAAGCGGAGTACCCGCAGGCCCTGGCTCTCCAGGAATTCCTGGCGGAGTCGGTCGTCTAACTGTTGATAATCATGGACGGGACCATCTGCCTCCACTACCAGCCTGGCCTCGGCGCAATAGAAGTCGACGATGAAGCGTTCAATACTGTGTTGCCGCCGGAACCTGAATCCCGAAAGTTGCCCGTTGCGGAGCCGCTGCCACACGACATCCTCCGCCTTGGTTGGCTCACTGCGCATCTGGCGGGCCACGGGCTTGAGCTTGTCCCACAGGGCAGAGTCAGTGCGCCAATGACGTTCGGGGACTTCCGCCCCTTGTTCCCTCTCTCCGTCCACAGAGACGGATAGAGGGTCTGCCCCTGCCTTTCCCCCCTCTC
Source organism: Chloroflexota bacterium (assembly GCA_016210545.1). Taxonomy (GTDB): domain Bacteria; phylum Chloroflexota; class Dehalococcoidia; order JACVQG01; family JACVQG01; genus JACVQG01. Next base: position 16,661 of record JACQTY010000255.1, read on the forward strand.
CGAAATCGGAGAGGGGGTTAGGGGGTGAGGTCGTAACCCTTACCCCCAACCGCCTCTCCACCTCCGCAACGAAAGCCGGGTTCAGGTTGGGACGGCGCGTCGTCTCCTGATGAGTTTGCCCCTCCGGGGCCTGAAGACCCGTTCCTAGGCCCTCAAATAGCTTCTGCAACGCCGGATAATACGATGGCTCCGTCGCCTTACCTGAAGACAGATTTTCCTGTATTTGGTGGATATAATCGCTGAAGCGCTTGGTTTCCATTGCCACCCATTATAATCCCATCGGAAGGTCTCCGCCAGATGCCGATAGTGTGGTGGTGCGAGGCGCGCAACACGCAAATCAATTGCCAAACCCCCGTTCCCCACACCCGCAGACTGCTATAATGTAATCCTGAGAGGGCTTCCCACTTATGCTAAAGCTGCGGTCCCCGCAAGGGCTTCACCCCATTGATATCCTCCTGGTCTTTGTCCCCATCTCTGCCGCCCTGCACTATCTGCACGCCAGTCCCATGTTGGTGTTCATTAGCGCAGTCCTGGCCCTGGTGGCCCTGACGCATATCATGGCCGCTACCACCGGAATTATCGCCACCCGGGTATCCAGCACCGTGTCCGCCCTGTTCAATGCCACCTTCGGCAACGCCGTCGAGTTCTTTATCGCCATCTTCGCTCTCAGGCAGGGACTGGTAGAGATGGTCAAGGCGTCCATAGTGGGGTCCATCATCATCAACGTACTGCTGCTTGTCGGCCTGGCCATGATCTTCGGCGGCGCCAAGTACAAGGAACAGAAGTTCAACAAGAACGCTGCCGGCCTGTCGTCGACAATGCTCATCATCGTGGTAGTGGGGCTGGCCATGCCCTCGCTGTACAGCATGATCCAGCACCAGCCCGCCGAAGTCATGAGCCAGGCTGTATCCGTCGTCCTGGGGGTTATCTACGGCTTTAGCCTCCTCTACATGCTGGTGACGCACCGACACCTCTTTGTCGTGGAGCGCGGGGTACGCCACGGAAGGTCGCCCCGCGCGGCTGTCGTCATGCTCCTGGTCTCGACGGTGCTGGCGGGGTACGAGGCCAATCTGCTGGTCGGCACTATCGAACCTCTGATCCAGAGGACCGGGCTTACCGAAACGTTCATCGGTCTCGTCGTAATCGCCCTGCTGACCAATATCCCGGAGCACCTCAGCGCCATTAGCTTTGCCCGCAAGGACAACATGACCCTATCCATGGAAATCGGGATGAACTCGGCCACTCAGATAGCCCTGTTCGTTGTGCCCGTCCTCGTCCTGTTGAGCCACTACTTCCCGGGGACCCCGCTCAACCTGGTATTCACGCCCTTCGAGCTGGCAGCCGTCATGATCACGGCCATCATCGCCAATGCCATGAGCCCCGACGGCCTGTGCCACTGGGTGGAGGGGGTGCAGCTCGTGGCCGTCTACCTGCTCATTGCTACCGTTTTCTTCTTCCTCTGAGCCACTCAGGCTAGAGGATGTGCGGGTCGGGTTAGGAAACCCGACCCGGCCCCGGTTGGTGGGGGTCGTGCGCAGTCGTCCCTGTTTGCAGGCGCCCACGAACCTTGAAAGCCTAGCCGCTTTCATGCTATATTAACTTTGGCCACGGAGGGATCGCATAGAGGTCTAGTGCGGCCGCCTGCTAAGCGGTTGCCCGCCGAAAGGTGGGTCATGGGTTCGAATCCCATTCCCTCCGCCATCTCAACGTAAAGTCGTACAACATGCCCCTTATCGGGGCTTGTTTTGTATTCAGGGGTCTTGTGATATGGCTCACTATTACCTGTGGACTATCGGCTGCCAGATGAACCGGGCAGACTCGGAGCGCCTGGCCGCCTACCTGGATGGGATGGGCTACAAGCCCGCGGCAAGCCCGGAGGCGGCCGACCTGGTGCTGCTCAATAGCTGCGTGGTGCGCCAGAGCGCCGAGGACCGGGTCACCCATCAACTGGACTGCCTGAAGGCCGTCAAGGAGGCTAACCCGAAGGTGGCCATCGGCCTTACGGGGTGCCTGGTGGACTCCAACGCGGCTGAGCTGAAGCAGCGGTTCCCCCATGTGGATGTGTTCTTCGGCCCGCAGGCCCTCGGCAACCTGGAGGAATGGCTGTCTACGAGGGGCGCGCTGCCTGAACGAGAGGCGCCTGTTTTGGCCGTCCGGTTTCCTACAGCTTTCGTGCCCGTTATCCAGGGCTGCGATAGCTTCTGCACCTATTGTATTGTGCCGTTCCGCAGGGGTCGCGAGAAGAGCCGTCCCATAGCCGATATCGCCTGCGAGGTCAGGGAACTGGTGCGGCGCGGGGTGAAAGAGGTGACCCTCCTGGGGCAGAAGGTGGATGCCTACGGCCACGACCTGCCCGAAAAGCCAGACCTGGCCGACCTGCTCACCGAACTGAACGGGATCGATGGCCTGGTACGCCTGCGCTTTCTCACCTCTCACCCCAACCACATGAGCGGCAGGATCATCGAAGCGGTGGCCAGCCTGGACAAGGCCTGCGAGCACATCAATCTGCCCGTCCAGGCCGGGGACGACGAGGTCCTGAAGGCAATGCGGCGCGGATACAGGGTTGGAGACTACCGCAAGCTGATCGATCGTATTCGTTCCGTCATTCCGGGGGTGGCCTTGACCACAGACGTCATCGTTGGCTTCCCGGGGGAGAGCGATGAGCAGTTCCGGCACACCTTGGACCTGGTGAAAGAGATCAGGTTCGATGCGGTACATGTGGCTGCCTATTCCCGCCGTCCTGGCACCTGGGCTACCCGCCATCTGAAGGACGCTGTGCGCTCCCCCATCAAACGGGACCGCAAGCGGCTGGTCGAGGCAGCCCAGGCGGAGATAGCCCAGGGGATCAATACCCGGCTCGTTGGTCAAGCCGTAGAGGTGCTGGTCGAGGGCAAGGAGAAGGGGAGGTGGCAGGGGCGCACCCGGACGGATAAACTTGTTTTCTTTTCTGATCCTGTAGACCGCGCAGGGCAGTTAGCCCAGGTTAAGATAGATAGGGCCGGCCCATGGTGGCTGGAGGGATTAGCGCAGCGCTGAAGCAAACGGGGGACGCCTGTCGTAGGAAGTGGAATCCCCCCTACGCCCCCTTTAGTAAAGAGGGCGCCCCGATTTACCCGGCGTGTCGGGTAAATCGGGGCGGAGGATTCGCCCTTGCATCGCCCCTCGGATCGGGTGACCGGCCGGTATCTGGAACGGTGTGAAGCGGACTTGAGTTCGGCTTGAGTCACCCTGCCACGCGCGTGGAGGAGGCCCGATATGGTTGTTACTTCTGCCCATACCCGGGAGGAAATAGCCGAGCTTCAGGCCAGGATCCTGGAGCTAAAGAGGAAACTCAAGGCTGTCATCGTGGCCCACAACTACCAACGGCCCGAGGTGCAGGACATCGCTGACTTCGTCGGCGATTCGCTGGAGCTGTCGCGCAAGGCCAAGGAGGTAGTCGACGCTAAGGAGATAATCTTCTGCGGCGTCCACTTCATGGCGGAGACGGCGGCCATCCTCAACCCCACCCGTCCCGTGCTGCTGGCCGAGGGCACCGCCGGCTGCCCAATGGCCGACATGATAGATGCCGCCGACCTGAGAGAATGGAAGGAAAGGTATCCAAAGGCAGGGGTAGTGTGCTACGTTAATACCACCGCGGCCGTGAAGGCCGAGTGCGATATCTGCTGCACCTCGGCCAACGCCGTGAAGATTGTGGAGTCGCTGCCCAACGAGGAGATACTATTCGTCCCCGACCAGAACCTGGGCCACTACATCTCCACCAAGACCAAGAAGAAGATGATCCTGTACCCCGGGTTCTGCATAACGCACAAGCGCCTGCAAGCCGAGCAGTTGCTCCGGGCTAAAGAGGCCCACCCTGAGGCGGTCGTCCTCGTCCACCCCGAGTGCGTGCCCGATGTGGTGGAACAGGCCGATGCCGTGCTCAGCACCTCGCAGATGATCAAATATGCCAGGGAAAGCCCGGCGCAGAGCTTCGTCATTGCCACCGAAGAGGGACTGCTCCACCGGCTGAAGTCGGAGGCGCCCAACAAGACGTTCTACATAGCCTCGAATGCCCTGGTCTGCCCCAACATGAAACGGACCAAGCTGGAGGCAGTGCTCAAGACCATGGAGGAGCAGCGCAACCGCATCGTCATCCCCGAGGATGTGCGCCTGCGGGCGCTGCGGGCCGTGGAGCGGATGCTGGCGGTAGCGTAGAAAATCGGCTGGTGCGGTTAGGTGACACGCGCGTAAACCAGCCCAACTCGCGTGCCATGGTCTACTTGTCCAATCGTCGGCCTAGTGGCAGATCAACGTACACTTGAAACCCTACTGCCGCGGTGGTAAAGTGAGAATGTAAGAAAGTTGGAATCCCAGGAGCTTGAACATGTCTGAACTGGTACAGGTGCGCAAAAAGGCCCAGGTCACTCTGCCGCTATCTGTTCGGCGGGCACTGAATATAGAGGAGGGCGACTTCCTCGATGTCCGGGTCAGGAACGGAGAGGTGCTGCTGCGGGTAAAGAAGCTGGTGGACAAGCAGCAGGCGTGGTTCTGGACCAAACGCTGGCAGGAGGGCGAGAAAGAGGCCGAAGAAGACATAGCCGCCGGACGCGTTCACCACTTTGAAAGCGCCCGGGAGGCCATCGCTTACCTACACAAGCGGTCCAAGAAGCGAGCTGATCCCACACGGCGGGCCTAGCTGCCGATGCCCATCCGGTTTACTGAACGTTTCGCCAAGCAGTATGAGCGTTTGCCTGCAACCATACAGGGCAAAGTGGACAAGGCGCTCGGGTTCCTCGAAGTGGATTTCAGGCATCCTGGACTGCGCAGTCACCCGGTAGAAGGAGCCAAGGGCGTTTTTGAAGCCTACGTGGACGCCAAATATCGTATGACCTTCGAACGACGGGGCGATTTGCTGGTCATGCGGAACGTGGACAACCACGACGAATGCTTGAAAAGCCCCTAGGCACGTCGTCCGACATGAGCGCTTCCGAAGGAGTCCAACATGCTAACCAACTATATCCGGGCAGCCATGCGCAAAGCAAAGTACGAAATACTATCAGACGACGGCACCTTCTATGGAGAGATTCCCGGGTTCCAGGGTGTGTATGCTAATGCGCCAACGCTGGAGGCATGCCGCGACGAATTGGAAGAAGTCGTGGAGGAGTGGATCCTTCTCAAGGTGCATGACAATCTTTCCCTGCCTGTTGTTGAAGGGCTAGAGTTGAAAATCAAGGAAGTTGTCTAATGGCTGCTGCACGTACTGAATTGCTAACGATGGATTTGCCAAAGCTGCGTTTAATTGCCGCCCCGTTGGCCTCTCAGCAGAACCTCCTTCGCGGCAAAGGCAGTTTGCTTGACTGACCTTCTTATTAGTGCTACATTGTAATCACGATGTAGTACCGCAGGAGACCATCATGATAAAGACTCTGACGACACACGGCAATAGCGCCGCATTGATCATAGACAAGGCGATACTGGAACTCTTGAAAATAGGTATGGATACCCCGCTGGAGATAGTAACCGACGGTAGAAACCTCATAATCTCCCCAGTGCAAGACGCCGGGCGAGAGGAGAGGGTAAAGAAGGCACTGGTGAAGGTCAATGCCCGCCACGGCGCAACCCTTAAGAAGCTTGCCGCCCCAGGGACATCTGCTACCAAGTGAAGGCGACTCGCTATTTCGATGAACAGGTCTTGCGCAAACGTCCTTACATTCAGAGCGAGTGGTGTGAACAAGCATTAAGGCAACCGGCGCACCGCGAGGTTCAGCCGGATGGCCGCGTGCGATATTGGGTTTTTGTGCCACAGTTGGGCAAGTACATTCGCGTGGTAACATTGGAGGATGGAGAGACGGTTCACAATGCTTTTCCAGACCGCGATTTCAAGGAGGTGGGGCCGTGAAGTTCCACTACTACTCGGAGACTGATTCCCTGTACATCGAGCTTTCCCAAAGGCCGAGTGTTGACAGTCGCGAGGTGGCTCGGGACATAGTCCTTGACTTTGACTCAGAAGGACGGCCCGTCGGCATCGACATTGACCATGCCAGCAAGATTATAGATTTGGCCCGTTTGGAGGCCGAGGGGCTGCCTGTCAAGAACCTTTCGCTAATCCAGGGATAGATGCAGGAGAAATAACAACGCAATACGATTACATCATTATCGGCTCCGGAATAGCCGGGCTGTACACCGCACTCCTGGCCCGTGAGAAGGGTACCGTGCTCGTCCTCACCAAGGCCAGCATCGACGAGTGCAACACCAAGTATGCCCAGGGCGGCATCGCCGCCGCCATCGGCCCGGGCGACTCGCCGGAGCTCCACTTCCAGGACACCATCGCCGCTGGCGCCGGGCTTTGCGACGAGGAGGCGGTCCATATCCTGGTGGAGGAGGCCCCGGAACGCATACGGGACCTCATCTACTTCGGCGTCGACTTCGATACCCAGGAGGGGGAGGTGGCCCTTACCAAAGAGGCCGCCCATAGCCTCCCCCGTATCCTCCACGCCGGGGGCGACGCTACGGGCGAGCACATCGAGCGGGCGTTGAGCCGCATGGCCCGTCAGGCCAAAGTCCGTATCCTGGAATTCTTCCTGGCGACAGACATCCTGGTCAAGGACGGCCGGGTGCAGGGCGTCCGCGCCCTCGACTGTCGGACAGGGGTAGCGGAGGAGTTCGAGGCCAATGCGGTTATCCTGGCCACCGGCGGCGGCGGTCGCCTCTTCAAATACACCACTAACCCCGACATCGCCACCGGCGATGGCGTGGTCCTGGCCTACCTCGCAGGAGCTGAGGTCACCGATATGGAGTTCTTCCAGTTCCACCCCACGGCCCTGCGGTTGCCAGGCGCGCCCGTCTTCCTTATCTCGGAAGCGGTGAGGGGTGAGGGTGGGGTGCTGCGCAACAAGGCCGGAGAACGGTTCATGTCCAGATACACCCCTGATGCCGACCTCGCCCCCAGGGACATTGTAGCGAGGTCCATCGTCGCCGAGATGCGCCAAACTCAGACCGATAGGGTATACCTGGACGTAACCCACATACCCGCCCGCACCATCGTCTCCCGCTTCCCGCAGATATACCGGTTCTGTCTGGAGCATGGCGTCGACTTAACTCGAAACCCGATTCCGGTAGCGCCGGCCGCCCACTACATGATGGGGGGAGTCAGGACGAACGTCTGGGGTGAAACCAACATCGCCGGGCTATTCGCCGCTGGGGAGGTCTCGTCCACCGGTGTGCACGGCGCTAACCGTCTGGCCAGCAACTCCCTGCTGGAGGTGGTCGTCTTTGCCAAACGCATCGTCCATCGCTCCACGCAACTCAGAGAGGAGGCCCAGCCCATCCCGGTTCCCAGCCAGAGGGCATCGGACATCACATGCGCCCTTCCGCAACGTTCCGGTCGAGGGAGTTACCCGCCGCCGAGCCTGTCCGCCCTTCAGTCCTTGCACTGGGACAGGGTGGGCATACTGCGTTCGGGGGAGGGACTCAGGGAAGCCGCTCTCACCCTCGGCGCCTGGGAAAAGGCGCTGGGCAAGGTGACGGACCGGCCTTCGTATGAAATGAGGAGCCTGGTGCTGGCCGGCCGCCTCATGGCCGAAGCAGCTCTATTGAGAGAGGAAAGCCGTGGCGCCCACTACCGCTCCGATTTCCCCAGCCCGTCCGAGAAGTGGCAAAAGCACATCGTTTTCAGGCGAAATGCCTGAAGACAAATCCCAAATCCCAATACCCAAATCCCAAGTGAGTCCAAAGCGCCAAGGTCCTAAACGTCCGGACCAGTTTTCCTTCTTGAGCCTTGTTTGGGATTTCGTGCCTGGTGCTTAGAATTTCATTCCGTTTGGGGGTTGCTAATTGGCCAAACTGCTCTTAGTGCGTCACGGTGAGACCGAGATGGGCCGCACCCGGCATCTGTGCGGGAGCTCCGACGAGCCGCTTAATCCCGAGGGGCTTCGCCAGATAGACCGGCTGGGGCAACGCCTGATGGCCATGCCCCTCAATACCATATATTCCAGCGACCTGCAGCGGGCGTGGGCTACCGCCGAGGCGGTGGCGGCGCCCCACCGCGTCGACGTCGTTGCCTGCCCGGAGATGAGGGAGATGGACTTCGGCCAGTGCGAGGACCTGACCTTTCAGCAGGTCGAAAAGCGTTTCCCCCAGGTGGCGCGCATGTGGCTGTCCCGCAGCCCCGACCTCCAGTACCCGGGCGGCGAGAAGGTGCAGGACTTTGCCAGGCGGGTCCAGAGCTTCGCCGTACGGCTGCAACAACACAAGGAGAACGAGACGCTGGTGCTGGCGGCCCACCTGGGCTCGATGCGCATGCTCCTTTGCCACCTGCTAGGCATTCCCTGGCAGCACTGGTGGCAGTTCCAGTTGGACTACGCCTCGTTGAGCGCCCTGGAGACCCACCCTGTCGGGCTGAAGCCAGAGGACAGGCTTAGCATGCTCATCTCGCTTAACGACACCTCGCATTTGGGGACTATATCATCCTTCACTTTGAGGCCTGGCCCGTCCACCAGCCAGGACAGTACGGGTAAGGGCACGCCGCACCGCGCCCCCGGGCAGGACCGGCCGTGATATGGACGGGAAACTGACGTTTATTCTTGGCGGTACCCGCAGCGGCAAGAGCCAGCTTGCCGTGGAGCTGGCGTCCCAACGGGCTGAGAACGTCCTCTTTGTAGCTACTGCCGAGCCTGGCGACGACGAAATGCGCCGGCGCATCGGGGACCACCGCCGCTCCCGCCCTCCAAATTGGCGCACTCTGGAGGCGCCTCTGGGCGTTGGCCCGGCGCTGACCCGGGCATTCCGCAGCGAAGGAGCGGTGATAGTCGACTGCCTTAGCCTGCTGGTCTCCAACATCCTGGTGCAGTCGTGCAGCCCCACCCCCCCGGGGGACATGGACGTTGCCAGAGCCGAGAAGAGCGTAACGACGGAGATGCAGCAACTCCTGGAGGCCACGGCCCGGCTCAATGCCAGCTTTATCGTAGTCAGCAACGAGGTGGGCATGGGCCTGGTGCCGGACAACCCGCTGGGCCGCATCTATCGAGACCTGTTGGGGCTGGCCAACCAGAGCGTCGCCCGCAGCGCCACCGAGGTCATCCTGATGGTGGCCGGCCTGCCGTGGAGGCTGAAGGGGTAGGCCCTGCCCTCGGGCTATTCTTCAAACTCCGGACTGACGTTCACTGGTGAACTGTGCCGGCTTTCCCCGCCCGAGTCTTGTCAGCGTTTCCTCTGCCCCGGGCTGATGGTCGTTGACGCAATGCTTGCGCTGTACGTCATTTCCATGAGGGTACTCCACTTTATTGATGTCATACCCCCGTACCGTCACCTTGTGCACCTCACGTCGCCCGCGGCGATTCCTTCCGTTTCCCCAGACCCCCCGCAAGAGACGTCCTGCAGCTCTTTTTCGGTGGTCTCGCCAAAGGGCGAGGGAGCTTCCGCACCACCCCTATCCCCCTATTTGACTCCCCATTTCAACTATGCTAAAAATAGTAGGGGCTTTTTGCAGCCCCCGCCAGGATAGCGAGCCCGTAGTCGCCCAATTCATTGGGCAAACCCTGCCCGATAAATCGGGCAACTACATTCTGTCGGGGTCATTTTCGGAGCAAACCATGGACTGGCGAGAGGACTACCAGCGCAAATTCATAACCGCGGAACAGGCCGCTCGGTTCGTCAGGTCCGGCGACCGCGTTGTCTTCCCCGGCGGACGGGAGGCTTTCGCCCTGGGACACGCCCTGGCGGCGCGCCGGGCCCAACTGAAGGACGTCGAACTCCTGGTCACCGCCCCGACCTATGATTTCGGCTGGTACAAGCCGGGATGGCAGGACTCATTCCGGATCACGGTTATGCAGGCCTCGGCCACTGCCCAGCCGGGCATCGATGGCCGCCTCATAGACTTCAACACGGGCACCCTTATACCGTTTCGCGAGGTCGACGGGGCCAGGTCGCCCGACGTGGTCTTTGTGGAGGTCTCCGAACCCGACGACAACGGCTTTTGTAGCTTCGGCGCCTCCCTCTGGGACAAGAAGCGGCGCGTAAGGCAGGCTAAACTGGCCGTCGCCGAGGTCAACAAGAACCTCATCCGTACCTTCGGCGACAACTTCATCCACGTCTCAGAGATAGCCTACTTCGTGGACCATGTCAGCTCCGGCGGGGCGCCGGGACAGGGGTCGCTGGCCGGGCGCAAGATCAAGGAGCCCGAGCCTTATGTGAAGCGCATCGCCGAGAACGTTTCGCAGCTCATCAGGGACGGCGACACCATCCAGATCGGCGTTGGCCGGACTACCGAGCCGCTGGTGCGCCAGGGACTACTGAACGGCAAGAGCGACCTGGGTTATCATTCGGAGGCCACACCCTCGGGGATTATCAGTCTGGTAAGGGACGGGGTCATCAACGGCAAACGCAAGACGCTGAACCCGGGCAAGGCAGTGGTGGCGGCCCTGGGGGGCAGCACCCGCGAGGAGATGGAGTGGGCGAACAACAACCCGCTGTTCCACGTGGTGGAGGTCGACTACCTGGAGGATATCCGGGTGATCGCCGCCCACGATAACATGGTAGCCATCAACCAGGCATTGATGATAGACTTGACAGGGCAGATCGCTGCCGAGACGCTGGGCCACAGGCTCATGGCCGTGGCTGGAGGACAGATAGTCTTCGTATTCGGCGCCTGGCTGTCGCGGGGCGGGCGGTCCATCACGGTGATACCGTCCACGGCGCAGGGCGGCAAGGTGTCGCGGATCGTGCCGACGCTGCCCCAGGGCACAGTGGTGACCGTTCAACGGAACATGGCGGACTACGTCGTAACCGAGTACGGCATCGCCCGGCTGAAGGGCAAGACGCTCCGCCAGCGTACGCAGGAGCTTATAGCAGTGGCCCACCCCGATTTCCGTAGTGAGCTGGAGCAAGAAGCCCGGCGGCTGTACTGGCCGGGATGACGAGACCTCACCCCCTTCTCCATTAACGGAGAGGGGGTGAAACGTCGTGTGACGTCTCAAGAACGCTTTGCAATCAAGAGCGCCTTAACC
>JACQTY010000008.1 GCA_016210545.1 Chloroflexota bacterium
CCATTGAACACCAGCATGTCGCCGTCAGCGGGGCCATCCAGGTTCACCGCTCCGCCAAACTTACCCGCTGGCTCATAGGTTGGGCTTCCCTCCGCGGCCAGATCATCGCCGGTTATCACGTTCAGGCCCATATTGGCCTCATTGTCGAAGGGGAAGTAGGCGACCAACTTTGGAAGAAGTTCGCATTGAGCGCTGGCGCAAGCCTCGGTGGATTCCTTGCTTTCCAGGCCGTTATCTCCCACCGCCTTGACCACAAAGCAAGATTGAATTCCATGTTGAAGGCCTTGAGCGGTGTACTGGAGTCCGTTTTCGGGAGTGGCGGTTAGCTTTTCTACCGGCCCTGGCTGGGTGCGATAGACGTTGTAGCCAGTGACCGTTACTCCCTCAGCGGGGACGGGAGCATCCCAGCTCAGCTCCACTTGACAGTTCCCTACTGTGAACGTAACGTTCTGGGGCTCATTGACCACGGGGGGCCTTGGCGTATTAACGGGACGACCGAAACCATCGTTCCACAAAAAGGCAACGTCATCGGCAGAAATCGCATGATTGAAGACCGCCACATCATCCAACCGGCCATCCCAGCGCTGCTGCGGGTCAAGAAAGGTGCTCCCACTGCCGACGCGGAAGTTGGCGGCAGCAAAGTTTGGTGGGGCGGGCGCGTTGCGCTCAGCAGCTACCGTACCATCAAAATAAATCACCTGATGTCGGGTGATTGCATCATATGTTGTGGCAATCAGATGCCAACCCTGAAGCGGATTGAAACCCTGAACTTGAGCCCCGATATCGTTCGCCACCCACCAGTTTTCCACGCCGATGATCGGGGGGCCGCCATTCACCAGCGACAGGACGTTCACACTAGAGGCGGGGGGGTCTGCATGAATGCCCCAGCTCATGATGCCGGGCTTGCCAAATCCAACCTCAACGCTGTCACATTGAATCCAGACAGTTAGCGAATAAGAACTGTCCCCTACAGGAACTCCTGCCGGCACGCCCGCGCCCCCATTGAACACCAGCATGTCGCCGTCAGCGGGGCCATCCAGGTTCACCGCTCCGCCAAACTTACCCGCTGGCTCATAGGTTGGGCTTCCCTCCGCGGCCAGATCATCGCCCGTTATCGCGTTAAGGCCCAAATTGGCCGCATTGTCAAAGGGGAAGTAGGCGACCGGAATAAGTTCGCATTGAGCGCTGGCGCAAGCCTCGGTGGATTTCTTGCTTTCCAAGCCGTTATCTCCCAACGCCTTGACCACAAAGCAATATTGAATTCCACGTTGAAGGCCTTGAGCGGTGTACTGGAGTCCGGTCTCGGGGGTGGCGGTTAGCTTTTCTATCGGCCCTGGCTGGGTGCGGTAGACGTTGTAGCCAGTGACCGTTACTCCCTCAGTGGGGACGGGAGCATCCCAGCTCAGCTCCACTTGACAGTTTCCTACTGTGAACGTAACGTTCTGGGACTCATTGACCACGGGGGAGCTTAGCGCAGCAACGGGACGACCGAAACCATCGTTCCACAAAAAGGCAACGTCATCGGCAGAAATCGCATGGTCGAAGACCGCCACATCATCCAACCGGCCATCCCAGCGCTGCTGCGGTTCAAGAAAGGTGTCCCCACTGCCGACGCGGAAGTTGGCGGCGGCAAAGTTCGGTGGGGTAATGGGCGGATTGCGCCATGCAACTATCGCGTCATCAAAATAAATCGCCCGGTATTGGGTGATTGCATCATATGTTGCGGCAATCAGATGCCAACCCTGAAGCGGATTGAAACCCTGAACTTGAGCCCCGATATCGTTCGCCACCCACCAGTTTTCCACGCCGATGATCGGAGGGCCGCCATTTACCAGCGACAGGACGTTCACGCTATAGGCGGGGGGGTCTGCATGAATGCCCCAGCTCATGATGCCGGGCTTGCCAAAACCAACCTCAACGCTGTCACATTGTATCCAGGCCGTGAGTGAATAAGAACTGCCCCCTACAGGAACTCCTGCCGGCACGCCCACGCCGCCATTGAACACCAGCATGTCGCCGTCAGCGGGGCCATCCAGGTTCACCGCCCCGCCAAACTTACCCGCTGGCTCATAGGTTGGGCTTCCCTCCGCGGTCAGATCCTCGCCGGTTATCGCGTTCATGCCCAAATTGGCCGCATTGTCAAAGGGGAAGTAGGCGACCAACTCTGCATTAGCGGAGCCGGCAACCCACAGGACCGCAACCAGAGTTAATACGACAGCACACGTTTTGTCCAAAACAGTTTCTTTAATACGCACACAGTTCCCAACCATTTCAACCTCCTAGAAATTAAATCCCTGAGCTTTATCGAAGGCGGCTACCTGCCAAGTACTAAAA